>OZ220480.1:1535000-2018984 GCA_965116025.1 uncultured candidatus Poriferisulfidus sp.
GCCATCCTTTAAAGATAGCGTAACAGCTCACTGGTCGAGTCGGTCCGCGCGGAAGATTTACCGGGGCTAAGCTACGTACCGAAACTGCGGATGCGCTCAGCGCATGGTAGAGGAGCGTTCTGTAAGCCGTCGAAGGTTGGCCGGGAGGCTGGCTGGAGGTATCAGAAGCGAGAATGCTGACATGAGTAACGATAATGCGGGTGAAAAACCCGCACGCCGTAAGCCCAAGGTTTCCTGAGCGACGTTAATCGGCTCAGGGTTAGTCGGCTCCTAAGGCGAGGCCGAAAGGCGTAGTCGATGGGAAACAGGTCAATATTCCTGTACTTCGCGTAACTGCGATGGGGTGACGGAGAAGGCCAGGCGGGCCGGGTGTTGGATATCCCGGTTCAAGCGTGTAGGGAGTCGAGCCAGGCAAATCCGGTTCGGCAATTCCGAGACGTGATGCCGAGCCCCTCTTTCCAGAGGGGCGAAGCCGCTGATGCCATGCTTCCAGGAAAAACCTCTAAGCTTCAGGTTGCGCGAAACCGTACCCTAAACGGACACACGTGGGCGGGGTGAGAATCCCAAGGCGCTTGAGAGAACTCGGGTGAAGGAACTAGGCAAAATGGCACCGTAACTTCGGGAGAAGGTGCGCCTCCGGCGGTGACGGGACTTGCTCCCCGAGCGGCTGGGGGCCGCAGTGACCAGGTGGCTGCGACTGTTTACTAAAAACACAGCACTCTGCAAACTCGCAAGAGGACGTATAGGGTGTGACGCCTGCCCAGTGCCAGAAGGTTAATTGATGAGGTTAGCTTCGGCGAAGCCTTTGATCGAAGCCCTGGTAAAAGGCGGCCGTAACTATAACGGTCCTAAGGTAGCGAAATTCCTTGTCGGGTAAGTTCCGACCTGCACGAATGGCGTAACGATGGCCACGCTGTCTCCACCCGAGACTCAGTGAAATTGAAATCGCTGTGAAGATGCAGTGTACCCGCGGCTAGACGGAAAGACCCCGTGAACCTTTACTACAGCTTTGCACTGGACTTTGAATATGTTTGTGTAGGATAGGTGGGAGACTTTGAAGCGACCGCGCTAGCGGTCGTGGAGTCAACCTTGAAATACCACCCTGGCATGTTTGGGGTTCTAACCCAGGCCCGTGAATCCGGGTCGGGGACAGTGTATGGTGGGTAGTTTGACTGGGGCGGTCTCCTCCCAAAGAGTAACGGAGGAGCGCGAAGGTGCCCTAAGCACGGTCGGAAATCGTGCATTTAGCGCAAAGGCATAAGGGCGCTTGACTGCGAGACGGACATGTCGAGCAGGTGCGAAAGCAGGTCTTAGTGATCCGGTGGTTCTGAATGGAAGGGCCATCGCTCAACGGATAAAAGGTACTCCGGGGATAACAGGCTGATACTACCCAAGAGTTCATATCGACGGTAGTGTTTGGCACCTCGATGTCGGCTCATCACATCCTGGGGCTGAAGCAGGTCCCAAGGGTATGGCTGTTCGCCATTTAAAGTGGTACGCGAGCTGGGTTTAGAACGTCGTGAGACAGTTCGGTCCCTATCTACCGCGGGCGTTTGAAACTTGAGGGAGGCTGCTCCTAGTACGAGAGGACCGGAGTGGACGTACCTCTGGTGTTCCGGTTGTCACGCCAGTGGCATTGCCGGGTAGCTATGTACGGAAGGGATAACCGCTGAAAGCATCTAAGCGGGAAGCCTGTCCCAAGATGAGGTTTCACTGGACTTCGAGTCCCGGTAGGGCCCTGGAAGAATACCAGGTTGATAGGCTGGATGTGGACGCTCAGTAATGAGTGAAGCTAACCAGTACTAATTGCCCGTGAGGCTTGACCACGCTACTTCAGACCTTCCGCCTTGATCAGACATCGTGAATCATCCATCTTTTTTCGCCTGGTGACCATAGAGAACTGGAACCACCCGATCCATTCCGAACTCGGCCGTGAAACGGTTCATCGCCGATGATAGTGTGGGGCTTCCCCATGTGAAAGTAGGACATCGCCAGGCACTTTCCATCCGGCCCCGCCCCGTGCGGGGCCGTTTTGGTTTAAGCGCGCGCGATGTAGGACAATACGAACTCCGATGTTTTCGGAGAGACTGACGCGAATGGCCATGCGACCGAACTCCCGGGCATCCGTGCCTATGCCTTTTCCATTGGACGCTGAGCGGATCGTCGAGATCCTTTCCAAAGACGCTCGCGCTCGATTTGGCGCGGTCGAGGTGGTGGACGAGGTCGCCTCCACCAATGATATCTTGCTCGACGGCGTGGAAGATCGCGACCGGGCACTAGTCGCTCGGCTCCAGACCGAGGGGCGCGGTCGTCAAGGTCGGCGCTGGGTGACTCCAGACGGAGCCTTGACGTTTTCCGTGTCGCATGCCTTTCCGGCGGTCATCCCGCCAGCATTGACGCTGTGGGTGGGCATAGCTCTGGTCGAGCGCTTGCGCGAGATGGATTTGGGGTGGCCTTGCTTGATCTGGCCAAATGACCTAGCGTACGGCTTCCGGAAATTTGGCGGTATCCTGACCGAATGCCACGTTCGTCATGGACGATCCCGTTGCGCGGTCGGGGTTGGCGTCAATGTGGAAGCCGTGCCGGAAGTGGATCGGCCCGCGACCTCGATCATTCACGCATGCGGCTCGCGGCCATCGCCGAATCGGTTGGCGGCGAGCCTGATTGAGGCGGTTTCCGACTGTCTCGCTCGCTTGGACGCGGGCGCGCGGAGAAAAATCAGGGAACGCTTTGATCCGTACGATGGCCTCAAGGGGAACGAGGCGCGCGTGGTCGATGCGAACGGACAAGCGTATGCGGGGCGCGCGATGGGCGTGGATGACCACGGATTTCTTCGGATCCAGGGCAAGGACGGCGTTCGGTTGTTCAATAGCGCAGACGCGCGCTTGGATCGACGATGAGCCTGTTGCTTGACCTCGGTCACACCTGCGCCAAGCTTGGCGAGGAGAAAAATGGCCAGGTCCTTCGGTTGGCGACGATTCCGATCACCGACGCGCCCCGCTTGCGCGCGGCGTTGCGAGAGCGCCAGAGCCCGGACGAGGTTTTGCGCGCCGTGTCGACGATGCGAGGGAGCGAGGGCAACGCTTCGCGCGAAGGAGTCGAGCGGGCTTGGGGTCAGCCGGTGGCGTGGGCCAGTTCCGAAGCGGCGCGCGGAGATATCCGCTTGCGCTATGATCGCCCCGAGACGTTCGGGACGGATCGATTGCTGGCGCTTCGGGCCGCGCGGCGGCGGACTCGTTCGGCCCTCATCGTGGTGGATGCCGGATCCGCGGTCGTCGTGGATGGGTTGACCAAGGACGATCAGCATTGCGGCGGTTGGATCGCGCCGGGCTATTCCCGACAGAAAAGCGCCTTGGCAATATTGCCCATCGCCAATCACGCTCCGCTGGTGGAGCCGCATGGCTCTTTCCATCCCGGTACGAGCGAGGCCATTGAATCCGGGATTTGGGAGGCGCTTTCCGCGGGCGTTGACGCGATGTGCGCGCGCTTGCGCGAGGACACGCTGGGAGAATCCGCCATGGTCATGCTGACCGGTGGCGACGCTGATAATCTTCAGCTCTGGTGCAGGACTTCAATGGTCGCCGCGCCGGACCTGGTGCTGGAGGGCTTGGCGTTCTGCTCAGGTTGAGTTTCCAGTTTTAAAGAAACGCGAGCGGGTTGTTGGTAACGCGTTTGTTCCATATCCGCGCGTGGGATATCCCGGCGTGATTTCAGAAAGAGCTTGGGGTTTCGTGGGGTTTGCGATGATGTGATATATTGTTGAATAGTTTATTCTATTAACCTACTTTTAATCACATGGCGTGGCACTCATGAAAACGCAGAAGGATCGAGTGATCGCTCTTCTCAAGGCCCATGGACCCATGCGTGGCATTGAGCTTAGCGATGCCGGGATCCACCCGGAAACGCTCGCACGCATGCTCAGGGACCAAACGCTCTTCCGCGCCACTCGCGGGCTCTACCAACTCGCCGATGCGGAGATTACGGCATCGCATGATCTCGCCGAGGTCGCGAAACTCGCACCCAAAGGGGTTATCTGCCTAATTTCCGCTCTTCAGTTCCACGATCTCACGCTTCAGGTGCCGGGCCGGGTCTGGCTCGCTATTGACCAAAAGGCGCGAAAGCCCAAATTCGAATATCCTCCGACCCGAATCGTGCGATTCGGACCAAGGGCTCTCTTCCTCGGCGTGCGAGCCTATAACGTCGACGGCGTGCACGTGCCCATTTTCGACCCGGCCAAGGCGGTTGTGGATTGCTTCCGGTTTCGGCGGTATGTCGGTCTTGATGTCGCGATTGAAGGGCTCCATAACGCTATTAGATCTGGAAAGGCCAAACCGGCGCGGATCGTCAGTTATGCTCGTGATACGCGCATCTGGTCCGTCCTAAGGCCCTATCTGGAAACGGTGATTGCTAATGTCGCGTGATGGGCCGAGAAATATCGCCGCTTCGGTGCGCGCGCGGCTACGCGACTTAGCCAGGGAACGCCAGACGAACTTCCAGCGCATGCTCGTCCGATACGCTCTTGAACGTTTTCTCTTTCGGCTGAGCGCATCTCCTCATAGGGATCTTTTTGTTCTCAAGGGAGCCATGCTTTACGTCGCATGGTTCACGGACCCGTTTCGAACGACTCTAGACCTTGATTTTCTGTCTTTCGCTGATCGCGAGGTGGATCCTCTTCTCGACGTGGTTCGCGATATTTGCACTCAGCCAGTCGTGGACGATGGGTTGCGCTTCGACACCGATAATATCCACGCGGATTCGTCCGGCGAGGGTCGCGCGCATGGTGCCATTCGAGTCCGCGCCGTGGCCCAGCTTGGTTCCGCAGTTATCCCCGTTCACATTGATCTCGGTTTCGGTGACGCTGTGAAACCCGGCCCTTTGGAGATAGAGTTTCCCACGCTTCTTGACCATCCGGCTCCCGCCCTCCAAGCGTATCCACGAGAGACTGTGGCTGCTGAGAAGTTTCAAGCCATCGTTGCGCTCGACCTTGCGAATAGCCGTATGAAGGACTTCTATGACTTGCTCGCGATGTCGCGGCTCTTTATGTTCGAAGGCGTAACCCTTGCCACCGCCATAGGCGCCACATTCGATAAGCGCGCCACGCTCATTCCAAACGAGCGGCCTCCGCCACTGACGCGAGCCTTTTCCGATGATCCTCAAAAAATTCGCCAGTGGAGGTCGTTTCTCGCTCGAGACCCGCTACTGGTTGACGAGCCTGATCTAGGCATGGTCATTGGAGAAGTCGGAGATTTCATCATGCCCGCGGCCCTCGCGGCTATTGATGGCTGTCGCATGCCGGAACGCTGGGTATACGGCGACGGGTGGAGGTTGGTTGAATGATCGCCCCGAGGGAGAGTCGCCTTGTGCCAGAAGAATTTCTGGTATTGCGGCGGTTGGATCGCGCCAGGCTATTCCCGACAGAAAAGCGCCTTGGCAATATTGCCCATCGCCAATCACGCTCCGCTGGTGGAGCCGCATGGCTCTTTCCATCCCGATACGAGCGAGGCCATTGAATCCGGGATTTGGGAGGCGCTTTCCGCGGGCGTTGACGCGATGTGCGCGCGCTTGCGCGAGGACACGCTGGGAGAATCCGCCATGGTCATGCTGACCGGTGGCGACGCTGATAATCTTCAGCTCTGGTGCAGGATCTCAATGGTCGCCGCGCCGGACCTGGTGCTGGAGGGCTTGCCGTTCTGCTCGTGTTCATGTCCCGCATAGGCGGAGTGGAGAGCCTGGAGCGTAGTATAAGGAGCACGGTGGCTTGTCCACTTGGCGAGGAGGCGTAGCGCCGTTCTGAGGTCGGAGCGGCAGAGTTGCAGGATCGGCCATTGTTATAATGAAACCTCATCCGCAGATGCTTACGTTCACCTATCAGTTTTTGTCATAATTTTGGATCGGCCAAGCGACGAAGTTTCGAGTAAGCTTGAAATATGAGCGTGGGAATGTCTGTCATCTGGAGTGATACCGTCGCGCTGATCTCTCCAGATGCTTCAACGACCTTACGACTCAAGTCGCGGAATCTGCCCGGATAGATTTAAAAAAAGAAGTGTCTGGGCTGGTTGTCGAAGCTGCCAATTATCACCGTTGGCATCAGCAGTCCTTATGGGAATGGTTGCGAAAGGCGGATGGATAGCGGACGCGGTAATAATGTCGTCCACATGCGACCACCGAATACGGCCAGCGGTGGTGGCCTTGATGGTGACGGCGACAGGTTGAGGACGGTTGAAGACCGTCTGGCTCGAATTGAGACGGAAATGCGCCACTTGGCGACAAAAGCGGGTTTGGAAGCGAGTTATTCCTCCATGCGCAAGTGGGTCATAGGCCTATTCATAAGCACGTTGATCGCGGTTTTCGCCGCGGTTTTCGCGTTGCTATGATTCATGAATCCATGATTGACCTGCATGGGGTTTTCCAAAGATATTCCTGCATTTTCTTCCTCGAGAGCGCGCGTCAAGAATCAGAATGGTGTACAATGGCGCGCCGACGCACTTTCGATGGAAGGTGCGTTTTTTGATTGAACCGAACCAACTGAGCGACCAGCAGAGCTTCCCAGCATGAGAATCGGGATTCCGAAAGAAATCCGCCCGGGCGAGAATCGGGTGGCCATTTCCCCTGACACGATCAAGAAACTGACCGGCATGGGGATGGAGGTCGTGGTGGAGGCCGGGTGCGGAGCCGGCTCTTGCGTGACCGACGAGCAGTACCAGAAGGCGGGCGCCCGCGTCGCGCCAGATGCCACCGCCACACTTGGCGAGGCGGACTTGGTTTTCAAGATCCAGCGACCGATGACGGCCGAGGAGGGGACGGACGAGATCGCCCTGATGAAGAAAGGCGCGATTCTTGTCGGCCATCTGGCGACCCTTTCCCAGCCCGATTCCGCGAAGAGCTACAACGAGCGCGGGCTCACGACCTTCGCCATGGACCTGATGCCGCGCATCAGCCGCGCGCAGTCCATGGACGTGCTGTCCTCGCAGAGCAATCTGGCGGGCTACAAGGCGGTCGTGGAGGCCGCCGCCGAGCACGTCAGCGCCTTCCCGATGATGATGACCGCGGCCGGCACGGTGGCGCCCGCCCGCGTGTTCGTGATGGGCGTTGGGGTGGCGGGCTTGCAGGCCATCGCCACCGCCAAGCGTTTGGGCGCGGTGGTCACCGCCTACGACGTGCGCCCGGCCACCCGCGAGCAAGTCGAGAGTCTGGGCGGGAAGTTTCTGATCGTGGACGAGGACGCGATGAAAGACGCCGAGACCGCCGGCGGGTACGCCAAGGAGATGACCGAGGAGTACAAGCGCAAAGAGCGCGAGGTCCTCGCCAATCACGTCAAGGACCAAGACATCGTTATCACCACCGCCCTCATCCCGGGCCGTCCGGCCCCGGTGCTGGTGACGCGCGCGATGGTCGAGTCGATGAAGCCCGGTTCGGTGATCGTCGATCTGGCGGTCGAGACCGGAGGCAACTGCGAGTGCGCGGAGCGCGGCGTGGTGGCCGAGCACCAAGGCGTGCGAATCATTGGTTACGACAATATGCCGGCGCGTCTGGCGCGCGACGCGAGCAACCTGTTCGCCAAGAACATTCTTAATTTTCTGACCCCGCATATTGACGCGGAGAACGGCGCTCTCAACTTGGATTGGGAAGACGAGACGCTCGCCGAGACCGTTCTGACGCGCGATGGAGAGGTCGTCAACGCCCGGATCAAGGAGCTGATGTCATGATGATCGACGCGACTATCCTCGCCCAAGGCCTGACGCAGGTCTCCGACTTCGCGGGCGGCCTCGCGATGTCCACGGCCAGCGGCTCCGCTGCGGCGGGAGGGACCCCGTTTTTGAATCTGTTCACCGTTTTCGTGCTGGCCTGCTTCGTCGGCTTCTACGTGGTGTGGAGCGTGACGCCCGCGTTGCACTCTCCATTGCTCGCGGTGACCAACGCCATTTCCTCGGTCATCATCGTCGGCGGCTTATTGGCCGCGGGCCCGGCGGCCGGGCTGGCGGACATGGACTTCTCCAGTCTGATGGGCTTTCTCGCCGTCACGCTGGCTTCGGTCAACATCTTCGGCGGGTTCTTGGTGACCCAGCGAATGCTGGCCATGTTCAAGAAAAAGAAATAAGCGGACGAGGACAGAGACATGAGCGCAAGCTGGACCGGATTCGCCTACCTCGTCGCCGCCGTGTGCTTCATCATGGCGTTGCGCGGACTATCGTCCCCGACCTCGGCGCGTCAGGGCAACGTGATGGGCATCATCGGCATGGTCATCGCCGTGGTCACCACGCTGCTGGACCCGGACGTGATCAGTTACGAGATCATTCTCGCTGGCATTCTCGTCGGTGGCGCGATCGGAACGCTGGTGGCGTTCCGCATCAACATGACGGCGCTCCCGCAGCTGGTGGCCGCCTTCCATTCGCTGGTCGGCATGGCCGCGGTGCTGGTGGCGATCGCCGCGTTCTACCACCCAGAAGCCTACGGCATCGGAACGTTCGGGAACATCGGAGCGGCCTCGCTCATCGAGATGAGCATTGGCGCGGCCGTCGGTGCCATCACCTTCTCCGGCTCCGTGGTGGCCTTCGCCAAGTTGCAGGGTTTGGTCAGCGGCAACCCGGTCGTGTTCCCTCTGCAGCATCCGCTCAACGCCGCCATCGGCATCGCCATCGTCGGCCTGATCGTCGCGCTGGTTCTAGCGCAGGACCCGACCTCGTTCTGGGCGATCGTGATCCTGGCCTTCCTGATCGGCTTCCTGATCATCATCCCGATCGGCGGGGCGGATATGCCGGTCGTGGTTTCCATGCTGAATTCCTATTCCGGATGGGCTGCCTGCGGTATCGGCTTCACGTTAAGCAACATGGCGCTGATCATCACTGGAGCGCTGGTCGGATCGTCCGGCGCGATCCTGAGCTACATCATGTGCAAAGGCATGAATCGATCCATCTTCAACGTTCTGCTGGGCGGCTTCGGGGGCGAGACGGTCGCCGCGGCGCAACAGGGCGGCGGCAGTCGTTCGGTCAAGCAGGGCAGCGCGGATGACGCCGCCTTCATCATGAGTAATGCCAACAAGGTGATCGTGGTTCCGGGCTATGGCATGGCGGTGGCTCAGGCGCAGCACGCGCTACGCGAGATGGCTGACCTGCTCAAAGAGAAAGGCGTCGACGTCAAGTACGCGATTCATCCGGTCGCCGGGCGCATGCCTGGACATATGAACGTGCTTCTGGCGGAGGCCTCGGTCCCGTATGATGAGGTGTTCGAGCTCGAGGAGATCAACCACGAATTCTCCACCGCCGACGTGGCGTTCGTGATTGGAGCGAATGACGTCACCAACCCGCTGGCGAAGACGGATCCTTCCAGCCCAATCTATGGCATGCCGATTCTGGACGTCGAGAAGGCGGGCACGACGCTGTTCCTGAAGCGCTCTCTCGGTTCCGGCTACGCGGGCGTGGACAATGAGCTGTTCTTCCGCGACAAGACCATGATGCTGTTCGGCGATGCCAAGAAGATGACCGAGGAAATCGTTCAGGCTCTTAACTAGTTGGGCTTGCTAGTAGATATCCTCGGCCTGTTGCGCCGACAGCAAGACTCCACTCCGTTGCGCCATGGCCGCTTCGGCTGGTGGCCCGCGCGTAGCGCGTTCGAGGTGATGGTCGGCGCGGTGCTCACGCAAAACACCGCTTGGGTCAACGTCGAGAAATCCATCGCCCGCTTGCGCGAGGCGCGCCGTCTTGACGCCGAGGCGATTCTGGACCTGTCGCCCTCTCGTCTAGCTGAGCTGATCCGTTCATCTGGTTACTACAACGTCAAGCAGAAGCGCCTGCGCGCCTTGTGCCAGTGGTACCGGGAGCGCGGACCTTGGCGACGGTTGAGGCGGAGGGATACCGAGGATCTGCGCGCGGAGTTGCTGGCGGTGCATGGCGTCGGGCCGGAGACGGCGGACGACATTTTGCTGTACGCCCTCGGTCGCCCGGTATTCGTCGTGGATGCCTACACCCGGAGGATTCTCTCGCGCATGGGACTAGTGTCCGCTCGGATTGGCTACGAGGACCTTCGCCAGCTGTTTGAGCGCGAACTGCCCCGCGATGCCGATTTGTACAACGAGTACCACGCGCGCGTCGTTCTGCATGCCAAGCACGTCTGCTTGGCGCGTGCCCCGCGTTGCGATCAGTGCCGCTTGCGCTCCTGTTGCGTCTACGGTCAAGCTTCCAGAGCTTGACCGAGGCGGACGGCGCGCCCCGTGACCCCGCGGCTGTCGGGGCCCAGGAAATAGACGAAAGCCGGGGCGACCCGCTCCGCCGTCGCGCGCGCGCCGCCGGGCTCACCAGGATAGTTCTGCCTTCGCAGCCGCGTTTCCACAGGACCCGGATCAATGCCATTGATTCGGATCGGGCGGTCTCCGCCCAGTTCGCGCGACAGGATCTCGACTAGCCCCTCAAGCCCCGCCTTGGCCACGCCATAGGCGCCCCAATAGGCGCGCCGGGCTTGTCCGTCCAGCGCGAACGCGACCGCCGGGTCGTCCGCTTTTTCCAGCAATGGCAGGCATGCCTGGGTCAGCAACCAAGGAGCGAGCAGGTTGACTCGCAGCAACCGAGTCCAGTCGGCGGGCTGCGTCAGGCGCATCGGACGCAGGCCACCAACCAGCCCGGCGTTATTCAGCAAGCTGTCGAGGCGGCCGAATTCCTGGTCGATCCGCTCGGCCGTTCGCGCGTAATCGTCGACCGTCGCGCCGCCCAAGTCAAACGGAAGAATAACGGGCTCGGGTCCGCCGGCCTCGCGAATTCGGTCGTAGGTCTCTTCCAGCCTGGGTCGGTCGCGCGCCAGCAGGATCACGGTGGCTCCAGCGCGGGCGCAGGCGTGGGCGCAAGCGCGCCCGATTCCAGAGCTAGCCCCGGTGATTAGCGTCACTCGGTCGGCGAGAGCCTTGGGAGAAGGCGCGTATTCGGCCTCGCCCCAAGCGGGCTCATCCGGCATCGCCAGAAGACTCTCGCGCGGACGATACGCGGCGGGGAATTTCCGTCAGCTCGTCAATGTCGGAAGTTCGCTTGCGCGCGTCCACCCCGAGCTCCCGAAATTTGTCCGAGGTCGGCAACACGCGAGATTCCCAGGATCCGACCATGCGATTGAAGCGCCCAACGCTTCCCCCCAAGGACTTGCCAAGGGCCGCCATATGCTCGGAGAAGACGGCGACGCGCTCGCATAGCTCGTAGCCGAGCTTGCGGATTCTCTCGGCATTCTCCGCGACCTTCCGCTGGTTCCACCCGTACGCCACCGCGCGCAGGATCGCCATCAGGCTGCTGGGCGTGGCCAGCAACACCTTGCGTGCCAAGGCATCGTCCATCAAATCGGGATCCTGCTCCAGCGCGGCGTTGAGGAACTGGTCTCCGGGCACGAACATCACCACGAAATCGAGCGAGCTCTCGTTAGCGAAACCCGCCCAGTATTCCTTGCGCGAGAGATCCGTGACCATGGAGCGCATGGAGCTCGCGAACTCCCGCATCCGCTCTTTCTGACGCTCGGGGTTGGATTCCCGATAGGCTTCGGAGTATTTCTGGAGGGGGGCTTTGGCATCAATCGGAAGAGCTCGGTTTTCCGGCAGCCGCACCACCACGTCCGGGCGCCGCCCGCTTTCCTGCCGCGGTTGCTCCATGAAGTCGACGTGCGCGGTCATTCCGGCCAGCTCGATGATCCGGCGCAAGGTGATCTCCCCGTAGGAGCCGCGCACTTGCGGGCGCGCCAGCGCCTGCGACAGGTTCTGGGTCTCTTGGCGCAGGCGCTCCTGCGCGGTGACCGCGTCCCGCAATTGCTGGGACAGCCGGCCGTAGGCGGTGTGCCGGTCCTTCTCGATCTCGCCGATTTGCTCGCGGGCGCGCTCCAGCGTCTCCCGCAACGGCTTGAGCGTGGTCTCGAGAGAATCGCGCTGGCGTTCGGCGTTGCGCTCGAGCGCCTCGACCGAAAGCGCGGAAAAGCTTTCTCTGAGGGTCTGGTTGAGTTGGCCGAGATGCCGCTGATCGCGGCTTCGCGACACCCATAAGCCGACGAGGACGCCGACCGACAGGCCGAACGTGAACATCAGAGCCCAGAGCCAAACGTTCATCCTGAATGGCCAAGGAGCGTCTTCAGTTCGGTGGGGTGCTGGATGATCGCGTCGCCCTCCCAACTAGCGAGGTCGGCTTCCGGGGGGATGTACCCAAACGCGGCGATCACGCCGGTCATGCCGGCCGCGCGAGCCGCCCGCATGTCGCGCGGGTCGTCACCCAGATACAGGCAATGTTGGGCATTCACGGTCATACGGCGGGCCGCCTCCCATAGTGGGTCCGGGTGGGGCTTGCGGAGCGGCAGGGAGTCGCCGCTGATCAGGCAGGCGGGAGGGACGGGAAAGTCCATAGCCTTGATGATCGCCTCCGCCAGATTTCCAGTCTTGTTGGTCACCACGCCCCATGGCATGTCGTTTCGGGCTAGGAAATCCAGAAGATCCATCATGCCGTCGAACAGTCTCGTGTCGCGGCAAGGGGACTCGGCGTATAGTTCCAGAAATCGAGCGACCAGACGCTCTTCTTGGCGATTATCAAGACCACTTCCGAAAGCGAGGCGGACCAGTGCCCGGGCTCCTCGCGAGACGCTGTTCCGTGCCAGGCCGTACTCGACCGGCGAGTGGCCTTCTTCTCGGCAGAGCGCGTTGAGGATGGGGACGATATCGAGCGCGGTGTCGGCCAGAGTGCCATCCAGGTCCATGAGCACGCCCAAGATCGGGCGCGGCAGGGCGGAAAGGGTCGGGCCTTTCGCGTTACGTGGTGGATTTGGCGCGGATTTGACGCGCGTTCCGTTCCCCGGGATGGTTAGTCGGGGTGGAGGAATGGAATTCATTTTCCAATGATACACCATGGCGGATGCGCTAGAAAAAGCGAATGGATCTATCCAACCAAAGATAAATTTATAAAATATAATAAATTCACCTTTCCTGGTTGATGGATATTGATATGGATGGCTTTTCGAATCCTTTTCGCCCGGGCGCCGGACACAAGCCGCCGTGGCTTGCCGGAAGACATGCGGAACGCGAGGAGTTCCTGCGTCTTCTGGATCAGGAAGTGATTCTGGACAACTTGGTCTTGACCGGGTTGCGCGGCGTGGGCAAGACGGTACTCCTGGAATCTTTCAAACCCCAGGCGCAGGAGCGCGGTTGGATATGGGTCGGAGCCGATCTCTCGGAATCCGCCAGCATGAGCGAGGAGAACTTGGCGGTCCGGATCTTCACGGACTTGTCCCCGGCAACTTCGCGGGTGGTCATTCATGCGGAAGAGTCGCGCGCGGCCGGATTTTTATCGGATGCGCGACAGACAAAGCGCGTTTTGGACTTTCAGGTCCTGATGGACGCTTATCGACATACCCCGGGGTTGAGTCTCGACAAGCTCAAGGGCGCTCTGGAGAGGGCTTGGAACGCGTTGTCGGAAGCTGCTCCGAAAGCGCGTGGGATCATCTTCGCTTACGACGAGGCGCAGAACCTGGGTGACCGGAGAGACAAGGAGCAGTATCCCGTTTCCTTGTTGCTGGACGCTTTCCAGTCTCTGCAGAGAAGGAACTTTCCCTTGATGCTCGTTCTGACCGGCCTTCCGACCTTATTTCCCGGGTTGGTCGAAGCCCGGACCTATTCCGAACGGATGTTCCGGGTCTTGTTTCTGGACCGGCTGAGCGAGGACGAGAGCGAGGAGGCTATTCGCAAGCCGATTGAAGATGCTGAATGCCCTGTTCGTCTTGATGACGCGGCGATTCGGGGCATCATCAAGATGTCGGGCGGCTACCCCTACTTTATCCAATTCATCTGCAGGGAGGTCTACGACGAATTCCTGCAAAGGCTTGATCGAGGCGCGCGCGCGCAGGTACTGGAATCCGAGATTGAGCGGAAGCTGGATTTGGATTTTTTCGCGGGTCGATGGGCTAGCGCCACGGACCGACAGAGGGAGTTGCTCACCGTAATTTCTCGAATCAGGGATGGTGATGGCGAATTCACCGTCCAGGAGGTGGTCGAGACATCAGAGCGCGCGCCGTTCAACTCCTTCAGCGGAAGTCACGTCAACCAGATGCTTTCTAAGCTCGCCGCCCAGGGGCTGGTCTATAAGAACCGCCATGGTAAATATTCTTTCGCCGTGCCATTGCTAGGACGTTTCATTCGCCGTCAAGCGAGCGGTGACGATGGAGGAGGGCGCGAATAGATTTCGAATCGAGGGCGATGCCCCGTTGATCACCCTTCCGATTCCGATTTGCGCAGGCGCATTAAATAGTTGACCCGGGGGGCTCCGCCGAGTCGGGCGGTTCGGGTCAGCGGATTGTAGGCGATGCCGCGAATGTCCTCGACCTCGAGTCGCAAATCTCGCGCCGCCTGCGCTAGCTCGGATGGACGGATGAAGCGCTCGTAGCGATGCGTTCCGACCGGCAGAATTCCAGCGATATGCTCGGCGCCGACGATGGCGAGCGCGAACGAGGCGATGGTGCGGTTCAGGGTGGACGCGAACAGGAAGCCGCCCGGTCGTAACAGTCGCTCGCAGTCGCCGAGCAGGGCAGGGAAGTCCGGCACGTGTTCCAGCAATTCCATGCAGGTCACGACATCGAAGGCTTCAGGGTGCTCGGACGCGAGCGAGCTCGCGTCCCGCTCTAGGTATTCTATCTGGAGCGTCCGTCCATGCGCGCGGGCTTGAGTCAGCGCGGCGGACGACAGGTCGATGCCGGTGGTCTTCGCCCCGGCGCGGGCTAGGGATTCGGTCAGCAGGCCACCGCCGCAACCGACATCAAGCGCGGTTCGTCCGCGCAGAGCGCGACGCTCCTCAATATATTGGAAGCGGACCGGATTGATCTCATGCAGGGCCCGCATCGGGCCTCGCGGATCCCACCAGTCGAGGTCCGGTCGGTCGAAACGCTCCAGTTCGGCCGGGTCTTGATTGGTTTCGAGACTCACAAGCTTTGGACGCTTTCGAGAAATTGGATCCAGCCCCGCGCCTCGGCCGCGGACTTCGCGCTTTTCCTAGCCCGCGCGAACGCTTCCAAGGCTGTCGGAAAGTCTCCTTTCTCGTAAGCGCAGATGCCGCGTAGCAACTGGAATGGCCCGGGATCCTTGGGACCGGCGCGCAGACCCGCTTCGGCGCTTTTAACGCAGCCGCTCCACCCCGCGTTTTGCGCGTACAGACGCGTCAAACGCAACCAGTCGCGGGGCTTCCCGGTAGTCTCGGCCAGCCTGGTCAGGGAAAGGTAGGCCCGCTCGTATTCGCGCGCGGCCACCCAGGAGTTTCCGAGGAGCCGCCAGTTGCTCGGGGTCGGCTTGATTCGCTGGCTTCTCAGCCCGTTCTCCATCACGTTGGCGGCGAGCCAAGGCGCGTTTCGCAGGCGCATCAGCTGCGCGAGCCGGACCAGGTCCTCGCCGCGCATCAGCAGGCCGTTCGCGTAGGCGACGCGCATCACCGAAAGCGCTTTCGATTCATGGTCGCGCTCCATGTGCGTTTGCGCCAATTGTCGCCAGAATTCGACCTTGTCGGGAAACTCCTTGATGGCTTCCTCCAAAAGCTCCCGCAGGGCGTTCCAATCGGATTGCTGAGCGTAGATGGAGGCGATGAACTGGTATTGCGAATAAGATAGATTGTCAGATTCGCTCCGGCCCTTGTCCGCCCACCGCCGGGCGGGGCGCAACGCGTCGAGCTCGAGGTGGCAGGCGGCCAGCACGAAGTAGGCGTTGGCGGGAACGCTGGACGCGGAGCGCGTCCACGACTCCAGAATCCTTATGGCGTCGCGGAAGCGTCCGGCCTGGCTATACAGCTGGCCGAGGTTGTAGCGGATCTGGTCGGCGCGCTGCTCGGGGACGGCTCCCGTCGCGAGCGCCGCCTCCATCGGGGCGATGGCCTCCTCGTAGCGCTCCCGCGCGAGAAGGAGGTCGGCCTTGAGCAGCAGGGTCTGGGCTCGCTCGTGGTCGCTGAGCTTGCGCCGCAACAGGCTGTCGGTTTCTCGCAAGGCCTCGGCGGTCTGATCCGCCTCGCGCAACTCGTAGATCTCGCTGAGCTTGCGGTAGACCTTCTCGGAAAGCGTGGCGGCGAGCGCGGGCGTGGTGGCGAGCGCGGTGACGACTAGCGCGGCGGCGATCCGGAATCTCATTTCTCGAGCTCGAACTTGAGCATCACGCGGACGTCGGGACGGGGCCGCGCCTCGCCGTCGATCACTTGCGGCTTGTATTTCCATTTGCGCACCGCCTTGACGGCGGCGCGGCCGAACGTGCCGGGCGGCTCCTCGGCGACGACCCGGACATCCTCGGTGGCGCCGTTGGTGTTAATGGTGAAGGCGACCTCGACCCAGCCCTCTATGCCGCGTCGGCTCGCGCGCGAGGGATACTGCGGGCTGACGCGCATGATCGGCAGGGGGTCGCGGGTGGCGGCCCAGCCCTTCGACAGATCGCCGCCGGCCATCAGGTCGAGCTGGTAGGGGGTGGCCGAGGTGGCGGCGAAGGATAGGCTATCCGGGTTCAGAGACTCGGCTTCTTGGCGGGTCTCGGGCATTTTGGGTTTCTGGGGCTTCTCCGCCTTTGGCGGCAG
This sequence comes from uncultured candidatus Poriferisulfidus sp., assembly GCA_965116025.1. Classification (GTDB taxonomy): domain Bacteria; phylum Pseudomonadota; class Gammaproteobacteria; order Poriferisulfidales; family Poriferisulfidaceae; genus Poriferisulfidus. The sequence goes on from OZ220480.1 coordinate 1,551,536, forward strand.
CTTGCGCTGGTTGGGAGTGATCTCGCGCTTCTGCAGGCGCACGAAGTCGAAGCGCACCGAGTCGTGAATCTCCTGCAGACCGGCGAGGTCGGTCACGACCAACGAGTACATCAGGGTGAATAGGGCGAAGACCGCGCTGACGGCCGCCACCGTGATCAACGGGATGCGCAATCCGTCCCGAAGCGTCATCGCTGACCCGGGCTCGCCGCGAGGGCGATTTTCTCCACCCCGGCCTGCCGGATCTGATCCATGACTTGCACCAGCATGTCGTTGCGGGAATCGCGGTCGGCCTGGATGACCACGCCGCCTTGCGGGTTCTCGGCCTGCAGGCGCATGACGTGGGCGTGCACGGAGCGCACGTCCACCGGCTGGTGGTTGATCCAGACCTCGTCGTCTTCCGTGATGCCGATCAGGATCGAGCCTTGGCTCTGCATGACCGCGGTGTCCGCCTCTGGGCGATTGATCTCGACCCCCGATTCTTTGACGAAGGACGCGGTCACGATGAAGAAGATCAGCATGATGAAGACGATGTCGATCAGGGGGGTGATGTCCATTCCCTGCTCCTCCTCGGGCTCGCCGCGACGGATGACTCTCATGGACGAGGGGCGGTGGCTTTTCGCATGTGGGCTGGCAACAGGAGGTTCTCGCGCAACGTCGCGTTGTCGCGCCGCGCCCGATGCTCGAACAGCGTGATGAAGTAGTAACCGGACAAGGCGATCACCAGGCCAGCGAGAGTCGGGTAGGTGGCGCGGGAGATGCCGTCGCTGAGCAGTCGCGCGCTGTTGCTGCCGGTGATCGACATGGTCGAGAACACCTCGATCATGCCGGTGATGGTGCCGAGCAGACCGAGCAACGGACAGATCAGCACCAGCCCCCGGATCGCGCCCATGCCGGAATTCGTGCGGACGCGCGATTCGGATATCCATCGCTGCCGCAACCACAGGGCCTTCCGCATGTCCCAGCGCGCTTGCCAGGCGAGCGCCAGTCCCAGCTTGTCCGACAGCCGCTTGGCATCGCGACGATGGCGGCTTGGGCCGAAGAAGAACCACATCCGCTCAATGATGAACCACCATAGCAGGAACGCGACGCCGAACAGGATCAGTAACACGTCGCCGCCAGTGTGCAGCAGGGCCTCGACGTTCGCGTAGTGCCCCTGGAGCCAGGAGGCGATCATGGCTCTCGTGAGTGGGCCAGCAGACCGAGGCTCTGCTCCTCGACGATCTGGCGGATTCGCGCGCTGTAGGAGCGAGCCATGGTGAGGATCAGCAGAATCGGGATCGCGGCGCCCAGCCCGAGCGCGGTGGTGACCAAGGCCTGACTGATACCACCGGCCATCATGCGCGGATCGCCGGTGCCGAACAGGGTGATGGCCTGAAAGGTCTGGATCATGCCGGTCACGGTGCCGAGCAATCCGAGCAGGGGGGCGATGGCGGCCAGCACGCGCAGCATGTTCAGGCCCCAGTTGAGTTTCGGCAACTCTTCGCTGATCGCCTCGTGCACCCGGTCCTCGCGCGATTCCGGATCCATGTCCGCGTGCTCGCGGTAAACCGAGGCCACGCGTCCCAGCGCGTTGTTGGTCTTGGGATTCCGCATGTCCTTTCTCTGGATGCGAATCCGGCGCATGTGCGCGGCCAGCGTGACGCTGCGGATGATCGCGAACAGCACGCCGAACACCCCGATGAGGATGATGAGGTAGCCGATCATGCCGCCTTGCTCGATCCGTTCCATCAAGTCCGGCGCGTCGACCAGCAACGACAGGATGGCGCCGCGCGACGGGTCGACCACGGCCCGCGCGGAGTCTTCCCCGGTGGCGCGTTGCAGATCGGTCGCGACCGAGCGCAACGAGGCTGGTGGCTGGCGGGGCAGGATGACCAAGTCGCGGGCATCGTCGGCGAAACTGAGGAAGCGGCCCTCGCTGGATGCGGTGAACACGCCCACGCGAACCACCGAGGCGTCGGCTCGCGTGCCGTCGGGCTGGGTGACCCGCGTGTCAAAGCGGACCACTCGGCCCTGCTGGCTCAGCTCCTCAAGGGCGGCGTACAGCAACTGGTCCATGTCGGCGATGTTGGTCGCGTGGTCGTCGCTAGCGATGGTGTCGAGCGGCGCGATTCGGTCGGGAATCTGGGCGCTGACCAAAGATTGGAGGAAATGGCCCTTGAGCTCGCCCGCCCAAAGTTTCGCGGTCGCCAGGACCTCCTTGAAATGCACGGTCAACTCGTCGAGCTTCTCGCGCTGGCTTATCAGATCCTTCTCGCCTTTGGCGAATCTCTTCTCCATGTCGCGGCTACGCTTCTCTTCCGCGCGGATCAGCCCCTTGACCTCCTTGAGCATGGCCTCGCGTTCCAGCGCCATGCCGCGGAATTTCTGCAGGCGCTCTTGGATCTCGGCGGTCTCTTGGGATTGGTCGGCCCGCATGCGCGCGAGAAGATCGTCCAGCGGGGCCGAGAGCGCCGTGGCGTGGGCGGTCGCCGTCAGCGCCAGCGCCAGCGCGCGGATCATGGCGCGTCCTCTGGCGCCCGCACCGAGAGGACGAGAAGATCCGGCGCGACCTGTTTCTTCGCCATCCGCACCGCTTTCTCAAGGTGGTGGCGCAACCCCTCGATTCGTCGCCAGCGCCGCGCGCGGTTGTCCCATTCGTAGATGACGTTGCGGTCGGCGGACATCGCGTACAGCGCGATTCGCCCGACCCGCAGGAAGGTGGCCATCAAGTTCTGGCCGTCGATCTCCAGCGTGTCGGAATAGGTCTCCAGCGTTCGCCCGTAGTCCAGCTCGATCTGGTAGGCCTCGTACAAGCTTCGGTACTTGCTGGCCAGCGAAAGCTCCGGGTTGTCCAAGATTCCGCGCAGGCGGGCGTGGCGTTTTTGCCGCTCGGTCGCGAGGAACGGCATGTCCTGCTCGATCAAGACGCCGAGCGCGTCGTGCATGCGCTCCATCAGTGGGATCAGATCGCGGCCCATGGAGCCGGTCTTTTGGATGCGCGCGCCGAGGTCATCAAGCAGGGCCTGCTGCTCGTCGAGCAAGGCTTGAAGTTGGCGGGTGTAGGCGCGCAGGCTTTCCAGCTCGATCAGCTTCGCGCGGTACTCGGCGTAAGCGTTTTGGGCGGCCTCGTCAAGCTTGTCGATCTCGCGCTGGGCGCTCGCCTGCTTGGCGGTGGAGTTGTCGGCGATGCGGGTCAGGCTGGACAGGTCCGCCGCCATCGTCAAGCCGCTGGCGAGCGAGGTCATTCCCCCAAGGAGAAAAGCCAGCGTTGACCAAAAGCGAAAATGAGAGGGGGTGACCATGGCCCGGTTCAGGCTGCTGGAAAACTTGGATTGATACCTTATCACGGCGGAGATTCTACAGGGCCGAGCGCTCAATGTTCCACAGCGCGATCTGGGCTACCGTCCCGCCGCCGACCGGATCCATCTTGCGCAATTGCTGGAGGCGGGCCATGGCGCGTTTCAGTCGCTTCTTCCGAAACAGGGAATGCAGCAGGTCGCAGGCGTCGGCGACGCAGACCAAGGCGATATCGTGAGGATCGGGGATCTCGTCGTCGGAGAACAGGATCTCCTCGATGCGCGCTCGGGCGTCGGTCTCGTTCACGCATCGGTAGCGCTCTCCGAAAACTCCCCTCGGCCGACGCTCCAAAACGCGTCGCTCAAGCAGGCTCTCGACCGCTTTCTCTCGGATCGCCTCGCCGTGTTTGGGCATCAGCGCTCGTAGCCAGCCCCAGATGTCGCGGGTCTTCCCGCTGCTCGCGATCTCTTCCAGCATGGGATCGAGGAAGGGCTTGCCGGTGGGAGTTGGATCGATAACCTCCAAGAGCTCGAGGTTGGTGTCGACGCGGTGGGCCAGATCCAAATCGAGCAAGGCGGAGCCGGTCAGGGAGTGGCGCAAGGTCAGCCGGTGGCGCGCCGGAAACCGTCCGCCGTCGCGTCGCAACGAGAGCAACAGCATGTCTTCGGTGACGGTCAGCATGGACAGGGCGGATTCTTCTTGTAATTGGTCGCGCGCCTCATTATTGCAGGCCGTCATCGCATGTCAATCTTTCCACCTTGGGGCGCGGCCTGCCGGATTCGGGCGTTCTCGAGGCGGCGTCAGACGGCGGGAGACAACGCGGAAACTATCCCGAGCGATTCCTGTCTATGGCACTATAGCACGGCCACGCGAGCCGACGCGAATGACCTCATGCCTCCATTTCCACTCCCGCCTTGGCCAGTTTGTTCGCCTTAGGCTCGGTCGCTCGTAAGACGACTCGTCTACCCATATAAACCAAGTGGATCGCAGGAGATTTCTTCAAGGGAGCGCCGCGCTCGGCGGGGCGTTGGCTTTCCATGCCACCTTGCCCGCGTGGGCGCGCGGTGGCTCGCGGACCGATGTGAGCGGTCTGAAAGCTCTCTCTGGCACTCGGTTCAAGCTCGATATCGATCACGCCCGCCACGAAATCGATGGCGCGTCCGGCCGGGCCATTCTGGTGAATGGACGATTGCCCGCGCCTCTGTTGCGATGGCGGGAGGGTGACGAGGTCAGTCTGAGCGTCACCAACCATCTGAACGAGGACACCTCGATACACTGGCATGGTGTCCTGTTGCCGTTCCAGATGGACGGCGTGCCCGGCGTGTCCTTCCCAGGCATCAGGCCGGGCGAGACCTTCACGTATGAGTTTCCGCTGGTTCAGGCGGGCACCTATTGGTATCACAGCCACTCCGGGCTACAGGAGCAACTGGGCCATTACGGGCCGATCGTGATCGAGCCCAGGGGCATCGATCCGGTCGCCTATGATCGCGAGTATGTGATCGTGCTGTCCGATTGGACTTTCGAGGATCCGCATCGGGTGTTCGCCAAGCTGAAGAAGATGAGCGACGTCTACAACTTTCAGCAACGCACCGTGAGCGACTTCTTCGACGACGTGGAGGCCGAAGGCTTCGACCGCGCTCTCTCGGAGCGCATGATGTGGGGCGCGATGCGCATGAATCCGACGGATATCGCCGACGTCACGGGAGCGACGTACACCTACTTGCTCAATGGCCAGAGTCCGGCGGAAAACTGGACGGGCCTGTTCCAGCCTGGCGAGCGGGTCCGGCTCCGCCTCATCAACGCCGCGGCCATGAGCATTTTCAACGTGCGCGTTCCCGGTTTGCCCATGATCGTGGCGCAGGCCGATGGGCTCGACGTCGAACCGGTGGAGATTGATGAGCTGCAGATCGGCGTGGCTGAGACCTATGACGTGGTCGTGCGCCCCGAAGCGAACGAGGCCTACGCCGTGGTGGCCGAGAGCAATGACCGCAGCGGGTACGCTCTCGGCACGTTGGCGCCGCGGGTGGGAATGCGCGCCTCGGTTCCGGAGTCGCGGCCCAGACCCACCCTGACCATGAAGGACATGGCGATGGATCACTCGACGATGGATCATGGCGCGATGGACCATTCGGAGATGGATCATTCCGACATGGCCATGGCGTCCGGGTCGCGCGCCCACGACCACCTTAGGGGCCCGGGCGTCGCGGCGTTGGCGGTGCGCCCGACAAACCGTCTCGCAGAGCGGCCCAATGGCCTTGAGGACGCGCCGCACCGCGTGCTGACGTACGCCGACCTCAAGGCGCTTCGCCGCAACCCCGACACGCGGCCTCCGCGACGCGAGATCGAGCTGCACCTGACCGGCAACATGGAACGCTACATGTGGTCCTTCGACGGCGTCAAATTCTCGGAGGCGGACGGCCCGATCTTGTTTTACAAGAACGAGCGGCTGCGCTTGACGCTCGTGAACAACACCATGATGCCGCACCCGGTCCATCTGCATGGCATGTTCTTCGACGTGGTCACGGGCGAGCATGACCGGAAGCCGCGCAAGCACACGATCGTCGCCAAGCCGGGCGAGAGGCTGTCGGTCGACGTCACGGCGGACGCGGTGGGCGACTGGGCGTTTCATTGCCATCTGCTCTACCACATGCACGCGGGCATGATGCGCGTGGTGTCCGTTCGTGACGAGGAAGCCTCGGCATGATCCGCGCGCTCGCGCTCGCGGCCTGCACGGGGCTCGCGTCCCCGGGATTCGCCCAGAACGCGGCCGACGCCTATCATGATCCGGAAGAGATGGCCGCGGCCCGCGCCGCGCTGAAGTCCGGCCATGGCGACCAAATCAACGCGCTCCTCTTGGTCGAGCGGCTGGAGCGTCGCTCCAACGAGGGCGAGCCGCTGATGATTCTGGAAGGGCAGGGCTGGATCGGCGGCGATCTTCGAAAGCTCTGGATCAAGACCGAAGTGGAATACGACGCCGAGGAGGGGCGAGTCGAGGAAGCCGAGGTCCAGGCGCTCTATAGCCACGCCATCGCCCCGTTCTGGGATTTTCAGGCGGGGCTTCGGCGCGACATCAGGCCCGGTCCGTCCCGCGCCTATGCCGTGGTCGGGGCGCAAGGGCTCGCGCCCTACTGGATTGAGATGGATGTCCAGCTGTTCCTGAGCGACGAGGGAGACGCGTCCGCCCGGTTGGAAGCCGAATATGAGATTCTCCTGACGCAACGTCTGGCGCTGCAGCCCAGCGTCGAGCTCAGCGTGGCCTTCTCGGATGACGAGGACGCCGGCGTTGGCTCCGGACCGTCAACGGTCGAGGCGGGCTTGCGCCTGCGCTACGAGGTGATCCGCGAGTTCGCGCCGTACGTCGGCGTCAGTTGGGATCGCGCCTTCGGGGATACCAGAGACTTGGCGGAGGCGGACGGCGAGGATGGAGATCGGGTCTCATGGGTGGCGGGAGCCCGGTTCTGGTTCTGATTTCTCGTATCTGGGCTTTCTCGAGGGGCGGCGTCAGATGGCGGGAGGAGACGTTCTCGCCGTGGCGAGAAGAAAGGCGAGCGGGCCGTAGGCTGATCGTTCTCCGGATGCGTCGGATATCGGTGAAATAAGAGTTGATCGCCGCCACCGGTTTCTGCTCCATCACCATGGCCGAAAGATAGGTCGGTGGCTTGGCTGCGCTCAGTCTTGGGTGCGGTAATACGGTCGCCCGGCATCGCGCCTCGGCCGCGGCTCGGGCCGGGGAACTCCGTCGGTGAAGCGCGCCCATTCCAAAGAGCGGAACACGCGGCGCCTCTCGCGCAGGGAGAGCTCGCCGGTCCATCCGTCGAGGGTGGCTTCCGGGTAAGTCTGAAGAAAATCCAGATTCGTCGCCAACAGGTAGGCGTCAGCGCCGAGCGCCGCGATGCGCGGCAGATCCCGCGCGGGGAGGGCGTCGCCAAGGAGTTCGCGCAGGCGAGCGTCCAGCACCAGCGGGATGTCGCAGAACAGCGCGCCCTCAAGGTCTTGGTCCTGCAACGGGCTCGGGACTCCGGAGTAGACGTGCGAGGTCGCGTATAGCGGCAGGTCGCCGGCGTAGTAGAAGTCTAGTTGCGGTTTGAACAGGCGGGCGTTGGGCGCGGAGGAGGCCAGGAACACCATGTCGACGTCTTGGCGCCGAGTCGGGCGCGACGTCACCTCGCGGCCGATCGCTTCCTCGACTTGGCGCTTGCGGCGCTCGCCCTCGGAAAGCTTCAGGAGATCCTTGATCTTGGCCGCGTGGTCGGACGCGTTCGCGAAATAAAAGCCTTGACCGCGCACGATCCCGCCACCGGCCGCGAAGCGCTCCGCGAACGCGCGGGCGAGGCGCTGGCCCCAGCCGCTGGCGGGGGCGAACACGATCGCGGCGCGGCGGCCCTCCGCCAGCGCGCGGTCGGCGGCCTGGACCGCCTCGTCTTCCGGAAGCAGGCCGAACTGGAACAGCCGGGCGGGCGGCTCGACGGCGCGCTCGAGGTAATTCAGGCTGACGGTGTCGACCGATAGGTCTCCGGCGCGCGCCAGAGCGGCGACGGCGTCCTTGTCGAACGGGCCGATGACGCGCTGCGCGCCCTCTTCGACGGCCTGGCGGTAGAGATCCGCTACCGCGCGCGAGGGGTCGCCGGTGTCGTAGACGCGCAGCTCGGGCGCGGGGCCGGACTGGCGGCGCATGCCGGCCTCTACGCCCAGCCGGATGGCGCGGCCGATCGGCGCGAAATCGCCGCTCACCGGAATCAGGGCGGCGAGTCGGAGCAATTCGGGGTGGACGCGCTCCAAGGTTTCGATGACGCTGGGCAGCCAGCGTTCCGCCGGGTGCTCGCCATGTCGTCGCTTCCAGTCGTCGATCCCGGCGCGCGCCGCGCCGCCGCGCGGGGCGTCGGCGCGCGCGAGAAGGGCCAGTTCCAGCCAGCCGCGCCAGACCTCGTCGCCAGTGCGGTCCCGCCAGGCCTCGAGTTTGGCGCGGGGCGTCGCGAGCAGGCCGTTCCAGGCTTTTGGAAGCAGCGCGTCGCGCGTCGCGTCGTCTCTGGAGCGCGCGGCCAGAAGAAGACGCGCGCGCAGGGCGTTCTCGGGGTCGCCGAGCTGGTCATAGACGCGGACGCGCAGCCGAAGGGACGTCTCGTTCTCCGGCAGGGAGGACAACGCGCTCAGGGCGGCGAGCTCCTCGCCGCCGCGCAGCAGAGCCTCGGCCTGGAGCAGGCGCAACGCGTCTTTTCGCGCGGGGTCCAGGCGGCTGGCGTCAAGGCTGGGCAGCCGAGCCAGCGCCACGTCCCAGCGTCCGAGCCCGGCCCATTCGACGAGAAGGTCGTATCGCCGAAGCGCGCGCTCCTCTTCGGGCCAAAGATCGATTCTCTCCCATGCCTGATCGGGGGGGAGATTCAGGATCTCGTCCCAAGAGGGAGTCTCGGACGGGGGCGCGACCGCGCAGCCGGCCAGCCACAAGGCGGTCAGGAACGGGATCAGGAAAGGGCGCGGCATGACGTCTCTGGCGAGGAATTATTTATTGTATAGGCAGGCCGTCGCCGAGCGGCGGTATGATGGCGGGCGCCATCGCGGAGAGCGGAGGATCTCCGATGCCAGAGTGGAACGCCGAGCCCTCGACTCTGTACGTGGTGGCGACCCCGATCGGAAATCTGGACGACCTGAGCGCCCGGGCGGGCGCCGCGCTGCGCTCGGTGGCTTGGGTCGCGGCGGAGGATACCCGGCGGACGCGCAAGCTGATGGCGAGTCTGGGGGCGAAGGCGCGGCTGCGCAGCCTGCACCGCGGGAACGAGGCCCGGTCGGTTCCCGCGCTGATTCGCTCGCTGCGCTCGGGGGCGGCGGGCGCGCTGGTCTCCGACGCGGGCACGCCGCTGGTTAGCGACCCGGGCGCCCGGCTGGTGGAGGCCGCGCTTCGAGACGGGGTCGCGGTGTCGCCGCTGCCGGGTCCGTGCGCCGTGGCGGCGGCGCTGTCGGTCGCCGGGATGGATGCCGCGCGCTTCTCGTTCGAGGGGTTTCTGCCGCCGCGCGCGGAAGCGCGGCGCGCGCGGCTCGTGGAACTGGCGCGGGAGACTCGGACCTGGGTCGCGTACGAGACGCCGCGCCGGATTCGGGCGCTGGCGGAAGACCTCAAGCGAGCGCTGGAGGCGGGTCGGCGGGTGGCGTGGGCGCGCGAGATGACCAAGCGGCACGAGGAGATATGGCGCGGGTCGGTGGGGGAGGTGGAGCCGGAGCGGATTCCCGAGCGCGGGGAGTTCGTGGTGGTGGTGGAGGGCGCGCGGCGGGAGCCGGAAGTCGCGCGCGAGAAGCTGGACGCGTTCCTCGAGCCCTTGCTCGCGGCCGGGCTCGGGGGACGCGCCGCGGCCGGCTTGGCGCGGGACTGTCTGGGCGCCTCCCGCGCGCGGTCGTATGAGCGCGCGCTGGCGCTTCTCCGCCGCGCCGAGGCGCGGGGAGTATGATAGGCGTGGAAGCGGGCCGGGCGGTCGCCGCCTTCGGGCGGAGGAAAGTCCGGGCTCCGCGAGACGGGATGCCAGGTAACGCCTGGGAGGCGCGAGCCTACGGAAAGTGCCACAGAAAAAATACCGCCGGATTCGTCCGGTAAGGGTGAAATGGTGCGGTAAGAGCGCACCGCGCGGCTGGCGACAGGCGCGGCAGGGCAAACCCCATCTGGAGCAAGACCCAATAGGGGGGCGATCGGGACGTCTCGCCCGGCCCCCGGGTAGGTCGCTAGAGCTGGGCGGCGACGCCCAGCCGAGAGGAATGGCCGCCCTCGACAGAACCCGGCTTACAGGCCCGCTTCCCTCGGACCTGGACCCGTCGCCTCGCCCCTGGGTTGAGGCGGCGGCCGACGGGCGCGAACGGCTCCCGGTCTCCGCCCCGAGCCTCCCCGGAGCGCCCGCGCCCGGTTCGCGGAAGTGGAGATTCCATTCGGGATTCGGAGGGCGCGGCGCGAGACCGTTCCCGGATACCGAGAGACTATATATAAAGAAATAATATTATTTTTCTTATAGATATGATGAATACCAATAATTATTCTTCCAATGGTTGCATGCTGATTAATAATGGAATAGAATGGAGATTGCTGGAAATAAGTGGAAGGCGTTCCGCTTCAGGGAGGCGAGTCTATGTTCAGGGGGTCGTGTCTGCTGACGGTCGACGACAAAGGCCGCATCGCGGTGCCTTCCCGCTTTCGCGAGACCCTGCGCGAACAGTGCGACGGCCATGTGGTCGTCACCATGTCCCATGATCGCGCCCTCGCCATCTATCCGTGGCCCGAATGGGAGAAGCTGGAGGAGCGCTTGCGCGATCTGCCGAGCGGGGACAACGCCCACCGCGCGCTGCAGGAGATGCTTCTCGGCCATGCCGACGAGCGCCAGATCGATAGCCAGGGCCGGTTGCTGCTCGCGCCGAGCTTGCGCCAGTACGCCCGGCTGGATCGAGACGCTAAGCTGATCGGTCAAAGCCACAAGCTGGTGCTGTGGGCGGCGCAGGACGACGAGTCGCGCTACCAGAGCTGGGAGCGGGTCCTCAACGACCCCTCGTTCTCCCAGACCGTGACCTCGCTCAAGATCTGATGGCGGATGAGCGGACGCATGAACCGGTCCTTCTGCGCGAGACTCTGGACCGACTCGCGGTCCGCCCCGACGGTTTCTATATCGACGCGACGTATGGCCGTGGCGGACACGCCCGCGAGATTCTGGCCCGATTGGGCCCTGGTGGCCAGCTGTGGCTGCTGGACCGGGATCCCGAGGCCTGCGCCCACGCTCGCCAGACGCTCGGAGGCGATTCGAGAGTGACGGTGGCGCGGGACGCGTTCGCGAATCTGCCCGAGCGGCTGGATCTGGCGGGTTCGCTCCGCCAGGTCGACGGGCTGCTGCTGGACCTGGGCGTCTCCTCGGCCCAGCTCGATTCCCCGGAGCGCGGCTTCAGCTTTCGCGCTGACGGCCCGCTGGACATGCGCATGGATGGCGAGGGGCGCACGGCCGCGGAGTGGCTCGCGCGCGCTGAGGAGGGAGAGATCGCGGCCGTCCTGCTCGAGTTCGGCGAGGAGCGTCGCGCCCGGCACGTCGCCCGCGCCATCGTCGCGGCTCGCGCGCGCTCTCCGCTGGTTCGCGCCCGGGATCTGGCGCGACTGATCGAGCGCGTGGCGCCCGCGGGCGGATCCCGCCTGCATCCGGCCACGCGGAGCTTCCAGGCGATCCGCGTCTTTCTCAACCGCGAGCTGGAGCAGCTGGAGACCTTGCTCGGGCGGGTTCACGCGTTGCTCGCGGACGAGGCCCGACTCGTGGTGATCAGCTTCCATTCGCTGGAAGACCGCATCGTCAAGCGGTTTCTGCGCGCGGCCAGCGAGCCGCCAGTGGTCGATCGGCGCCGCCCGCCTCCGCCGTTCGAGCCGACGATGGAGGTTTTCGGGCTGGTCCGCCCGACCCCGGCGGAAATCGCCCGCAATCCCCGCGCGCGCTCGGCCCGCATGCGCGCCGCCCGGAGGTTGCCGTGCGTGGCGTGACGCCATGGGGTTTGCTGCTGCTCGCCAATCTGGCGGTGGCGATCGGCGTGGTGTACGTCAAGCATTCCAGCCAGATGGCGTTCAGGAGTGTCCAGGAGCAGCGCGAGATCTACCACCGCCTGCAGACCGACTGGGGGCGGCTGTTGCTGGAGCGCGGCGCCCTGACCGCCTACGCGCGCGTGGAGCGGGAGGCGACGCGGCGCTTGCGCATGCGCCGTCCCGATCCGTCCCGAATCCACCTTCTGGGTCCGTGAGGATCGCCCGCCGCGCTTCCTGCGACTGGCGCCGCCGCCTGGTGCTCGGGGCGCTGCTGCTGGTCGCGGCTGGCCTGATCGGGCGCGCCGCGCAGTTGCAGTACGCCGAGCAGGAGTTCTTGATCGCGCAGGGAGAGAGTCGGCAGTTGCGCACGGTGCCGATCCCGGCCTCGCGCGGCATGCTGCTCGACCGCCACGGCGAGCCGCTCGCGGTCAGCACTCCGGTGCGGTCGGCGTGGGCCGAGCCGGGCCCGTTGCTCGAGGCGCGGGAGCGCTGGCCCGATCTGGCGCGGGAACTAGGGCTGTCGCGGTCGAGGCTGTCGCGGTCGCTGCTGGACCGCGCGGACCGCAAATTCGTCTATCTGCGCCGGCAGATCACCCCGGACCAGGCGGCCGCGGTGACCGCGCTCGGAATTCCGGGGGTCGGCCTGATCACCGAATATCGCCGCTACTATCCGGCGGGAGCGGTGACCGCGCAGCTGATCGGCGGCACCGACATCGACGACAAGGGGCTGGAAGGCCTGGAGCTCGCGCTCGACGCGCGCCTGCGCGCCCGACCGGGCGCGCGTCGGGTGCGGCAGGACCGGCGCGGGCGGATCATCGACGATCTCGCCCAAGTGCGTCCGCCGAAGCATGGCGAGGATCTGCGCTTGGGCATCGATCTGTGGCTGCAGTATCGCGCTTATCAGGAACTGGAGGCCGCGGTGCTCCGTCACCGCGCGAAGAGCGGGGTCGTGGTGGCGCTCGACGTGGTCACCGGCGAGGTGCTGGCGATGGCGCAGGCCCCGTCGTTCAACCCCAATGGACGGCGCGCCGCGCCGCCGGACCGGCGCCGAAACCGCGCGATCACCGACCCGTACGAGCCGGGCTCGGTGGTGAAGCCGTTCACCGTGCTGACCGCGCTGGCGACCGGTCTCTACGACGAGAGCAGCCGCTTCGACACCAATCGGGGGAGCCTCCGGGTCGGAGGGCGCGTCATTCGGGACATTCGGGACTTCGGCGAGCTGGACCTCGGCGGGGTGCTGGTCAAGTCCAGCAACGTCGCGGCGGCGCGGATCGCGCTGGATCTGCCGGGAGAGGCCCTGTGGGAGACGCTCGACCGGCTCGGCTTCGGCCAGCCGCTGGGGCTTGGCTATCCGGGCGAGACCACCGGCGTACTGCGCGAGCCGCGGCGCTGGGCGCCCGTGGATCAGGCCGCCCTGGGCTACGGCTATGGCTTGTCCGCCACGCCCCTGCACATCGCGCGAGCGTACATGATTCTCGGCAACCGCGGCGTGCGCCAGCCGATCAGCTTCCTCGCCGGACCAAGCTCGGCTGGCGCGCGCGCGTTGCCGCGCGCGCGCTGCGACGCGGTGCTGCGCATGCTGGAGAGAGTCGCGGGCCCCGGCGGCACCGCCCGCCGCGCCCGCATCCCGGGCTACACCGTGGCGGCCAAGACCGGCACGGTGCGGAAGCTCATCGACGGCGACTACTCCGAGAAGCGCCACGTCGCGCTGACCGTCGGCGTCGTGCCGGCCCGCCACCCGCGCGTGGCGATCCTGGCGCTGGTGGACGGTCCGACCGGCGGACAGTACTACGGCGGACAAGTGGCCGCTCCGGTGTTCCGGGAGGTGGCGCGCGAGGCGCTGCGCTTGCTGAACGTTCCGCCGGACGATCGGGAATGGGCGCGCCGGGCCATGGCGGGAGGGACCGGATGAGCCCTCAGGCCCGGCTGTCGGAATTGCTTGGCGAGCGGATTCCCGCCGACCGCGACCGCGTCGTCTCCGGCATTCGCGACCGGAGCTCCGCGATTCGTCCCGGCGACCTTTTCGCGGCCCGCCGGGGCATGCGGCGGCACGGTCTCGAGGGGCTGTCCGAGGCGCTCGGGCGCGGCGCCGCCGCGGTGATCTACGAGCCGGAGCCGGGGCGGCCGGCCCCGCGCGCGGACGTCCCGTGCGTGGCGGTGCCGGATCTGGGGCGCTCGCTGAGCGGAATCGCCGGGCGCTTCTATCGCGACCCCTCCGCCCGGTTGCCGGTGGTCGGGGTCACCGGCACCGACGGCAAGACCTCGACCAGCCACCTCATCGCGCAGATCCTGGATTCGCTCGGCCAATCCTGCGGCGTGATCGGCACGCTGGGCGCGGGCCGGCTTGGCCGCCTGCGCGCCGGCGGCCTCACCACGCCGGACGCGGTCCGGCTGCAGGCGGAGCTGTTCGGCATGACCCGGCGCGGCGACGCGGTGGCGGTGCTGGAGGTCTCCTCGCACGCCCTCGACCAACGCCGTTGCGACGGGATCCGGTTCGACACGGCGGTCTTCACCACGCTGGGACGCGATCATCTCGACTACCACCGGACGCCGGAGCGCTACGCCGCGGCCAAGCGGCGCCTGTTTCTGGACCTCGCTCCCCGCCGCGCGGTGCTCAATGTGGACGATCCGTTCGGGCGCGAGCTGGCGGAGAGGATGGGACCCGAGACGCGGGTCCATGCCTGCGCGATCGATGGGGACGCCGAGTCCACCGCGCGCGTCACCGCCATGACGCCCGAAGGACTCCGCTTCGAGTGGACCGCCGGAGGCGAGACTCGCGCGGCGCGGGCGCCGGGCCTGTACGGACGCTTCAACGTGATGAATCTGTTGCTGTCGGCGACCGTCGCGCGGGCGCTCGGAACGCCGATGGAGCGGGTGGCGGCGGCGATGGAGGGGCTGTCGCCGGCGCCGGGGCGGTTGCAGCGCGTCCCTGGCGCGGCGGCGCCGGTGTTCATCGACTACGCGCATACCCCCGGCGCGCTGGAGGCGGCGCTCGGCGCGCTGCGCGAGCATTTCGGAGCGGAGATCCATTGCGTGTTCGGCTGCGGCGGGGAGCGCGACCGCGGGAAGCGCCCGCGGATGGGCGCGGTGGCGGCGCGGCTGGCCGCCCGCGTGACCCTGACCGACGACAACCCGCGCGGCGAATCCCCCGCGCGCATCGTTCAAGATATTCTCGCGGGCGTTCCCGACCCGGACCGGATCGAGATTCGGCACGACCGCGCGGAGGCGATTCGCGCGGCGACGCGGGCGGTGCGTCCCGGCGACGCGGTGCTGATCGCGGGCAAGGGGCACGAGACGGAGCAATGGGTCGGAGGGGAGGCGCGGCCGTTCTCGGATATCGCCGTCGCCCGCGCGGCGCTGGAGGCGGACGCGTGAAGGGCATGCGCCTCGCCCGCCTGGCGGCGTGGGCCGGCGGCGCGCTCAAGGGCGCGGACGGTCCGGTCGCCGGCGTGTCGGTGGATAGCCGGACCTTGCGCGAGGGCGAGCTGTTCGTGGCCCTGCGCGGCCGGAACTTCGACGGGCACGACTTCGCCGCGCGCTGCGCCGGGCGCGCCGCCGGGGTCTTGGTGGCGCGGGATATCGCCGTCGACTGCCCGCGAATCCTGGCGCCGGACCCGCTGGGCGCGCTGCAGCGCGTGGCCGCGGCCTGGAGGGCCGAGCGCCGCGTCGACGTGGCCGGGATCACCGGCAGCAACGGCAAGACCACCACTAAGGAGATGACCGCGGCCATTCTGGGCGAGGCTGGCCGTTGTCTGGCGACGAGGGGCAACCGGAACAACCACATCGGCGTGCCGCTGACGCTGCTCGAGCTCGACGACGGGCATCGCCGCGCGGTCGTCGAGATGGGCGCCAGCGGTCCCGACGAGATCCGCCGGCTGACGGCCCTGGCGCGGCCGCGCGCGGCCGCGATCACTTGCGCGGCGGCGGCGCATCTGGAGGGATTCGGCAGTCTGCGCGGCGTGGCCCGCGCGAAGGCCGAGATTTTCGAGGGGCTGGGGCCCGAGGGCGTCGCGGTGATCAACGCCGAGGACGCTTTCGCCGCTGAATGGCGCGCCGCGGCCGGAGGACGGGCGACGCTGGAGTTCTCCGCCGACCCAGGCGTGGAGGCGGACGTCCGGGCCCGACTCTCGGCCCCGTCCCGGCTGGAATTGCGCCGTGGCGGCGAGCGAGTCGAGATCGAGTGGCGGCTTGAGGGAACGCATAACGCGCGCAATGCGGCGTGCGCGGTGGCGCTGGCGGTGGCGCTAGGGCGGCCGTTCGCCGCGGCGGCGCGAGCCCTTTCGGGATTTCGGCTCGAGGTCGGCGGCCGGCTTCGCAGGGTGCCGGGCGTCGGCGGCGCGCGACTGATCGACGATAGCTATAACGCCAACCCCGGCTCGTTCCGCGCCGCCATCGACGTGCTGGTGGCGCAGGACGCGGAGCCCTGGGTGGTCATGGGGGAGATGAGGGAGCTCGGCGCGCGCGGCGCGGAGTGTCACGAGGAGGTGGCGAAATACGCGCGCGCGGCCGGCGTGCGCCGCCTCTACGCGTTGGGCCCGCATGCCGAGCGCGCCGCGCGCGCGTTCGGCCCGGGCGGCCGGGTCTGCGCGGGCCTGGACGCGCTGGCGGCGGAACTGCGTCCGCGGCTCGATCCCCGCTGCGCGGTGCTGATCAAGGGCTCCCGCTCGGCCGGACTGGAGAGTCTGGTGGAGCGGCTGACTCCGGAGGGAGGCGCGCATGCTGCTTGACTTCTTCTCCTGGCTCGAGCGGCTCGACTCCGGGTTCGCGCTGTTCCAGTATCTGACGGTGCGCGGCGTTCTGGCGTTATTGACGGCGCTGGGCATCGCGCTGCTGATCGGCCCGCCGCTGATCCGTTGGCTGGAGCGGCGCTCCATCGGGGAGACGGTGCGCGACGATGGCCCGGACTCGCATCGGTCCAAGGCCGGCACGCCGACCATGGGCGGCGTGCTGATCATCCTGGCTCTGCTCGGCTCGACCCTGCTGTGGGGCTCTTGGGACAATCGCTATCTGTGGGCGCTGGTGGCGGTCACCGCGTTGTACGCGGCGATCGGCATGCTCGACGACTTCCGCAAGTTCCGCCACGGCCGCGGCATCTCCGCGCGCTTGAAGTTCTCGCTGCAGGTCCTGGCCGGCGTCGCCGTCGCTTTCGCGCTGTACGCCAGCGCGACCGATCCGGTCGAGACTCGGATGGTGTTCCCGATCATCAAGGAATGGCAGTTCGATCTCGGCTGGGCGTTCGTGCCGCTGGCCGCGTTCATGCTGGTCCTGATGAGCAACGCGGTCAATCTGACCGATGGCCTGGACGGCCTCGCCATCATGCCGTCGGTGCTGATCGCGGGCGGGCTCGGGGTGTACGCGTACGCCGTCGGGCATGTGGAGTTCGCCGGATATCTGGGCATCGCGCACGTCCCGCTCGCCGGCGAGATGATCGTGTATTGCGCGGCGCTGGTGGGGGCCGGGCTCGGCTTTCTGTGGTTCAACACCTATCCCGCGCAGGTCTTCATGGGCGACGTCGGCGCGCTGGCGATCGGCGCCGCGCTCGGCGCGGTGGCGGTGCTGCTGCGCCAGGAGATCGTGCTGGTCGTGATGGCCGGCGTGATGATGCTGGAGGTCCTGTCGGTCGTGCTGCAGGTGGTCTCGTTCCGCCTCACCGGCCGGCGCGTCTTCGCCATGGCGCCGCTGCATCACCATTTCGAGCACCGCGGTTGGGCCGAGCCCAAGATCGTGATTCGCTTCTGGGTCATCACGGTGGTGCTGGTGCTGCTGGGCCTGGCGACGCTGAAAGTCCGATGACGGGAGAGCGCGCGCTTATGGAGACGCCCGCCGCCGCGCGCACCCTGGTCGTTGGTCTGGGGGTCACGGGCCTGTCGGTGGCGCGCCATCTGCGCCGCCGCGGCGAGCCGTTCTCGGTGTGGGACGCCGCGCCTAAGGAGCGGGCTCTGGAGCAGCTGCGCGCGCGGTGCCCGGACGCGCCGGTCAGCCGTGGCGAGCCGGACATCCGGGCGTTCGAGTCCGCGGACACCGTGATCGTGAGCCCGGGCGTGTCGCTCGATCATCCGGCGGTGCGCGCCGCGCGCGCCGCCGGCGCCAGGGTGCACGGCGATATCGAGCTGTTCGCCCACGAGGCGAACGCGCCCGTGCTCGGCGTGACCGGCAGCAACGGCAAGAGCACCGTCACGCTGATGGCGACGCATCTGCTGCGACAGGCGGGTCTCGAGGTCGAGGCTGGCGGCAACCTGGGCGCGCCCGCGCTGTCGCTGCTGCGCGATCCGGCGCCGGACGCCTACGCGCTGGAGCTGTCCAGTTTTCAGCTCGAATCGACCGAGACTCTGCGCTGCCGGGCCGCGAGCGTGCTCAACCTCAGCCCGGACCACCTTGATCGCCACGGCAGCTTCGAGGCGTACCGGCAGATCAAGCATCGACTGTATCGGCGCGCCGAGACGGCGGTGTTCAACCGCGACGATTCCGGCACCCGTCCCGGCATCGTCGCCGGGCGGACGGTCAGTTTCGGGCTTGACGCTCCGCGGCGCGACGACGAGTTCGGCCTGCGCGAGCGCGACGGGAACGTCTGGCTGTGCCGGGGCCGGCAGGCGTTGCTGCCGGCCCGCGCGCTGCCGCTCGCGGGCCGGCACAACTGGGCCAACGCGCTCGCCGCGCTCGCGCTGGTCGAGGCGTTCGGCTTGGCTCCGGAGCGCGTGGCTTCCGCGTTGCGCTCCTTCCAGGGACCGCCGCACCGGTTGCGCCAGATCGCGGAGATCGACGGGGTGCGCTGGATCGACGATTCCAAGTCCACCAACCTGGGCGCGTTGCGGGCGGCGCTGACCGCGTCCGACCGGCCGTGCGTGCTGATCGCGGGCGGGCGGGCCAAGCGGGAGGATTTTCGACGAGTGGTGGGAGACTTGGCGCGCCGCGCGCGGGCGCTGGTGCTGTTCGGGGAGTCCGCCGCGGTCCTGGAGCGGGCCTGGTCCGATTGCGCGCCGGTGACGCGCGCGCCCGACCTCGCGCGGGCGGTGCGGGCGGCGGCGGCCCTCGCCGAGCGGGGCGATCGCGTGCTGCTGTCGCCGGGTTGCTCGAGCCACGATCAGTACGCCGGATTCGAGGAGCGTGGAGAGGATTTCGCCGCGCGGGTGCGCGCGCTCCAGGAGGAGGGCGCGTGAGCGCGCGGGCGGTCGCGCCCGACCTGCGCGTCGCCGCCTTGCTGCTGGCGGTCGGGCTGGTGACCATGACCTCCGCCTCGGTGGAGATGTCGTTGAGCATGCATGGCGACGCGCTGCATTACCTGAAGCGGCAGTTCCTGTTCGTCGCGCTCGGGGGAGCGCTGGCGCTGGCGCTGGCGCGGATCCCGCTGGACGCGCACCGCGGACTGGCTCCTTGGTACGGGGCGCTGGCGCTGGCGCTGCTGGCGCTGACGCTGGTCCCGGGGCTAGGGCATTCGGTCAACAACAGCGCGCGATGGCTGGTCCTCGGCCCGGCGCGCTTCCAGCCCTCGGAACTGATCAAGCCGGTCTTGACGCTGTGGATGGCGGCGTACGTGGCGCGGTGCGGTCCGACGCTGGAGACCCGCGCGCGCGGCGTCTTGGCGCCGCTCGGCATCGTCGGGCTCACCACGTTGCTGCTGCTGCTGCAGCCGGACTTCGGCACCGCCTGCGTGATCGCGGCCACCGCGCTGTGCGTGCTGTTCCTGTGCGGTGGCTACTTGCGCGCGCTGTTCGGGTGCGCGCTGTGCGCTACGGTCGCGATGGGCGGACTGGCGGTCGCCGCGCCATACCGGCTGGCGCGCATCCAGTCGTTCCTCGACCCGTGGGCCGACCCGTTCGGTGGCGGCTATCAGCTGACCCAGTCGCTGATCGCGATCGGGAGCGGCGGGACCTGGGGCCGGGGGCTCGGCGAGGGGGTGCAGAAGCATTTCTACTTGCCGGAGATGCACACCGATTTCGTGTTCGCGGTGGCGGCCGAGGAGCTGGGCCTGGTTGGGGCCATGGCGATCATTCTTCTGTTCGCGGCGTTTCTGATCGTCGCGTTTCGCGTCGCCCGCCAAGCGCAGGCGCGCGAGCGGCGCATGGCCGCGGCGGTCGCCTACGGGATCGGCTTGTGGATCGGCCTGCAGGCCTTCGTCAACATCGCGGTGAACATGGGTGCGTTGCCGACCAAGGGGCTGACGTTGCCCTTGATGAGCGCCGGCGGCAGCTCGATGGTCGCGACGCTCGCCGGTCTCGGCCTGCTGTGGCGCGCCCGCCACGAGGCGGAGGGCCCGCCGGCGCGGCGTGGCGCGGCGCGCCGCGGGAGGATCGCGTGAGCGCGCGGCCCGTCCTGATCTTGGCGGGCGGCACGGGCGGCCATGTGTTTCCGGCGTTGGCGGTCGCGGAGCGCCTGCGCGCGCGCGGCGTGCCGGTCCAGTGGGTCGGGACCCGGGCCGGACTGGAGGCGCGGCTGGCGCCTCAGGCCGGCTTCCCGATGATCTGGATGCCGCTGCGCGCGCCGAGCCGGCGCGGTCCGCTCGGCCTGCTTGGCGTGGCGCCGCGGCTGCTTTGGTCGGTAGGTTTCGGAGTCGTCCAGCTGTTGCGGCTCCGCCCGGCGGCGGCGCTGGGCATGGGTGGCTACGCGTCGTCCGCGATGGCGGTGGCGGCGGCGCTGTGCCGGGTGCCTCTGATCGTGCATGAGCAGAACGCGGTGGCCGGTCTCACCAACCGCGCGCTGGCCCGCTTCGCGACGCGCGTGCTGCTTGGCTTTCCCGAGGCGCGCGGCATTCGCGGCGGATTCCACGCGGGAAATCCCGTCCGCGACTCGTTGCGCGCGCGGCCGTTGCCGGAAGAGGACCCGGGCCGCCCGTTGCGCCTGCTCGTGGTCGGCGGCAGCCAAGGCGCCGAGGTTTTCAATCGCGTGCTTCCAATAGCCTTGCGCATGATGCCCGAAGAGCGCCGCCCCGCGGTCTGGCACCAGACCGGCCGCGAGCCGGCGCTGGTCGCCCAGCGGTATCCCCGGGAGATGGACCTCCGGGTCGATTCCTTCATCAAGGAGATGGACGAGGCGTACGCGTGGGCCGATCTGGCGCTGGCGCGGGCCGGGGCGATGACCTTGGCCGAGCTGGCGGCGAGCGCGCGCGGCGCCTTGCTGGTGCCGTACCCCCACGCCGCGGACGGCCATCAGGCCGAGAACGCCCGGCGCCACGCCATGGGCGGCGCGGCCGAGGTCTGGACGGAGGAGGAGTTCACTCCGCAACGGCTGACGCTTTGGCTGGTCGAGCTGGCCCAGGACTATCCGCGCCTCGTCCGCATGAGCCGCGCCGCTTCGCGCGAGGCCCGTCCGGAAGCGGCGAACGACGTCGCCGAATGCCTGCTGGAGTTCTGCGCGTGAGTCCCTTGCGCCGACGCATGCCGATGCGCAACGTTCGCCGGGTCCATTTCGTCGGCGTCGGCGGGGCGGGCATGAGCGGCCTCGCCGAGGCGTTGCGCGGCCTGGGCTACGCGGTCTCCGGCAGCGACTTGCGGGAGAACGCGCAGACCCGGCGCTTGCGCGGGCTAGGGGCGGAGATCCGAGTCGGACACGGCGCCGCGGCGGTCGCCGGTGCCGACGTGGTGGTGGTGTCCAGCGCCGTGGCGCCCGATAACCCTGAATGGGAGGCCGCGCGCGACGCGCGCGTCCCGGTCATCCCGCGCGCGGCGATGCTCGGCGAGCTGATGCGCTTCAGCCACGGCGTCGCCGTGGCTGGCTCCCATGGCAAGACCACCACCAGCAGTCTGGTCACGCACCTGCTGACCGAGGCCGGCCTGGGCCCGAGCGCCATCATCGGCGGGCGCCTCCAGCGCGGCGACGCGCACGCCACGCTGGGAGAGGGCGACTGCCTGGTCTGCGAGGCCGACGAGAGCGACGCCTCCTTTCTGCACCTCAGCCCGCTGGTCGCGGTGGTGACCGGCATCGACGACGACCATCTGGACAACTACGGCGGCGACATCGAGCGGTTGGCGGAGGCCTATCTCGGCTTTTTGCGGAACCTCCCGTTCTATGGGCTCGCGGTGCTGTGCGCGGACGACGCGCGCCTGGCCGCCTTGCGCGCGGATCTGGGTCGCCAGATCGCGAGCTACGCCATCGACGATCCGACCGCCGACCTGCGCGCCGTTGATCTCGCGCCGGACGCCGCCGGCGTCGCCTTCACCATTCGCGTCCGGGACTCCGGGGAGGTGGTCCGAACGCGCCTCGCGCTGCCCGGCGCGCACAACGTTCGCAACGCGCTGGCGGCGGCGGCGGTGGCGCGGGATCTGGACGTTCCGCTTGACGATATCGCCTCTTCGCTGGAGAGTTTCGGCGGCATCGCCCGGCGCTTCGAGCGGCGCGGGGTCCTGCCCGGCGGCGACGATATCCTGTGGGTGGACGATTACGGACATCACCCGACCGAGATCGAGGCGACCCTGGAAGCGGCGCGGGAGACGTATCCCGGACGCCGGATCGTCCTGGCGTTCCAGCCGCATCGGCACACGCGCACGCGAGACCTTCTCGACTCGCTCGCGCGCGCGCTGGCCCGGGCCGACGCGTTGCTTCTGCTGGACGTGTACCCGGCCGGCGAGGCGCCGATCCTGGGAGCGGACAGCGACTCGCTGGCCCGGGCGCTGGAGAAGATGGGTGGGGAGGTCGCGCGCGCCGCGGGCGAGGAGGAGCTGGTTCCGGCGTTGCGCGCGCTCGCGCGTCCGGGCGACCTGCTGCTGACCATGGGCGCGGGCAGCATCGAGAGCTGGGCCGCGCGGCTGCCCGCGCGGTTCGCCCAGAGGAGCGCGTCGTGACGCGGGCGGGCGAGATCGCTGGAGAGGCGCTGCGGGCGCCGATGGCGGAGCGCACCACTTGGCGCTGCGGCGGCGCCGCGGACCGCGTGTTCGCGCCGGGCAGCGTGGACGAGCTGAGCGCCTATCTGGCCGGCCTGCCCGCGGACGCGTCCGTGACTTGGCTCGGTCGAGGCAGCAACGTGCTGATTCGCGACGGTGGCCTGCGCGGGGTGGTCATCCAATTGCGCGAGCCCTTGTCCGAGATCGCGCTGGATCCGCCACGGGTCCGCGCCCAGGGCGGCGCCCTCTGCGCTCGCCTGGCCGCGACCACCGCGCGGGCCGGCCTCGCGGGGCTGGAATTTCTGGCGGGCATTCCCGGGACGGTCGGCGGCGCCTTGGCGATGAACGCCGGCGCGTACGGGAGCGAGCTGTGGGAGTTCGTGGAGTCGATCGAGACCTTGGACCGGCGAGGCGTCCGCCATGATTTCGCGGCCGGGGAGATCGCGGTCGGCTACCGCTTCGCCAGAATTCCCGCGGGCCACGGCGTGGTGGCCGGCGTCTTCCGCGTCCGTCCAGACGCGGATCCGGATCGTCCGCCGCGACGGCTGCGGCGACTGATGGAGCGGCGCCGCGCGACCCAGCCGGTGGCGCTTCCCAGCGGAGGCTCGGTGTTTCGCAACCCTCCCGGCGATCACGCCGCGCGCTTGATCGAGGAGGCCGGTCTCAAGGGCTGTCGCGTCGGCGCCGCCGAGGTGAGCCGCGCGCACGCCAACTTCATCGTCCACGAGGGGGCGGCGCGCGCCGCCGACGTCGAGCGGCTGATCGAGCGAGTCCGGGACGAGGTCGAGCGGCGCAGCGGGGTGCGCTTGGAACTCGAGGTGCGCATCCTGGGGGAGGCGGCGTGAGCGGGATGGGGCGCGTCGCGGTGCTGATGGGCGGCTGGTCTGAGGAGCGTCCGATCTCGCTGGCCTCCGGGCGCTGCGCGGCCGCGGCGCTGCGCGGCCGCGGAATCGAGGTCGAGGAGGTCGACTTGCGGCGCGAGACCTTGCCGCGCCTGGCCGAGCGAGGCTTCGACCGCTGCTTCTTGGCCCTGCATGGCGTCGGAGGCGAGGACGGCGAGGTGCAGCGGGCGCTGGAGGAGATGGGCCTGCCGTACACCGGCAGCGGCCCGGAAGGCTCGCGCGCGTGCATGGACAAGATGGAGACGAAGAGACGGTGGTGGCGGGCTGGCCTGCCGACCCCGAAGGCCTTGGTCGCGGAGCCGGACCGCCTGGACGAGCAACGCGCGGAACTGGGTCTGCCGCTGGTGGTCAAGCCGGTGGACCAGGGATCCAGCATTGGCCTGCTCCTCGCGCGCGAGGCGGAGGAGCTCGCGCCGGCCGTCGCGGAGGCCCTTAGGCACGGCTCGCGGGTTTTGCTGGAGCGGCGGGTGCGCGGCGCCGAGTACACGGTCGGAATCTTGGAGGGCGAGACGCTGCCGCTGATCCGCCTGCGCCCGCGGGGCGACCTTTTCGACTATCGGGCCAAGTACGAGTCCGGCGACACGCGCTACGACGTTCCTTGCGGCCTGCCTCGGGCGATGGAGGACGAGCTGGCGGCGCTGGCGCGGCGCGCCTTCGAGAGCGCCGGCGCGGAGGGTTATGGTCGGGTGGATCTGATGCTCGACGAGCTGGACCGGCCGTGGCTGCTCGAGGTCAACACCGCGCCCGGCCTGCGTCGCCACAGCCTGCTGCCGATGGCGGCGGCCGCGGCGGGGATGGAGTACGAGGATTTGATCGCGCGCATGCTGGAGACCTCCCGCGCGCGGGAGTCCGTGGGAGAGCCCGCCCATGGCTAGCGCGCCCGAATCCGGTCGGATGACGCGCTGGGTCGGCGTGGGCGTCGCGCTCGGCCTGGGGGCCGCCGGCGGCCTGTGGCTGATTGATCCGGCGAACCTGCCGATCCGCCAGATCGCCCTGCACGGAGCCTTGCGGCACTTGGAGCCCGTCGCGTTGCGGGGGATCCTCGTCGACGCGCTGGACGGCAACATGCTGACCCAGGACCTGCCCGCTCTGGAGCGCAGGCTGGAGCGCGAGGCCTGGGTGCGCGAGGCGCGGATCCAGCGGCGCTGGCCGGCCGCGCTGAGGATCGAGCTCGTCGAGCAGGTTCCGGTCGCGCGCTGGGCGGCGGGTGGACTGCTGAACGACCAAGGTGAGCGATTCCTCCGCGATGGCGGCGCGGATCTGCCGCTGCTCGAGCTCGCGGGGGAGCCGGGGCGCGAGGCGGCGCTATTGGCCGCCGCGCGGCGGATCCGGACGATGCTGGAGCCGAGCGGGCTGCGCTTGGCGCGGCTGGAGGAAAGCCGGTCCCGCTCGCTGCGACTCGCGACGAGCTCGGGCCTGCGCGTCGCGCTCGGGCGAGTCCGCCCGCTCGGGCGCCTCGCGCGCTGGCTGCGCTACTACGAGTCGTACGCCCGCGTCCGTCGCGCCCGCGACGAGATCATCGACTTGCGCTACCCGAACGGGTTCGCGGTCCGAACCATAGCCGAATCCTAGGAGGAGACCCTGATGAGCCATCCGAATTCCGCCGTCCTGCCGCTGCGTCCGAAGCGGCCCGGACCCCTCGCGCGCCTGTTCTCGGCGTTCGCGTCCCGTCGCGCCAGCCCGGACCACCTGGTCGCGCTCGACATCGGCACGTCCCGCGTGGTGGTGATGGTCGCGCGCCGGGGGGAAGACGAGCGTCTTGAGGTCGTCGGTTGCGGCAGCGCCGCCTCGAGCGGGCTCAAGGCCGGCATGGTGGTCAACATCGAGGAGACGGTGGAGTCGATCCGCCAGGCCGTGGAGGAGGCCGAGGCGATGACCGACGTCGCCATCCGCCACGTCAACGTCGGCATCGCCGGCAGCCACATTCACAGCCTCAACGTCAACGGCGCCATCCCGGTGCGCGAGAGCGAGATCACGGCCGCGGTGGTCGAGCGGGTGCTCGACGCGGCCAGCGCGGTGAAGCTCGCCGACGACAAGCGCATCCTGCATGTGCTGCCGCAGGAGTACGCGATCGACGAGCAGTACGGCATCCGCGCCCCGCTGGGGATGGCCGGGGTGCGTCTGGACGCGCGCGCGCATCTGGTCACCGCCGGCGCGGGGGCCCTGCACAACTTGGTCAAGTGCGCGCGCCACTGCGACCTGGTCGTCGACCACGTGGTGCTGGAGCAGCTCGCGTCCAGCGAGGCGGTGCTGACCCCGGACGAGCGCGAGCTGGGGGTCTGCCTGGTCGATATCGGGGGCGGCACCTCGGACCTCGCCGTGTTCCACGCCGGCGCCATCCATCACACCACCACCATTCCGATGGCCGGCGACCACGTCAACCGTGACATCGCGATCGCCCTGAGCACCCGGGTGCGGGACGCCGAGCAGCTCAAGATCGAGCACGGCCGCGCCCTCAGCGACCCGAAGCGGGACGACCAGATCCTGGAGGTGCCGGGGCTCGGCGGGCGGCCGCCCGCGCAGTTGCGCGGCTCGGTGCTGGTGGACATCATCCGCCCGCGCTACATGGAGCTGTTCGAGTTGATCAACGACGAGCTGCGCCGCTGCGGCTACTACGACAAGATCGAGGGCGCCGGGCTGGTGCTGACCGGTGGCGGGGCGATGGTGCGGGATCTGGACCTGCTGGCCGAGGAGGCGTTCGGGCGCCCGGTTCGGGTGGGCGGGCCCCGAGGGCCACGGCTCCACGACGAGCGCTTCCAGCGACCCGAGTACGCGACCGGAATCGGGTTGCTGACCTACCACGATCCGGCGCGGCCGGAGCCGGGACGCGCGACCGGGGTCGACGCCTGGCGGCGCCGCGTTCTTTCCTGGATTTAACTTTCATCACAACTTGGAGAATTAGGAAAATGACTTTGATTAATGGATTGGATCTGGCGGACAAGTCCGCCCCCGAGGAAGAGGCTAAGGAGCCCGTGTTCCGGCCGGTTCAGCCGGACCAGGAGGACGCCCGCATCAAGGTGATCGGCGTCGGCGGCGGAGGCGGCAACGCCACGCAGCGCATGGAGCGCGGCCTGGCCGACAACGTGGAGGTGTTCTGCGTGAACACCGACGCGCAGGTCCTGCGCGGCCTCAAGGTTGGGCAGCCGGTGCAGATCGGCCGGGAGACCACCAAGGGCCTCGGCGCCGGGGCGCGGCCGCAAGTCGGGCGCGAAGCGGCGAAGGAGAGCCGCGACATCCTCGCCGGACTGGTCGAGAACGCCGACATGCTGTTCATCACGGCCGGCATGGGCGGCGGCACCGGCACTGGGGCCGCTCCGGTCATCGCCGAGCTGGCGAAGGAGGCCGGAGCGCTGACGGTGGCGGTGGTGACCCGCCCGTTCGAGTTCGAGGGACAGCATCGCTGCAGCCTCGCCGAGGAGGGCATCCGGGAGCTCGCGGCCCACGTCGACTCGATCATCACCATTCCCAATGATCGGCTGATGAGCGAGCTGCCCGAGGACATCTCGATGGAGGACGCCTTCATCGAGGCGGATCGGGTGCTGTACGGCGCCGTGCGGGGGATCTCCGACCTGATCCTGCGGCCTGGCGTCATCAACCTGGATTTCGCCGACGTGCGGACCGTGATGGCGCAGCAGGGAATGGCCATGATGGGCACCGGCGTCGCCGAAGGGCCGAACCGGGCGGCGGAGGCCACGAAGCAGGCCATCAGCTGCCGTCTGCTCGACGAGGTCAACATCACCGACGCTCGGGCCATGCTGGTCAACGTGACGACCACCAGCAAGGGTCTGGGGCTGGCGGAGCACCGCCAGGTCGCGGACGAGCTCAAGCCGCTTCAGGCTAAAGAGGCGGAGGTCGTGATGGGCACGACCTACGACGACAGCATGGGCGACCAGCTCAAGGTGACCATCGTGGTGGCGGGCTTCGGGGTCCGCGAGGAGCCGAAGGAGGGTCCGTCGCCCACCGCCACGACCGGAGGAGCCCCGCGATGGATCGCCAAGGCTCCGCGCCGGATTTCCGGGAGCGCGGCTGGCGCGGGCGAGAGAGAGCCGAGAGCGGAGAAGGTCGCCCCGGCGCCGACTCTCACCGAGGGAAACCTGGCCCGGGACACGCGCGACACGGGCTGGAGCAAGGCGGGCAAGTTCGACGTCCCGTCCTACTTGCGCAAGCAGCATGACTGAGCGCGCTCCCAGCCCGGAAGCGTCTCGGAAGCCGAGCTCTTCCCGGAGGCGCGCGCGCGCCTCCGGGAGCGGGTCCGGCTCCGGTTCGGCCTTCGCTCTGGATAAAAACGGTTTTTTCTGTAATAATGCGCGCGTTCGCGCGTCCGCCCGGCCCGGGCGCGCGCCCGTCACCCGTGACGATGGGAAGCGTTCCGCCATGATTCGCCAGCACACCCTGAAGCAAAGCATTTGCGCGGAAGGCATAGGTCTGCACTCTGGAGAGAAGGCTTCCATGCGTCTGAGCCCGGCCCCGGTGAACACGGGGGTGGTCCTGCGGCGGATCGACTTCGATCCGCCCACGCGCATCCGGGTGCATCCGGACCAGGTGTCCGCCACCCGTCTGTCCACGACGCTGTCCAACGGCGACGTCCACGTCTCCACGGTCGAGCACCTGCTGTCGGCGGTGGCCGGGCTCGGGGTCGACAACCTGTACGTCGATCTGGATTCCGGCGAGGTCCCGATCATGGACGGCAGCGCCAGCCCGTTCGTGTTCCTGATCCATTCCGGGGGATTGCTCGAGCAGGACGCGCCGAAGCGCTACATCCGCATCCGCGAGCCGGTCGAGGCGCGCGACGAGAAGGGGGGGCGGTGGGCGCGCCTGACCCCGCACGACGGCTTTCGGGTGGGATTCACCATCGACTTCGACCATCCGGCGATTCGCAACACCCGGCAGTCCGTGACGCTGGACCTCTCCAGCTCTTCCTACGTCAAGGAAGTGGCGCGGGCGCGCACCTTCGGCTTCCGCCACGAGGTGGAGCTCCTGCGCGAGCGCAACCTGGCGCTGGGCGGAAGCCTGGACAACGCGATCGTGCTGGACGACAATCGCATTCTCAACGACAGCGGCTTGCGCTACGCCGACGAGTTCGTCAAGCACAAGGTGCTGGACGCTATTGGCGACCTCTACCTGCTCGGCCACAGCCTGATCGGGGCCTTCGAGGGCTACCGCTCCGGGCATGAGCTGAACATCCAGTTGCTGCGGAAATTGCTGGCGACCGAATCGGCCTGGGAGCTCGTGAGTTTCGAGGACGCCCGCGAGGCGCCGGCGTGCTTCGCGCGCGTGGGCCCGGCGCGGCCGAGCCCGGCCTGATCGGGATCTCAGTCGTGCTCGGCTTGGCGCGCGGAGACGCGAACCTGAAGTCGGCGCAACGGCCGCTCCAGCCGGTCCTGGAATTCGGCGTTGACGAGCTTGAGCAGCTCGCGTTGCTGGTAATGAATCAGCGGCGCTTTCTGGCCATCGTCGATCGAGACCGTCAGCGCCGACCCGTCGACGCCGCTGCACCAGCACCGCTCGCCCAGCGATTCGGGGAGCTGTCGCCGTAGACACTTGGTGATGGCCAGTTGCAGGCGGATGCGGGCCAGCAGATGAGGATCGATATGCTCAAGCAGCTTCTTCATGGGTCTGGACGGGCGAGCTCCTCCATTATCCGGCATGCCTCGATTCTTGGCAAAGCCTTCGGCGCGCGGCGGCGGGCGTCAGGGAATCCATGGAATGGCGGAACGAGGACGGTCTGATGGCGCGGGCCGGCGAGGCCGCCAATCCCCTGACCTCGACGTTCTCGCCCGCGCGCCGCTGAGGCGCGGCCGGCCGCGCGTAATTTCGGCGATCCCGCGATGCTCGATTCCTTAGTCCGAAAACTCTTCGGGAGCCGAAACCAGAGGCTTCTCAAGCGACACCAGCGAACGGTCCTCGCGATCAACGAGCGGGAGGACGCGTTGCGGAACATGGACGACGCGGGCTTGCGCGAGCGCGTCGATCGGTGCCGCGCTCGTCTCGCCGCGGGGGAGACGCTCGACGCGCTGTTGCCGGAGGTCTTCGCGCTGGTCCGGGAGGCCGCGCGCCGGGCGCTGGGCATGCGGCACTTCGACGTCCAGCTGCTCGGCGGAATCGTGCTCCACGAGGGCGGAATCGCGGAGATGCGCACCGGCGAGGGCAAGACCTTGGCCGCCACCCTGCCGGCCTGCCTGCACGCGCTGGCCGGCGAGAGCGTGCACGTGGTGACCGTCAACGACTACCTGGCGCGGCGCGACGCGAACTGGATGCGTCCGGTCTACGAGCGGCTCGGCCTGAGCGTGGGCGTGATCACCCAAGGGCTCGACGGCGTCCGGCGCCGCGAGGCCTACGCCGCCGGCGTGACCTACGGAACCAACAACGAGTTCGGTTTCGACTACTTGCGCGACAACATGGTGTTCCGGGCCGACCACCGGGTCATGCGCGGACAGGATTTCGCCATCGTCGACGAGGTGGACTCGATCCTCATCGACGAGGCGCGCACGCCCCTGATCATCTCGGGCCCCTCCGAGGACCGCGTCGACCTCTACCAGAAAATGAACCATATGGCGCGCGAGCTCCAGCCGCAGCGGGAAGAGGACGGGCCGGGAGACTACCGCGTCGACGAGAAGGCGCGTCAGGTCTATCTGACCGAGGACGGCCACCATCGGGTCGAGGAGCGGCTGGCCGCCGAGGGGCTGATCCCGCGCGGGGGGAGTCTGTACGAGGCCGGGAGCATTCGCCTGCTGCACCACGTCAACGCCGCCCTGCGCGCCCGGGCCCTGTTCCAGCGGGACCGGGATTACATCGTCTCGGAGGACGGCAAGATCGTCATCATCGACGAGTTCACCGGGCGCAAGATGCCGGGCCGGCGCTGGTCGGACGGCCTGCACCAGGCGGTCGAGGCCAAGGAGGGCGTGGCGGTCGAGGCGGAGAACCAGACCGTCGCGTCCATCACCTTTCAGAACTACTTTCGGCTGTACTCCAGGCTGTCGGGCATGACGGGCACGGCCGACACCGAGGCCTTCGAGTTCCAGCAGATTTACGGTCTGGAGGTGGTGGTCGTCCCGACCCATCTGCCGATGGCGCGCGAGGACCTCGGGGACATGGTGTTTCTGACCGCGAAAGAAAAGTACGAGGCGGTGGCGGAGGACATTCGGGACTGCGTTCGGCGCGGCCAGCCAGCGCTGGTCGGCACGACCTCGATCGCCAACTCCGAGCTGCTGTCCGAGTTGTTGCGGCGGGCGGGAATCGAGCACCAGGTCCTGAACGCCAAGTTTCACGAGCAGGAATCGCGCATCATCGCCCAGGCCGGGCGGCCTGGCGCGGTCACCATCGCCACCAATATGGCCGGACGCGGCACCGACATCGTGCTTGGCGGGGCGCTGGAGGCGAGTCCGGGAGAGCCGGAGGCCGCCGTCGATAAGGCGGCGTGGCAGGCCCGGCACGATCAGGTCGTCGCCGCTGGCGGCCTGCACATCATCGGCACCGAGCGTCACGAGTCCCGGCGCGTCGACAATCAGCTGCGCGGGCGCGCGGGGCGCCAGGGCGACCCAGGCTCCAGCCGGTTCTACCTGTCCCTAGAGGATAGCTTGATCCGCATCTTCGCCTCGGAGCGGATGTCCACGCTAATGCAGCGCCTCGGCATGAAGGAGGGCGAGGTGATCGAGCACCCATGGGTCACCAAGGCGATCGGCAACGCCCAGCGCAAGGTGGAGGCGCGCAACTTCGACATCCGCAAGCACCTGCTGGAGTTCGACGACGTGATCAACGACCAGCGCGCGCTGATCTACGAGCAGCGCGACCAGATCATGGAATCCGAGGACCTGTCCGATCATGTGGCCTCGATCCGCGTGGACGTCGTGGACCGGACCTTTCGGGACCACGTTCCGCCCGACAGCGTGGAGGAGCAGTGGAACGTCGAGAGCCTGGAGCGGACGCTGGCGGAGAGCTTCGGGGTGGACGCGCCAGCGCGCGCGTGGCTGGAGCGGGAGCCGGAGCTGAACGCCGAGACTCTGTCCGAGCGCGTCCACGAGGCGGTCGAGCGGAAGCTGCGCGACAAGGAGGCGGCGATCACGCCGGAAGCGATGCGCCACTTGGAGCGGGATCTTCTGCTGACGACGCTGGACATGCACTGGAAGGAGCATCTGGCGATGATGGACCATCTGCGCCAGGGGATCGGCCTGCGCAGCTACGCGCAGAAGAATCCCAAGCAGGAGTACAAGCGCGAGGCCTTCGAGCTGTTCCAGTCCATGATGGACCGGATCGAGAGCGATTTCATTCAGTTGCTGTGCCGCTTGCGCCTTGGCTCCCCGGAGGAGCTGGATTCGCTGGAGAGGCCGGCCACCGCGATGTCCAAGCTGGATTACCGGCACGCTCCGGCGGAGCGGGCCGCTTCCCCGTCCTCCGCGCGGGCCCCCTCGAGTCCGCCGAAGAGAGCTAGCGTCCCGCCGCCGCTCCCGCCGTTCCGCGGCGCGTCCGAAAAAATTGGCCGAAATCAGCCTTGCCCGTGCGGCTCGGGCAAGAAATACAAGCATTGCTGCGGCGCGCGAGCCCGCAAGGCGGCATGAGCTGGCGACCGGTGCCCGGAGCGCGGCTGGCCGCCGCGAGCGCGGGCCTGGCCGCCGGAGAGCGGTCGGATCTGGCGGTGCTGGAGCTGGCGCCCGGGACGCGCGCGGCCGCCGTCTTCACGACCAATCGGTTCCGCGCCGCTCCCGTGGAGATCGCGCGCGAGCATCTGGAAGCCTCCACGCCCCGGTTGCTGCTGATCAACGCCGGTTGCGCCAACGCTGGGCTGGGCGAGCGTGGCCGTGCCGATGCCCGGCGGTGTTGCGAGTCGGCCGCGACGGCGTTCGGGATCGAGCCGCGCGAGGTCCTTCCGTTCTCGACCGGAGTGATCGGCCAGCCGTTGGACGTGGAGAAGATCGAGGCGCGGCTCCCGGATCTGCGACGGGACCTGTCCGCCGACTCTTGGCCGGAGGCGGCGCGGGCGATCCTGACGACCGATACCCGAAGCAAGCTGGTCGGGCGCCAGATCAAGAGCGGAGGAAAGAGCTTTCGCGTCACCGGAATGGCTAAGGGCGCGGGCATGATCTGTCCGGACATGGCGACCATGCTGGCCTTCGTCGCGACCGATCTGGCGGTCGACGCGGTGGTTCTGGAGCATGCGCTCGACCGCGCCCTCGAGAGCTCGTTCCACGCGCTCACCGTGGACGGCGACACGTCCCCCAACGACGCGTGCGCGCTGCTGGCGACCGGAGCCAGCGGCGTGGCGCTTGCGGAACTGGAGGATGCAGGGGTGGAGGACTGGGAGCGCGCCGTCATTGAGGTCTGCGAGGAGCTGGCCCAGGCCATCGTGCGCGACGCCGAGGGCGCGACCCGTCTTCTCGCGATCCGGGTCGAGAGGGCCGCCACCGCGGAGCAGGCCCAAGCGGTGGCGCGGGCCATCGCGCACTCGCCTCTGGTCAAGACGGCGGCGTTCGCCGGCGATCCTAACTGGGGCCGGATTCTGGCCGCCGTCGGGCGTAGCGCCGGAGACCTCTCGCGCATCGATCAGGTCGGGATCTGGCTCGACGACGAGCGGGTGGTCGCGGGCGGAGTCGTGGCGGAGGACTACGCGGAAGAGCGAGGCCGGGCGGTCATGGCCCGCGATAAGTTCGAGATTCGCGTGGATCTGGGAGTGGGCGAGGCGCGGGCGCGAATCTACACGTCCGACCTGTCCTACGATTACGTGAAAATCAACGCCGAATACCGAACCTGATTCCATGGCGAAGTCCATGGCTGTGGTCGTGGGGGCCATGCTCGATCAGAGGAATGGCGAGCCGAGAGTGTTGCTCGCGAAGCGCGCCGCTGGCGCGCACCAGGGCGGAAAATGGGAGTTTCCCGGTGGAAAGAGGAAGGCGGGCGAGAGCGCGCCGCGCGCCTTGGCGCGCGAGCTGGAAGAGGAGATCGGCGTTCAGGCGCGCGCGTGGCGGCGGTTGATCCGCTTTCCTTATTCCTATCCGGAATTCGATATGGACTTCGAGACGTTCCAGGTTCTGGCCTGGGACGGGACCGCGAGAGGACGCGAAGGACAGGAGGTGCGCTGGATTCCGCTGTCGCGCCTCGGGGAATGGGCCACTCCGCCCGCTAGCCTTCCGGTGATTCGCGCGCTTCAGCTGCCGTCGCGGTACGCGATCAGCGCGGACCCCGCCGGAGACCTGGAGCGCTGGCGTGCCGACCTGTCGGCGACGCTGGGGCGCGGCGCGCGATTGATCCAGCTACGCGTCCGCTCGCTTTCGGGACCAGCGTATGATCGATTGGCGCGAGAGGCCATCGCGCTGTCCCGATCAGCGGGAGCGAGGATCGTCCTGAACGGCGAGCCCGAGCGCGCGCTCCGGCTTGGCGCGGACGGGGCGCATTTGAGCGGCGCGCGCCTCATGCGCTTGGCTTCCCGGCCATTGCCGAAGGATTCGCTCGTGGGCGCGTCTTGTCACAATCCTCAGGAACTGGAGCGAGCGGTTCGGATTGATGCCGACTTCGCGGTGATGTCGCCGGTGCGCGACTCGCCGCGGGCTCTGGGTTGGGCGGCGTTCGCGGCGATGATCGCCGACGCGGCGTTGCCGGTATACGCGCTGGGAGGAATGCGCCAAGAGGATCAAGCCGCGGCCGTCAAGGCTGGCGCGCAGGGAATCGCCGCGATCCGAGGGCTGTGGGGGCCAGTCAGCCGAGCAGCACCCCGATGAAAAAGGTCGTCAGGTAAATGACGATCAGGCCCAGCATGGACAGCAGGCACAGCGTGGTCACCGGATGGCGGGGAGGCCGATGGCCGAAGAGAGTTCCGGCGACCGCGACGAGGAACGAGACGAGCGCCAAGCTCTGCGCGCAACCGGTCTGGCAGGAGCGCGCCTCGAAAGGGCCACTCAAGAGATTGAAGACCAGCGCCACGGTCAAACTCCAACTGACGACCGCGGCTAGGGCGGTCCAAGGCGAGATGGCGGCATAATAGCGAGAGCCGATCATGCGCGTATTCTAAACCCGTCATCGCGACCGCGCGCTCGTTGAGCGGGTGGAGAGTCTTCCCGATGGGCGGCCTCAGCCCGCCATCCACGGAAATGGGACGCGCGCGGGTGCTGGGCGCATGTATAATCCACGGTCATCTGAACGCTGGAACCGAATAGAGGAACAACAATGATCAAGAGTCCGTCCGTTTCCAAGATTCGCGCCGCGCTTCGCGTCGCGTCGTCGTCTTCCCGCGTAAGGGGGGGGGGGGGGGGGCATAGCCTCCGTTTCCTGACCGTTTTGGCCGGATTGACGGCCGTTCTATCGATTCCGCTTATTCCAAGCTCCGCCGAGGCGGGAACCACGGGGAATTGCGGCACGCCCAGCACCAACGCGATCACCTGCGGCGACGCGAGCTACACCAAAGACGACGGCTCCCCGATCAAGTATGAGGGTCGGACTGGGGGCCTGACCTTGACCGTGAAGCCTTCCGGGGCGAGCACGGTCACCATCACCGCCACGAAGCTTCCCGCGACCCCGAGCGAGGCGTTTCCAGGGATCCACCTGGACGGGGAAGGCACTCTGAAAGTTCTTCTGGATGGCGCCGTGAAAGTCGTGAACGGGGCGACCCGGACGACGGTGGAAGCCACGTACGAGGGAGAGACGGAGACGTTCATCCATCCAGATCACAAGCTGGGCTCCCAGAACGACGGGGTGTACGTGGCGTACGACAAGGATGACGACCAGGGGACGACGGAGGGCATGGTGGAGGTGATGGTGGGGAAGGACGCGATGATCGGGAGCGCGACGGCGCCGGCGGGACGGTACGGGGTTCACGCCGCGTTCGTGGACGTGGATGGTGACGAAAACTATCCGGCCGGGAAGCTCAAGGTGACGAACGCGGGGGAGATATACGGCCATTACGCGGGGATTTACGCGAAGCACGACGGGAAGGGCGACATCGAGATCAAGACAGCGGAGGGGAGCGTGACATCGATGGGAATCCGGGCGATCTCGAACAAGGCCGACAGAGCGAAGCGGGGCGGGAGCGTCACGATTCGTCATCATGGCCGGATCGTGGTCAAGAATCCGGTTCGGTATTTGGACTCCTTGAAAACGAACGCGCTGACGACGACCACGCCGTTGGCCGCGGACAAGGCGGACAGCAGTAACCGGATCAGAGGCGGGGTTTACGTGGAGCATCGAGACGAACCGGAAACCGCCACGAAGGAGCCGAGCAGCTCGATCTTGATCGAGTCGAGCGGCGATATTGATGTCGTCGCCGATCCGGTGCACAGCATTGGCGTGAACGGGATCGTGGTGGCGACGTATGGGAACGAGAAATCCGTGGTTCCGGTGACGGTCGATGTGACGGGAGGGACGATCACGGCGGGCGACCAAGGGAAGAACAGCCGGGGGTCTGGGATTTACGTGTATTCCTATGGTCACGACGGCGGGCTGATCAAGGTGGATCTCGCGGGCGAGATCGCCCGGACGGGGGGAACGGGAGACGGGATCCGCATTTATCAGGATGGCGATCCCACCGATACCACCGACGTCAATCAGGATATCGAGGTGACGCTGAAGTCCGGGGCGCGGATCGGGATGGAGGGGGACGAGCCAACCGTGGGTCGGCATGGCGTGTCGGTTGACCAGAGAGTTCCTGGTGGAGCGACCAAGGTGTCAGTCTCCGAAGGGGCGCGGATCGGAACCGAGGGGACTCCGGTCGGCGTACACGGCGTGTACGCGGTGTCCGACTCCCCTGACGACGAGGGCGCCATCACGATCACCAACGAGGGCTACATCCACGCGAAGGGCTCGGGCGTGGTCGCCCTGCATATGGGCTGGGACGACGTGGTCGTGAAGCACCTGGCGGGCGAGATCGTCGCGGGCGACGCGCCCGATATCCTTGATCGGTTCTCAGAGGATGACAAGCCGAAGCTGGCGGGCCTGAAAGGCAGGACCGCTGGCATCCTCGCCATTCATTTGAGCTCGGAGCCCAAGCCGCTTCCCGGCAAGGAGTTCAGCTTCGGCGATCCCTCCACCTACACCACCGAGATCGGGGAGATCAAGATCACGTCGAAGGCGGACATCACGTCGAAGGGCGACGGAATTCTCGCCTACGTGAAAGACTTTGACGATGTGGGGGGCAGGAGAGCCAAGATGATCGTCCCGATCACGATCGACGCGTCGGGCGGGACGATCACGGCGGACGGGCATGGGGTCTACGCGGAGACGGCCACCACCTACGACGATGCCACGGAAGCCGGGAAGATAGAGGTCACGGTGGGGGAGATGGCGACGATCCGGGCCAAGAAGGACGGGGTGCATGTCAAGGGCATGCGGACCTTCGCGTCCGACCACGCCCGGAAAGGGCAATATGACCAGACGGTCACGATCAACGGCAAGGTGATGGGCGGCGGTGGAGACCACGCCGGCGTTCGGATGGTGAAGGGCGGGACGCTGGTGATCGGGAGCGGCGGGCCGGAGGCGCGGCTCGGGGCGACCTCGGGCGTGGCGGTCCACGCGGACGGGGCTCTGACCATCACGATGAGCAAGACCGCCGACGGGCGCATCGGCTGGGTCGTGGGGAAGATCCAGAACGGCGACAGCGCCGACACGACCTTCGCGGGCGTGGAAGTGGGGAAGACGTACCTGCTTCAGGATTGGAAGGAGACGAAGGGGATATTCGACACGACGATCGAGCGGAAGGTGACCTTGAGGGAATACGCGGACGAGGACTATCACGAGTTCGAGCTGGTGTCTCAAGAGGAGATCGTTCGGGAGTACCATGATCGGGCTCGGGTGTACGAGGCGCTGCCGTCGGTGCTGCTGGAGATGAGCGCGCCAGTCGGTCGCCAGGCGCGCTTGTCGGCGACGCGGGACGGCGGGGGCGCGTGGGCGCGGGTTTTGGCGAGCGATGGCGAGCGTGAGGCGGAGACGTCGACGACGGCGATGGACACGGCCGGGCATGATCTGTCTTGGGACTTCGAGCGCTGGGGCGTGGAGACGGGCTTCGTCGTTCCCACGGACGCGCCGGGGCTTATGCTGGGGGTGAGCGCGCACTACCGTGACGGCGAGGCGGACGTCGAGCGCGGCGGGAAGATCGAGGTTTCGGGCGTGGGCGTGGGCGCGTCAGCGACCTGGCGGGGTGAGGACGGCTGGTACGCGGACGGGGAACTCTCGTACACGCGTTTCGAGGATGTCGATTTGAGTTCGGAGGCGCGCGGGATGGTGGCGTCCGGTCTGGACGGAGAGGGTCACGCGATCGGCGTGGAGGTCGGCAGGCGGCTGGAGATGGACGGCTTCGCGCTGGTTCCGCGCGGGGGATTGACGTGGACTTGGGTGGATGTCGATGGCTTTGACGACGTGTCGGGCGTTGCTGGGAGCGGTCGGGCGTCGTTTCGCTCGGAGGACAGTTTCAAGGCGCGGATCGGGGTACTGTTGGAGAACGGCCAGACGTACGCCTCTCTGGATGTGGAGCATGAGTTGTCGGAGGATCGCGCCGTGATGGCGTCGGGAGCGCGTTTGCGCTCGGAGGTGGAGTCTACGTGGGCGCGCGTGGGCGTTGGGGGCGTGATGATCTTGGATGAGAAGGGAGAGTCGACGCTGTCGGGTGACGCTCACTACGCGGCGTCGGACGGCGACAATCACGATTACGGCGCGAGCGTCCTGCTGAGGGTTCGCTTCTGATCGACTTGTGATCGCGACCCCGGCGTTTCAAGCCGGGGCCGTGAATCAAATTCGAATCCGCTTCTTGCCGACGGGACGTTCCCCTTGTTGATTTAACGATCATTCTCCGGCTCGCGTCGTGAAAGAGGGAAGGATTGACGCGGGCTGGATTTTGGAGGAGAAGCGTTTTGGCAGGTTGTACGAGTGATTCCGCCAACCTGCCGGAGAATCGGGATTTTCGATCAATGCCAAGGGTTCTGGCGATGTGGAGGATGCCTTTCGAGTTAGCGCGATTTTTGGGTACGGCTGATTTCCTAATGGACCCCGAACTCGTTCGGACGTGATCGCGTGAGAACCGGACGCGCGGACGGCGGTTATCGAGAGCTTGGCCATTTCAGATATCCGCCGTGATCAAGGCGAACCAGTCAACTTTCTCCGTTCCGACCTATGTCCGCAGACGCTTCCGCTTTCCTGTTCAACAGACTCGAAGGCGTTTCGCGTCAACAGCTGAGCCGGATTGCCGGCTCGATCACGTTTCAGCCTATCTCACCCACCTCCGTCCGAAGCGATTTTTCCCAGAGTGTCGTCTTCGAAGGACAGGGTATGATGAGCGGCAAGGTGGCGCGCCCAATGTTTCGTTCCATGATTGAGGCCGAAGACGCTTTCTACGATGCGTTCGCCCGGCAGGATGTCGATGCCATGATGAAAGTGTGGGCGGCGGATCGCTCCATTCTCTGTATTCATCCAGGTGGCCCCTTGTTGACTGGGCGCGCCGAAATCGAGGAGAGCTGGAGGCAGATCTTTCAGGCGGAAACACCGTTCCGCTTTGAGCGAGAGTATCGCTATCGGGACGAATTCGCCGACCGGTTCGCCGTCAGCCATCTAGCCGAAACCCTGTACCTGCGTCAACACGTCGTCGGTATCGTGCTGGCGACTAATATTTATCGTGGGGACGATGAGGGCTGGCGGATGATCATGCATCATGCCTCGCCTTCACCCGGCCCGGACGGGCCAGAGCCGGAAGTTCCTGTTCTGCACTGATCCGGCTCTTCACAGGAGCGTTTTGGGCAAGTGATCGATCTTGGCCCCTGAAGAATTTCCCCGGCGGGGCCCCGTTCAGTCGAGCTTCACGCCGAGCGCGTCCAGAGCTTGGCGTTGCGGACCGTGCGGCGTGGTCGTCATCTTGAACGACGGCGAGCTCGAGCCAACCTTGAGCATGCTTTTGTGGATGGTCGCTAGGTTGCTCATGAAGATGCGGAAATCGTCCGGCGAGGCTTTCATTCGGTCGCGTATGTGACAACACCACATGCATGCTGCGCCAGCATGCATAGAATCGCGTAGGCGGGTGCCCGGTCAGCGACCTCGTGGAATTTCGGTCGCTCGTCAAATTCCAACATCTTGTTCAGCTCGCGGAAGGCGTGCTTGATCCGGTTAATCTCCTGGCAGATGGCCGTCGTGGCCCCTGCATCCAGCCCCGTTGGCTCGACCTCTTCCCGGAAGCGGGCTTCGGCCATCCTTCCTAAGCCTCCTACCGGAATTATCCGATCCAGGCCGAGACGCTCTCGAAGTTGGTTGATTCGCGCTTCCGTCGAAGCGGGGTCGGTGGCGCGGTCCTCAAGCACGTCCACTGCGAGCGGGTGGCCTTCCTGGTCGTATAGAAGGCTGAATTTCATCCGAAATCTGCCTCGCCAGCGAGGCTCGAGATCCAGCGGGTCAGGGTCCCAGAAAAGGGAACGCGAATCTTCTTGACACACCGGAATCTGGTCCTTCAGATCCACTGGAGTCAGGTCGTACAGCGCCCTCGCTCCGTCCCGGAGATGGTGCTGGACCAACTCTCGCTCGATCTGTTCTTGCCACGACGGCGACCAGTTCATGGCGGCTTGAAGGTCGTCCTCGTCGATGAGGCTGAGGCCCAGCTGATCGGCCAGGACGTCGCGCTTGATTATTGGGTCCGAACTTTCGGGAGTAGCCTGGCGTGATGATCGAATTCAGGGCGCGTCTCGCTTCGGGCTAGGCCTCGTCGCTGTCCAGCAGAAGGTCCAGTCGCAGGTCGCGCAGGACGGCGATCGTCGCGGCGATGTCTCCGTATCTTCGGGAAAGAGCGCATCGGAATCTTTGAGATTGACGATCATGGATTTGTCAGTGGATGATTTCATGAATGTGAAGCGTAATAGTAAGGGTTGTTCTATAGAGACATAGATCCTTGGCTTCGGATTGATTGCCGAATTAGCCAGAATTCACCAGAATCGGAAGGATATAGCACAGAATATTGATTCATAAAGTTTTTTTACTATCCTCTTGATCGCCTGAGTTCGATTAAGCCAGATTAAGCCGGGATTAAGCCAGGGGGCCCGTTCGTCTTGATTTCCAGCGAGCTCCTCGACCATGGCCGATCAATTCCGCGAATTTTTTTGACCGCAGAATGGCGAGATCTTCTCGCAAACGACGCTCATTCGCTCGCGGTCCGATCAAAGAGCGAATTTCTCGGAGGGCGAGCGCTCGCTCGGAACCTCGCAACAGTCGAAGAATCGCGTACTGTTGCTCTGTTAGATGAGTCTCGTTCCGCTGAAGCATAGAGTCGAGGTTTCGCCGGAAGCGCACGGTCACGCAGTCGTTTCTCTCTTCGATCTCGGGGTGGGGCAACCCAGCGTCGGTCGCTAGTTCCGCCATTTTGATGGTGCCGAGTCCCCATTCCTCAATGATGCCGCGCCGGTGGAAGGTCCTGGAGATTAGAGGATTCCAGGGCTTCGATTCATGCGGGATGAACAGGTCGTCTGGCGTGAGCCCGAAATGCAGCGGGCCAGCCGACGTGATCTCTAGCCGGTCGTCGTAAACCGCGAGTCCGATGGAGCCACCACTGATGGCGTAGTCGTGGTGACAAATAGCGTTGGCCACCGCTTCTCGTATCGCCATGAAAGGGTAGAGCGGCTCATCGATACGGGTGAATTGGTCTGGCGCGAAGCGGCTGGTGATGGGGATGGTCTCGCGCAGGAATCGCTCGGCGTGGGAAAGCAACGCGAAGGCGTTGCCTACGAACTGGCGGTTGTCGAGGAATCTCGAGCGATCAAGACCCCGGAACCGGGCGACGCGGAGCAGGCACTGCGGCATGTCGGACTCGATGCGCTCCTCGCTTCCGAACAGCGCCGTGGCCGCCCGCGACAGGGCCCCGTCGTGAAGCAGCCCAAGCTTTCGTAGCAAATCTTCCGGATCGCGGGAGCCCGGCTCATCCAGACGACCGACGCGCGCTGCGTCGGCGACCATGTTCTGGATTTCCGCCACATCCAGATCCTTGACCGACCATCCGTCGGCAGGTTGGTTTTCCCACCGCCGCTCGCCGTGCATGCGCTCGAAAAGAATACGGTGGTATTCGTCGGTGGACATGGTCCGTGTAGCGTTGCCGACGCGTCGATAGGCGACGCCGCGATACCGGTATGGCGCCGAGCCGCCGGGGCGTACGTGAACAGCGATCACTTCCCGCGTTCCATCCAAGCGAATTCTCTCGATCTCCGGGAACGCGGGAGGATCGATTCTCTGGATTTCGGCGCTCACTTCCTCAATCGTCCGCTCGCCGACATGCTGACCCACGACGTTCCCGTCAGGGTCGATGCCGAAGAGCACGAGGCCACCCTTATGATTGAGCATGGCGCAGGCCGTCGCCACGGCCTCCCGCCGCGTTCCTGTGGTGGTCTTGAACTCGAGTTCGCCCAACTCCCCGGACGCGGCCCATCGTTTCGACCTGCTCAGGAGTCATGAATCATCGCTTTCGTGCAGGCTCGCCACCCGCGCGGCTCCAAGGTCTCGCTATCGGTCTTGGAGCGATGATATCGGTTCGCGCGCGCGTCTTTCATGGCAAGCATAAGATTATCGCGCTCCCTGATGATTCTGGCTAAACAAGAGAACGAATATCATAAAAAATTCAATTTCATCAACTGCATAAATAAATTCTCAAAATTTTTTAATAAGAATTCTCATCCAAGGACCGTAGCCCTTTCCGGTAGAGCTCTCGCGCGGCCTCGCTCTCGCCCATCCGCTCCAGGGTCTCCGCCAGTTCCCGATACAGCATGGGGCTTCCGCGCACTTTCTCCGCCACCTCCAGCTGCTCCCGGGCCTCCGAGAACTGGTCCAAGCGGTTATGCAGTCGCGCCAGAGCGATTCTCAGTGAAACGCGGTCTGGATCCCGTTCCAGCCATTTCCGGACTTTCTTGATCATGCTCGGGTTAACAGGGCCAGGAATCGTTCCGTACAGATCGATCACCGCATCGTCGAGACGCTTGTCCAGCGTCTCGCGCAGGTGTTGCTCCAACTCTGGATGCGACAGCCCAAGCTCTCGGAGCCGCCCAGCGTAGTGGCGCAAGACTTCCGGATCGTCGCGCGCTTCCCCGAGTTTTGGCCACAAAGACTTCAATTCCACTTCCCCGGCGTCCTCGCACAGATGGCGGGCGGCGTCGCGCAGCCATTCTTGGGTTTCGGCCCGCGGCGAATTCTCGCGCCGCGCCCGCTCGCGTCCCAGCTCGAGCAGTCGCTCCCAGCCGCGCAATTCCCGATAGCAACGCGCCAGTTGCCTCGGGATCCGAGGATCGTCCGGACGATCACCCGCCAGCA
The DNA here is from genome assembly GCA_965116025.1 of uncultured candidatus Poriferisulfidus sp. Lineage (GTDB taxonomy): Bacteria > Pseudomonadota > Gammaproteobacteria > Poriferisulfidales > Poriferisulfidaceae > Poriferisulfidus. The sequence continues at coordinate 1,594,291 of OZ220480.1, forward strand.
CCTGCAGGACGGCCAGAGCCTCCTCCCATTCTTCCGCGGCGATCAGGCCATCCGCCTTGAGCCGGACGCTCGCCGCCTGGCTGTCGGGATCCGTGAGGGAGAGCAGGTGCGCTTTCCATGCGTCCCGGTCGCCGGACCGAATGCAGGCTGATGCGGCCAGCAGGCGAAGAATCTCCCGCCCCGATTCCATTCGCGCCGCCCGCTCCAGGCTCTGCCGCGCGCTCTCCGGGCGATCTTCCAGAAGTTCGCGCAGACCCCGCGCGAGCAGGGCGTCGACGCGGGCGCGGCGGCGCTCTCGGTATCGCTTCCGGACGCGTCGCGGGGTCTCTAGCGCCCGCGCCAGCGCTCCCACGAGGGTAAGCGCCCCGAAGACCGTCGCGATGCCGAGCAGCAGAGCCATCAGCAGAGAGGCTCGGATCGTGCGGTCGCCCACATGCGCGATAACCTCGCCACCCTGGATTTGGGTGGTCCAGACAGCCAGACCGGTCACGAGCAACGCCACGAAGATCAGCGCCAGGGCTTTCATCGGTTCGGCGCCAAGTTTCGGGTTAGTTGCTCGAAATCAATGGAAGGCGGGAACGGATTCCGCTCGCGCAACTCCTCCAAATCGCGCTTCAGCGCCGGATAGCTGTCCTTGAGCGCAGGTTGCGAAAGCAAGGTCAGGACTCGCTCCAAAGATTGCATGTAGGAATCGGAGCGGTGGGATTGCAAGGCGAGACGCGCCAAGTACAGTTCGGTTTGCGCGGCATGCAGGGTTAGGATGTGCTGGTAGGCCGAAATGGTCCGCACCGCCTCGGGCGCGCCGCGTCGCGTTTCCAGATGCTCGTCGAAATGCTCGACGAGGGAATCCCAGATACGGTCCCAGCCGCTGGCGGGAAGGGTCCGGTTCTGTCGCTCGACTTCCGTCCGCAACTGCGCGGCTCTCTCGCTCAGCACGAGCCAGCTCCCGGTCAGGATGCGGTGCGCGTGTTCCGCCTCCTCGCCTCGATAGCCCTCCAAGGTCGCGATCGCCTGGTCCACCTGCTGTATCAGGGTGTGGTAGTGAACCGGATCCAGGGACTCCAGAGCTTGCCGGGCTTGGCGCAGGGCGCTCAGCGTGCCGAGAGAGTCTTGGAGATAGTTTTGCTTGTACCGCGCGATCTGCAACAGGAAAGAGAGCTCCTCGACAGGATATTGGCGCGGGTCTGGCGCGGTCGAGATCGGGGCCAGTTTTCGTCGTAGCAGGGTCTCGTAGGTCGTGTAGCGGATTCGCAACTCTTCCAGGAACTGGTCCACCAGGGCCTGGGTTCGAACTTGCTCCTCAGAGATGCCGGTCAGGCGCCGATCGACCTCCATCAGCGCTTGGTGCGCCGATTTGTGGGTCTCGATCTGGCGGTCGCGCAACTCCAGGAAACGAGTTTGATTGTCAGTCCACAGCGCGTGCAGAAGAACGCCGCCCGCGATCAGGCCCAGCCAGCCGATCAGACCGACGGCGACGCCTAGTCGCGTGGCGCGGTTCATGTGGCGCGCGCCTTCGCGAAGTGTCGGATCAGAGCGTCGATCATGGCATCGTCCCCGGGATTGTCGGCGATTTCCGCAAGGGCAGTGTAGCCGAGTTTTCGGCAGGCGGTGGCGATTCGCGCGTTGCCGGCGATGAGCGCGCTCTCCTGAAGCATGGAAGCCTCGTCTTTCGCGACGCATCGCAGAAGATTCTCGGCGACCTCCACGCTAGTGACGCAGATCGCTTCCGGTCGCCCGCCCGGCATCGCCGTGAAGGACAGCGCGCGGGTTGGAGGATCTCGCCGATAGACCTCAAGATACCGCGTGTCGGCGCCTCTCCGCCTCATTTCTTCGGCCAGCGTCTCGCGTCCGCCTCGCCCGCGAGCGATGATGACGCGCTGGCGCTCGAGTTCCCGCAGATCGGGCATGGACAGCAGAGCTTCGCTGTCGTGCGGGGGAGGGGCGACGAGCTCTGGCTTCAAGCCGAGCTCCCGCAGGGTCCGAGCCGTGGCCGGGCCAATGGCGGCGATCTTGGTGGAATGAGGGACGATCCGCGTCAGCGAATCCGGGCCCGACGCGAGGCCCCGCGCCGCGTTGGCGCTCGCGAAGACGAGGATCGTCGCCCGCGCGAGCGTGGCCAGCGCCGCCCGGTTCGGAGGAAGCAAGGTGACGCGGATGGCGGGGAAGTGGGCGATCTTCGCCCCGCTCGCGCGCAACCGGTCCGTGATCGGCCCGACCTGTCCCTCTGGGCGGGTCAGCAGAATTCGGTGGCCCGCGAGCGCGGCGTTCATGCGTAGCCCTCGACTCCCAGCTCGGCCAGGATGTCTGCGCCGCCCTGGTCCAGCAATCGCTTCGCGGCCCGCGCGCCGGCGGCTTCCGGCTCCCCCTCGGTCGCCGCGCGCAGGATCAGACTACCGTCCGGGCGGGCGAGGCAGGCGCGCAAGCGAATCCCTTGGGAGGAGGCGCGAGTGGCGTGGGCCGCCAAGGGGATTTGGCAACTGCCGGATAGCGCGCGGCTGACCGCGCGCTCCGCGGCCACCGCGGTGGCGGTCGCGTCGTCATGCAGCGCGGCGACCCAGGTGCGGGCGCGCGAGTGATCTTCCGCGACCTCGATGCCAAGCGCGCCTTGGCCGACCGCGGGCAGGCACTCTTCAGTGGTAAGGGTCTGGGTGATTCGCTCGTCCAGGCCCAGGCGGGCCAGACCCGCTCGAGCCAGCACGATCGCCTCGAATTCTCCATCCCGCAGACGCTTCAGGCGAGTGCCGACGTTGCCGCGCAGGTCTCGGAATTCCAAACTTGGAAATCGCGCCCGCAACTGCGCCTTGCGTCGCAGGCTGGACGTTCCGACGCGGCCGCCCGCGGGCAGGGTCGCGAGCGTCTCGCTATGGAGGGCGATCACGCCGTCTCGGGGATCGGCGCGGGCGCAGATGGCCGCCAGCGCGAGGCCGTCCGGAAGGTCCGCCGGCACGTCCTTCATTGAGTGAACCGCGAGGTCAGCGTCGCCGGATAGCAGTCGGCGTTCCAGTTCCTTGACGAACAAGCCTTTGCCACCGATCTCGGACAGTGGCTGGTCCAGGACTTGGTCGCCCTCGGTTCGCACGCGCAACAACTCAACGTTCAGACCATGCTCCCGGGCGAGCGCGTCGGCCACCATCTCGGCCTGCCGGACGGCTAGCGGGCTGCGGCGAGTGGCGATTCGGCACAGGGAACCGCTCATGACGTTCGCGGCGTTAATCGGATGGGGCGCTCGTCCGGCGAGTACGGGCGGTCGCTCACGAACGCGATGTCCCAGCCGCCATCTTGTCGCCGACGGTATTGGATCTGCTTCAGGTCGGGCAGGGAGGAGCACGTCAGGGCCAGCGCCACGGCGGCGAGCGAATCGTCGTCGCGCTGGAGCGCCTGCGGGATCAGGCTGGCGGCCAGTTGCGCTCGCTTGAGGGAGTCCGGTCGCTCATAGCGCGCGCCGTCCACCTCGAAGCCTTCCAGAAGCTTCGCCTCCATCCGGGCGACCGCCTCGCGCTGGGCCCGACTCATGGAGACGGCACGGTCCCAGTACATCTCGAGACCGCCGTCGATCAGCACGGCGACTTTATCTTCGAAAGATGCCGGGAGGTCCGTCTGGTTCACGCGGGAGGCCGGGGTTCGCGAGAGGATGCGCGCGCTAGCATAAAATAGCGCCAAACTCGTGGGAGCGACATGCCCGATTCTACAGCGAAGCCCTGGGCCGGTCGGTTCGCCCAAGCGACCGACAGTCAGGTGGAGGCGTTCACCGCGTCCGTCCACTTCGACCAGCGCTTGTATCCCTATGACATCCAGGGCTCGGTGGCGCACGCCCGCGCGTTGCGTCGGGCGGGCGTGATTAGCGAGGAGGAATGCGAGACTCTCGTCGAGGGGCTGGCACGGACGCGAGCGCGCATCGATGCCGGTGAGGTCGAGTGGGATCCGGGGCTTGAGGACGTGCACATGAACATTGAGGCGATGCTGGTCGCTGAGGTTGGGGAGGTCGGCAAGAAGCTCCATACCGGCCGCTCCCGCAACGACCAGGTGGCCACCGATCTACGGCTGTACGTCCGGGCCGAGCAGGCGCGACTGGACGCCGAGGCGCATGCCCTGCAGTCGATTTTGGTCGAGCGGGCCGAGGTGGAAGCGGAGACCTTGATGGCGGGGTTCACTCACCTGCAGACGGCGCAACCGATCACGTTGGGCCACCATCTTCTAGCTTGGCACGAGATGCTCAGGCGTGATCGGCAACGCTTGGCGGAGGCGTTTCGGCGCGCCAACGTCTTGCCGCTCGGGGCCGCGGCGCTGGCCGGATCCGGCTATCCGCTGGACCGGCGCTACGTGGCGGACCTCTTGGGATTTGACGATCTTTGCGACAACTCCCTGGACGCGGTCAGCGACCGGGACTTCGCGATCGAGACCTGCGCGGTCTTGGGGATCCTGATGGTGCATCTGTCCAGGATCGCGGAGGAGATCATCCTGTGGGCCAGCCCGGCGTTCGGCTGGGTCGATCTTCCAGACGAGCACTGCACCGGATCCTCGCTCATGCCGCAGAAGAAGAATCCGGACGTTTTGGAACTGGTCCGTGGCAAAAGCGCGCGAGTCGTGGGAAACCTGCAGGCGCTTCTGACGCTTATGAAGGCGCAACCCCTGGCTTACAACCGAGACAACCAAGAGGACAAGGAACCTCTGTTCGATAGTCTGGACACCGCGCGCGCTTGCCTGTCGATCTTGGGGCCACTGGCGCGGGCGATGACGTTCGATCGGAAACGGCTGCGGGAGGCGGCCGCGGGCGGCTACTCGACCGCCACGGACTTGGCGGACGCGCTGGTGGCCCGTGGCGTGGCGTTCCGGGACGCGCATCGCGTCACCGGGAAGATCGTCGCCCACGCGGTGGAGCGTGGCGTGACTCTGGACGCGCTGAAGCTTGAGGAGGCCCGGCGGTTCAGCCCGGCCATCGATGCCGAGCTGCTCAAGTCGCTAACCCCGGAGCAGTCGGTCGCGGCGCGTGGGCTGCACGGCGGCACCGCTCCCGACGCGGTGCGCGCGCGAGTGGCGCGGGCGCGCGAGGAGCTCGCGGCCGGGCCATTGGCGATGCCGAAGCTGCCCTGAACCGGTTCAGTCCAGGTGGCGACGCAGGAATTCGCCGAGCGCGGCGAGCTCCTCCTCGGTGACGGCGTGACCGAAGTCCGCGCCATGCCAGTCGACGGACATCCCGCGCGCGCGCAGCCAGTCTCGGGATGCCGCGCCATATTCGGGGAGAACGACCTCGTCGGCGGTTCCGTGGGCCAGGAACGCGGGAGTTCGCGATGTCAGGCGGTCGGCCCGCCGCGCTAAATATTCGTCCTGCGGCAGATAGCCGGAAAGGCAGACGACCGCGGCGAGAGGCTCGGGATGGGTCAGCGTGGTGAACAGCGCCTGGGCACCGCCTTGGGAGAACCCGCCGATGGCAAGTCGCTCAATCCCGGCTTTCCGCTGTTTCTCGAGCTCGTCGCGGACGCGCCGGGCGCTCGCTTCCAGTCCAGCCAGATCGCTGGTGACGCGCCCGCCTGGCTCCGGCAGGATATCGAACCAGGAAGGGGCGACCTGTCCGCCGAAGATCGTGACGGCCTGTGGCGTGGCTTGCGGCGCGATCACGCGCAGGCCCGGGCAGCGTAACTGGCGGCTCAGGTCCGCGAAATCGCTCGCGTTGGCGCCCAGTCCGTGCAGCCAGACCAGCGCGGAGCGCGCGGGGCCGTCGTCGGGTTCCAGGATCAGGGCGTCGGGACTGCTCATGGGGTGGAGCGGGCACCATTGCGGCGGGGTCTGGAGGAAGCCCTCATAGTATAGTAAGCGCCACGCCGACAGGAGAGGTCGCATGAGCGTTTTTCGATGGTTTTTTCTGGGCCTCGCGCTGGGCGGGGCGCTGGCCGGTTGCGGACAGATGGGGCCGCTTGATCCCCCGCCAGGCGTCGCGACCAGCTCTTGATGCGAGACTTTCTTTATCGGGACGGAAGATTGCATGCCGAATCCGTTCCCTTGGAACGGATCGCGGAGGAATACGGCACGCCATGTTTCGTGTATTCCGCCGCCGCGATGACGCGCCAAGTGGTGGAGTTGCGAACGGCGTTCTCCGATCTGTCCTGCCGCATCTGCTATGCGGTCAAGGCCAACGGAAACCTCGCCGTGCTGCAACGCCTGGCGGAACTGGGTTGCGCCTTCGATCTCGTTTCTGGAGGCGAGCTAGCGCGCGCGCGCGCGGCGGGCGGCGATTTGTCGAAGTCGGTCTTCTCGGGCGTTGGCAAGACTTCGGAGGAGATCCGGTGGGCCTTGGATGCTGGCATCGGGGCTTTTCACGTGGAGTCGACGAGCGAGCTGGAGCGGATCTCTCGCATCGCGCGCGAGGAGGGGAAGACGGCCCCGGTCTCCCTGCGCGTGAATCCCGCCATCGACGTGGACACGCATCCGCACATCGCCACGGGGTTTCGTGGCAGCAAGTTCGGCATTCCCTGGGACCAGGCGCTGGAGACCTACCGTCTCGCGAATCGTCTGGATGGGCTGGAAATTCGCGGAGTGGCCTGTCACGTCGGTTCCCAGCTGGTCGACGTGGAGCCGATCCTCGCGGCCGCGCGACAACTGGCGGGGCTGGCGGACCGGTTGCGCGACGAGGGGATCGCGCTCGAATATTTGGATGTCGGCGGCGGTCTCGGGATTCGCTATCGCGACGAGAAGCCCCCGTCGGTCGATGCCTACGCGGCGGGTTTGCGCGAAGCGATAGGGGAGCGACCCCTGTCCTTGATCATCGAGCCGGGACGGTACGTCATGGGCGGCGCGGGCGTGCTGCTGACCCGGGTGGAATACGTTAAGCCCGCGACGGACGGGCGCTTCGTGGTGGTGGACGCGGCCATGACCGAGCTGATGCGCCCGGCCCTGTACGGGGCTTGGCACGAGATCGTGCCGGTCATTCGGGAGGAGGGGCGGGAGCGCGTGAACTGCGACGTCGTGGGCCCGGTGTGTGAGACGGCCGATTTTCTTGGTCGATCCAGGCGCCTCTCGGTGGAGGAGGGAGAATTGCTGGCGGCGCTCTCCTGCGGGGCCTACGCGGCCTCCATGGGCAGCTTCTACAATTCCCGGCCGCTGGCCGCTGAGGTGATGGTCGATGGCGACCGCCACGATCTGGTTCGGAGCCGAGGAGAGGTGGAATGGCTGTACGCCGGGGAGCGGCCTCGAAATGGAAAAATATGATCGGGAGCGATTCGCGCGCGGGGCCAACCGTGCTATCAAGGCGCTGATTCGCCAGTAGATCGATCCTCGGACACGTGGCGCGCAGGCGCGCGCTATGGCTTGACGGACGCGCTCTCGATGTCGTTCGAGGCGAGGTGTCGGGAGACGGACGAGAGCGCCATGGCGTTGGAGGCGGAATTCCGCTGGTGAGGATGGCGGATGGTCTTCAAGGCCGATTCTCCGTCCATGCTGTCACGTCTTCGGTTCAGGCCGCGTTTCGCGGCCTGAACGCGCCGGTGGCGAGCGTCGCCGGTCGAGGCGTTAACACACTTTCACTATCGCGTCTGGAGTCTGGCGGACCCCCCGTTCGGAGGGCTTTCGCGACATCGGATCATTAATGATGTCCTGGGTGCTGCCCTTTCGAATTCCAGTTTGCAAGATTTGGCGCGAAAATGAGCGAGGGTGATACAATTCCCGTCGCGAAATGATTCTAAATTGAGAGGGAGCAAACCATGAGCAGCTGGAAAACAGGACACCCGATCCTTACGGACGATTCTTTCCTTAAATGGTGGCAGGATTACAACGCGGACTACGATTACGTTGGTACCGCAGGCAATGACTTTGTCGGCCGCGGCGATGGCGACGACAAGATGTTCGGCGGTGACGGCGACGACCGGCTAGGGGGGCGCGGGGGCGATGACGTTCTGAAAGGCGGTAAGGGTGACGACATGTTGCACGGCGGCGCCGGCGACGACAAGATGAAAGGCGGCCGGGGCGATGACTTTCTGTTCGGCAATGATGGCGACGATTGGATGAAAGGCGGCCGGGGCGATGACATGATGGAAGGCCACGACGGCGATGACACGTTGCTCGGTGGCCAGGGCGATGATCGGTTGGGCGGCGGCAAGGGCGATGACGTTCTGCACGGCGGCCAGGGCGATGATCGGATGTCCGGCGACGAGGGCGCTGATAGCTTCACTTTCGCAGGCCATAAAGGTGACGACATAATCAAGGACTTCCAAGACGGCGAGGACATGATCGTGTTCGCGGAAGAAATGGGCTTGACGTTCGAGGACTTGACCATCGAGCAGAGCAGAACAGGCGGCGCGATAATCACCGGGCCCGACGGTGACTGGAGCATCGAGCTCTGGATAGTAGATGTTTCGGACTTGACCGATTCCGATTTCGACTTCATGGGGTGAGGCGCTGACTTCGCCCTGTCTGATAACAACAACGCTACTGAAGAACAAAATGGCTAGAGAAAAAACTGAAGGTACCCCCGAGTCCGATTTTGAAGACTATTACGGTCCAGGTGACCCCGATAACTATCGTTCTGGTGCTGGGAATCTGAAGGGGAAAGACGATCAAAACGACTGGATATACGGGTTCTTGGGCAATGACTCGCTATATGGGGAAGGGGGCAACGATCGTCTGTTCGGCGGCCCGGGTGACGACGACCTATTCGGCGGCGAGGGCAACGACACGTTGCGCGGCGGCGATGGCGACGACTATATGGAAGGCGGAGCGGGCAAGGACACGATGACCGGGGGCGATGGCGATGATGAGATGGATGGCGGCGCGGGCAACGACACTATGAAAGGCGGTGCTGGCGCTGACACGATGCGCGGCGGCGCGGGCAACGACACGATGACCGGGGGCGATGGTCATAACACGATGTCCGGCGGCGAGGGGAACGACGTTATGACCGGTGGCAATGACCGGAACACGATGAGCGGCGATGAAGGAAATGACGAGATCACCGGCGGCGCGCTCAAGGACACAATACGCGGAGGGTCGGGCAACGACATGATCGAGGGAGGCGATGGCGACGACGTTCTGTTCGGCGACATGCTCGCGGACGGCTCCAACCCGAAACTGACTCCCGAAGGCGAAAGCCAAAATGGCGCCGAAGGAAACGATACTATCGAAGGCGGCAAGGGCGATGATGAGATATATGGCGGGGGCGGCAACGATACGCTGAAGGGAGGCGAGGGCGACGACAAGATGTTCGGCGGCAAGGGTGATGACGTTATCGAAGGCGGCGCGGGAATCAACCTATTGAAAGGCGATGATGGCGACGACACGCTGAAGGGCGGGGATGAACGTGACGAGATACATGGCGGCGCGGGAAACGACAAGATTTTCGGCGGCGGGGGCAATGATGAGATATACGGGATCGCTGGCAAGAACACGATAGACGGCGGCGCGGGCAACGACATAATTAACGGCAGCGATGATGACGACAAGATAGACGGCGGGTCGGGCGTTGACACGATCCGAGGGTGGGGAGGCGATGACCAGATAGACGGCGGCGCCGGTGATGACACGATGAACGGCGGCAAGGGCGATGATACTTTTAAGTTTTCCGGCCTGCTCGGACACGATACTATCCTCGAATTTAAGAAGTTCGGCAGTGACATACTTAAAATCGTGAAGGATGGGATCACCTCGATCCGTAATTTGGATATCTTCCAAGATGGCAAGCACACGAAAATCCAAGAGTTCTACAAGCCGAAGCCGGGCGAGACGACGTCGGGTCCGAATCAGAGAGACACTGATCCTGACTGGACGATCACGCTTGAGAATTTCACCGCTTCAGACCTGACGGATTCTGACTTCGACTTCATGGGCTGATAGGCGAAAGGCCGGGCGCGTGATCCGCGAGTGAGCGAGCAGTCATGTATGTTCTGCTCATCCTGACATTCTGTATTAGCTTTCTAGCCATCGTTCTTTTTCAGCGCGCGGCCTATTTCGATCCGATTGAGGATGCGCGTTTAGAGAAATGGTCGCTATTGAAATGAGATATTTTTTCACCGAGTACCGTGCGGAAGTTTTGACTGGCTCCGCTGGATGGACCTGCCGTCGCGAGTCATGGTCATCAGCGACTCTGGCGGCCTCGCGCGGGCAGCGTTCTCAAGGCTTGGAAAGAGTACCGCCGCTGGGAGGTCGAGCATCCTCGGGCGACAGAAAGACAGAAAAGCCTCTCCATGCTGAAATCTTCATGAACGTTCGCGCGACGGCTTCGTTGCTTCTGTTTTTCGCTCCCTTCGCGTGGGCGGAATGCTCCCGCGACGATATCCAATTTTATCTGGACAGGGGGTTCACGACCGAGCAGATCACGTCGCTGTGCTCGGAGCCGGTCGGTGAGGAGAAGGAGCGATACCGCGCGTATACCGAAGAATACGTCGACCGGAAGGACCGGGAATATCAGATGCGGATGCGGCTGGAGCGCGAGGCCGCTTTGCGCAGCGCGATTGAGGGCACGGATATCCGGCTTGAGAGAGGCTACTTGTCCTACGTTCGTCCGCAGTGCGTCAGCGAGGGAGTCGAGAAGGATCGCGCGTTCGGGCTGAAGTCTTGCCCGAATATCCGTTATAGGATCAAGCTGGCGGGGCTGGAAGTTGACGAGAACGCGTACAAGAAAAGGTTTCTGTTCGGGCAGAAGATGGTTCGAGTGGTCGGAGAGATCAGGCGGCAGGAAATGCCGGGCGCTTTCGCCGACATCCCAGACGAGTATTGGCGGAACGTTCTCCGCAAGAAACTGGAGACAGGAGATTCGACCAAGATCCCGTTGCGGGAGGGCGTGGACTTTCACTTCGCGCGCGGCGCGCTGAAGGATATGGTCGATTTCGAGACGGAACGCGTTCGGCGATTGGCGAAGGGCCAGAGCGCGGAGGAAGGCGGCCTTGATGATCTGGGAAAGACGCTCGACAGCGAATCCGGGAATGGTTCCGCCGGGCGGTCGGACGAAGACGAGAAGAAGAGCCTGTTTGACGAATTGGCCGAAATCTTCGATTGACTGGAGAAAAGCCTGATCGAGCGATAATTCTTGCCATGGACATGCGACGGAACATCATCGACAAACTGCGAGCGCAGCTGACTCCGGTTTATTTGGACGTGGAGGATGAGAGCCACATGCACAACGTTCCATCTGGAGCGCAATCGCATTTCAAGGTGACGGTGGTCGCGGAGGAATTCGCCGGGCGGTCGTTGCTGGGGCGGCACCGACGGATCAACCGGATCTTGGCCGAGGAGTTGGCTGGCCAGGTGCATGCGCTGGCTTTGCATACCCTGAGCGAGGAGGAATGGCGGGCCGATCCGAACGTGCCGGACAGTCCGCCGTGTCGGGGTGGCGGCTCGAAAGATTAGCTCAAGCCGCCAGCCTGACGAAATCCGCTGACTGGTTCCAGCACCTCAATCTCGCAGACCGCGCCCGGTTCCAAGGCGAACCAGTCGCCGCCATGCAGGTTGATCGGCGTTTGGCCAGCCGCGTGAATCCGCAAGCGACCGTCGAGAAGAACATACTCCTCGCGCGCGGTCGCCTCGCGAACGGTCCGGCCTTTCGGGGCCTCCCACTCCGGCCAGTCCTCCACGCCCCAGACCTCGAGTTTCGCGGGCGAGACGCGTCGCTCGTGCTGGATCATGGCTGTCCGAGTCGAGCAGGGTATCGCGTCGCCCTCGGTGGGTTCGCCTTGAGTTCGCCCAGCAGGGCGGTCGCCAGCTCGTGGATGATTCGGGCGTAGGCATCCTTGGGCGGTATTTCGATCGCGCGAGCGAGCAGTTCGCTTGCCCGATCATAATTCGAGCGCCGGTCCAGCAGCAGAATTCCATACGCGTACAGGTACAGCGTGGGCTTGTCGTTCGGCATCAGATCGAGGGCGCGTTGGAAGTGATCCAGCGCGTCCTTTTCGCTGGCACCGTAGAGGATACCGGCCATGACGCCGCCCGCGTGCCGGGCTTCCGCATGCCAGGAGCCTAAGCTGAAGTGAGCGGCCGCCATGTCTGGATTCAGTCGGAGAGCCTCTTCAAGCGCTTCGCGCGCTTTTTCCGGGTAGTTTCGTCTGAAGGCTTCTGTCAACCCGACCGTTTGCGTGTATCTCCCGAGGGCGTGAGCTAACTGGAGATGGGCGTTCGGGTTTTCCGGGTCCAGCCGAACCGCCTCCTTAGCCAGTTTCGTCGCGCGCTCGAGCGGAGCCTTTTTCCGGTCGCCTTTGGCGATGTGGTAGCCGTGGATCGCCAGAGATTCGGCCGCGAAGGCGTAGCCCTCGGAAGTATTGAGCGCCGCCGAGAGTTCGGACGCCTTGGTGAACTGGCCTTCGGCGAAAGCGGCGCGCGCTGCCTCCATGGATGGAGTTCCCGCCGGGCTGATTGGCGGAATCGAGCACGCGATGGCGAGACAAGCTAGGGAAACGGAGTTTCTTCTCATCAGGATCTTCGCTTCGCGCGAAAATGGAGAGAAAAAATTCTAGCCGGACTCGTTTGGCGAGCCGAGGTCGCGGACCTTGATCTTCGCCCTATGGACGGGGGGTTCAGATAAAGAGTTCAGGGCCTGCCTCATTCGGGTTTCGGTAACGGGCAACTCCAGAGCGGCGCGGAAATCGTAGCGTTCCTGGATCCGCTTGAACTGCGCTTGACGTTCTGGCTCCATGATCGCCAGAGTCTGAATTTCGGGGCGTCTCTGGACTAGCGCGATCATGGATTCCAAGTTGCTGGCACGGTCGCGAAAGTCGGACTGAAAATTGAATTCGCAGACGATGACGTCGGGAGGCCGCCGCTTGATGCTGGCCAGCGCCTCGCGCATGGAGGCGCGGACCTCGACTGAGAATCCCAGTCGTCGATACAAAGGAGTGAAATCCGGATAGCCGCCCAGTTCGATAATGGCGAGCAGGCGCCGCGCGCTCACGCGCTGCTCTCGGCTTGCGCTCCGGCGCCCGGATGGGGCGCGATGGTTCCGGTGTGCACTCTGCTACCGTTACCGGGCCCATGTTCGAGGTAGAGCTCGAGATTCGCCCGGATGACGTCGAAAGCGATGACGTCCCAAGGAATATCGTCCGGGGCGACGAGCTCGGTGCGGGAAGATTCCGGTCCGGGCACGGATTTTCCGTCGACCAGCGTTCCGCTGTATATCGCGTAGATTTGCGAGATATGCGGAAGGCTATGCAAGGAGAATAACTGAATGCCCGCGATTTCCGCGGTCGCTTCCTCCATGCATTCGCGGCGAGCGCATTCCTCCACGGTCTCATGCTTTTCCATGAAGCCAGCGGGCAGCGTCCACAGTCCGAGCTTTGGCTTGATGGCGCGCTTGCAAAGCAATATCTTGCCTTCCCACTCCAAAATGGCGCCCGCGACCATCAGAGGATTCTGGTAAATGATGTAGCCGCAACGTCCGCAAATGTTGCGCCTTTTGGTGTCGCCGGGTGGGATTCGGTATTCTAGGCTGCCCGCGCCGCACTGGGGACAGTAGAGGGGTTTGGCGTACATATGTGGGCCTCTCGTATCGCTGTCAAGCGTCGCCCGTGGCGACGGGCCGCTCGGGATCCTGGATCCATTCGCTCCATGAGCCGACGTATAATCGTCCCGGTTTCAGTCCCGCGTGCGCCATGGCCAAGAGATTATGGCAAGCGGTCACGCCAGAGCCGCAGGAGTGGCAAACGGGTCGCTCGTCTTTGGCGAGCGCCTCGAATCGTTGCCGTAGGGCCGCGGGAGATTTGAAGCGCCCGTCCTCGCCAAGATTCTCCTGGAAAGGCATGTTCCGGGACCCGGGAATGTGTCCGCCCACGCGATCAAGCGGCTCTTGCTGTCCAGAAAAGCGCACGGGAGCGCGCGCGTCGATGAGCTGGACCCGATTTTCGCCCAAGGCGTCGACGACCGCCTCGGTGGTCATCCACGTGTCTTTCCGCGCTGAGACGGGATAGCGCGCTTTCTCTCTGAGCGGCGGCGTCTCGTCCGATACCGGGCGGTTTTCTCGGATCCATTGGAGCCAGCCGCCATTGAGAAGCGCGGTAGCTGGATGTCCCGCCCATCGCGTCAGCCACCACATCCGACCGGCGATCGCGCCGCCCATGTCGTCGTAGACCACGACTTGCGAATCCGTTCGAATGCCGAGGGATCCAAGCAGGGTAGCGAAGGCGTCTAGAGAAGGGAGCGGATGTCGCCCGCTACTCGCGCTTGCGGGAGAGGCCATGTCTTCGTCCAAATGAACGTAGCGCGCTCCGGGAATGTGGCTTTCCCGCCATGCCTCTCGCCCGGCTTCCGGTCGTTTTAGGTCGAAGCGGCAGTCCAGCACGACAAGCCCGGGTTTCCCAAGCGAATCCTCCAATCGCGCCGTCTCGATCAAGGTATCGTGCATGGTATCGTTCGCGAAGGGTCGGAGAGTTGGTGGCGGGGGAAACGGGCGGTCGCTTTAGGAAGGAATTATAGCGATTGTTCACCGCGATGCCGCGGTCGCGACGAAAATCGCCCGCACCGGAGCCGGGTGTCCCTCGACCGTTCTCGTTTGGTCCGATGGATCTAGAGCCTCCCGCAGAGAATGGAATCGCATCCAGTTGGTCGCTCGTTGCTCATCCGGCGTGGTGATCGCGCGATTCACTTGACGTGGTGACCGAAAGCCAGCTTCGTTCAGCGAGCGGAGGACGCGTTCAGGATTCCACAGCGCTCGGACGTTGCGCATTCGGGCGTAGCGGCCGTCGATGAGCGACTCGCCGGACGGCGGCACGTCTTCGCGAATCAAGGTCTCGAGCAGAAGCTCGCCGCCTGGACGAAGATGCTGGCGCAGTCGCCGGATGTGCTCGTCCGGGTCTCGCCGGTGGTGCAGCACGCCCATTGAGAAAACGCTGTCGAATTTTCCTTCGGGTGAATCCTCAAGCCGCCCCGGAATCATTCCGGCTGGAAATTCGGGTGGCAGAAAGCGCGTCAACGCGGAAAACTGCCAGTTAGCGAGCCAGTTCGGCTCCACGCCCAAGGCGAGACGGGCACCCAGCCCGGCCATGCGCAGCAGATAGTAGCCATTGCTGCTCCCAACGTCCAGGACTCGGCGTCCCCGCAGGTCGGAGAGATGCGGGAGCAAGCGATTCCACTTCATAAAACTCCTCCATTCGGCATCGATGGAGATGCCGAACATCGAGAAAGGTCCTTTGCGCCAAGGAGAAAGGGCTCGAAGTCCAGAGTTGAGGCGTTCGCGTCGCGTCGCGTCGAGCTCCTCCGCCGCGCCGATTTCCGGTTGATCCGAGTTCAGCTCGATATGCAGAGCCTGTTGCCGGGGCAGGGCGCGAACGATTCCCCGCCAGCGTGGATAATCCCCGTGCTCCGGGCGCTCCCATCGCCGCGCGGCGGCTTCCCGCCATGCCTCCAGGCCGCACGAGCGCAGAAGCTCGGTCAGCTTGGCTTCGCGTTCCGGCGAATGGCCAGCATGGATAGGAAGTGAAGGCATTGGAACCATACGGTGATGGAATCGAATCCGGCCGCGACCAGGCGTTCGCGATGAAAAACAGGTGAATCGCGTACCAGAACTTGTTCCAAGGCGGTTCGTTTCTGGCTGATTTCCAGCTCGCTGTAACCTTGGGCCCGCTTGAATCTCTCATGGCGCTTTCGCGTTCGAGACTCCACCGGCTCGTCAAAGCGGACCTTCTCGGTCAGAATCAGCGCTCCGCCCGGGCGCAGCGCGCTGGCGACGCGTCGCAACAGTGGCAAGCGGTCTTCTGGGGTCAGGAACTGCAGAGTCAAGTTCAGCACGATCACATCGGCGTCCCGTAGCTCCGCGTCGCGGATATCCGCGCATCGGTACCGCACGGGCGAGCCGGGGACGCGGGCGCAACGAGCGATCATGTCGGGCGACGAGTCGATCGCCATGATCGGATGCTCGGGACCCATTCGCGCGCTCAGGGCGCGGGCCACCGCTCCCAGCGAGCAACCTAGATCGTAACAGGTTGCGCCCGCTCGCGCGTATTTCGCACCCAGCGTCGCGATGCCGTGGATCAGGCTGGCGTAGCCTGGCACCGATCGTTCAACCATATCCTGGAAGACGTTGGCGACTTCCGCGTTGAAACGAAACCTCCTCGTGCCGTGAGGCGTGGCGTATAGCGAATCGGAAGCGCGCTCCGGGAATGCTGGATCAGGCGCTTGGCTTGAAATCAATAGCTCCTCCAGATTCCTTCTCGCGGGTCCGTCTTGGTTTCCCGACGTGCGGGTTTTTTATTGATCTTCGCCGGAATCCGACGGGCACCGATAGATATTTGGCGCCAACTCCGATTCGTTCGAGAAATAGTTCCCGGACTTGATCAAGGGTCACACGGAAAAAGCGGGAAGCTTTCGTGCCACCGTGACGTTTTTCAACGTCACGTATTTCGGTAGCCCGTCCTTGAATGGGGGTGGTTCCTCGCCTCGAATCAGTGGCTCTAGATAGGCGCGGCATGGGCCGGTGATGCGGTAGCCGTCCCGGCTGATGTAGCGGCGTGGCATCATCCGCTCGCGATTGGCGACCCGGGACAGGGCGACTTGCCCGATTTTCCAACGGTATGGGCGATCGGACGTGCGCACGATGGTCGGCATGACCGCGGTCTGCCCGACCAGCGCGAACTGGACCGCGGCGCGCCCGACCGCGTAGGCTTGGTCCAAGTCGGTTTTCGAGGCGATGTGGCGAGCTGAGCGCTGCAGGTAGTCGGCCACCGCCCAGTGGTATTTGTAGCCCAGTTCCTGCCTGACCATCCGCGCGAGGATCGCGGCGTTCCCGCCGAGTTGCGCGTGTCCGAACACGTCTCGGGTGCCGGCTTCGGCGAGAAACTCGCCGTCTTTGGCGCGCGTTCCCTCGGAAGCGATGATGGCGCAGAACCCGAAACGCTTCACGCAGTCATCGACGCGGGCGAGAAAGGTCTTGGGGTCGAACGGGATTTCTGGGAACAGGATCAGGTGCGGAGGCTCGGCAGGCTGTCGCGAGGCCAGCCCGCCAGCCGCGGCGATCCAGCCCGCATGGCGTCCCATCACCTCCAGGATGAACACCTTGGTCGATGTGGCCGCCATGCAGGCGACATCCAGTCCCGCTTCGCGGATCGAGGTGGCGACGTATTTCGCGACCGATCCAAAGCCAGGGCAGTTGTCGGTGACCGGCAGATCGTTATCGACGGTCTTCGGTATCCCGACGCACTGGATCGGGTAGCCGAGCTGGCTGGCGAGCTGGGAGACCTTCCAGGCGGTATCCTGAGAGTCGCCGCCTCCGTTGTAGAAGAAATAGCCGATGTCGTGCGCGCCGAACACCTTGATGAGGCGCTCGTACTGAGCGCGATTCTCCTTCAGCCCTTTGAGCTTATAGCGGCAGGAGCCGAACGCGGCGCCGGGAGTTTGGCGCAAGGCGGCGATGGTGTGGGCGCTTTCGCGATTGGTGTCGATCAAGTCCTCGGTCAAAGCCCCGATGATGCCGTTACGTCCGGCGTAAACTCGACCGATCCGCGACCCGTTCGCGCGGGCCGTCTCGATCACGCCGCAGGCCGAGGCGTTGATCACTGCCGTGGGCCCACCAGACTGGGCGTAAAAGGCGTTTCTCCTGTTAGCGCGTTTAGTTATCACGTTGATACTCTCCGTCGCCGTGTATTATAGAAAATCCGGTGAGGACAGTGGATTTCGTTCGACTTTATAGCTGAACACCGGGTCTCGGGTGCCTGATTTTAATCTGCCTCGGCATAGACTATTTGGCAAACATCACCAAATAATGAAGTTGTTCCCACATCCAAACTCGTATATCATTGATCCTTGGTAACGCGGAACCCTGTGAAGCCCATCCACTTTTAGCCAGTGTAAGGAAGTACGTTGAACTTCGAATCGATAGACTCCCTCCAAAGGACGCTGTCCGATCAAGTGTTTCACTATGCCGCTGATCGGAAGAAGGCGGCGGGCAGGGCATTGGGAACGCTCGTTGAGATTGTGACTTACCATGCTCTCTGTGCGTGGAGACTCTCCAATCATATCGTGATTGAGCGCAGAGTGCCAGAGTTTGCGAATCCTGAAATCTCGCATAACGTCGAATTTTCCCTTCACCCAGTACTCGCCGAGCATCGCGTAGAAATCGCACCGTTATCCTTGCCAATAACAACGACAAAAGTGTTGCACGTCTGGCCACGTCTAGCGGAGCATACAATCAAGAAATCTCAACTTCTGAGTCAAGATTGGGTCAAGAGAAATTCGACTGTCCTCACGAAACCGAAGTTGGACCTATTGTCGCTAACATTGGAGCCTTGGACGTATCGCGATGCGCGCTCACGATTTGCGAACTTTCTGCCGATCCGTTCGCGATAGTGGAATGTAAGCGAGTAGGTGTCGAAGAAGGGGTGAGAAAAGGTCCACAAACAATTGAAAAGGCTAAACAAGGCTCTTATGTCGCGCGTTCCGTTTCATCTCTGCAGAAAGTGAGATTGAGAAGCGGTCAATTCCAAGGTATTATTGAGCGAACCGATGGTCGGTTTCGTTCTGGGCCATACTTGGATGTGCAAAGAGAGATAATCGACACACTGTCGCCTTCTGAATTTCCAGGGTTCATTCTTACGATAGGGGTTGTGAGCAATCATGGCAATTGGTTCACATCAGACAATCCGAATAAAGAGCTTCGCGTATTGGCCCAGTCTTACGATTGGTTGTTGTTCCTCACTGACCGCGGTTTAGCGATATTCATTGATGATCTTCTTCTAAATCCCACTGACGAGTTGAAACCAGCCCGCGCCGCTTTTCTCCAAAGCTACTCGGGTCAGAAGTCAACTAACAAATTTACGAAGGTCCGCATGGATTCTGACGCGGACAAGATATTGCGGAAGTATTTTTCGCGACATGGATCTGAAATTGATGAAGAATGGTTCAATGTCATATCGCCAGAGAATGGTGCGCTTCACTCGTTGAGAGCGGATTTGGGAACTCTTGCTAGCCGTGGCTGATCGTGCAGGAGCGACACAAATGACCGCGGGTCGAAGCAATGCGGAATCGGTGAGCCAACACTGGTGCACTCCACCAAAATACGTAAATGCCATTCGGGAGTTCTTTGGCGGCCAAATCGCGCTGGACCCTTGCTCGAACGAGTATTCAATCGTGGATGCCGCTGTTGAGTATCGTCTGCCCCACTCTGATGGCTTGGCGCAACCATGGGATGCGCCGACGGTGTTCGTTAATCCGCCTTACGGGCGAGACAGAAGGAGGGGAACTGGAATCCTAGATTGGCTTAGAAAATGCAGCGAGGCGCGCTCGCGGCATGATGCTGAAGTGCTCGCGCTCGTGCCCGTAGCGACAAACACACGGCATTGGAAGAGTTTCGTCTTCGGCGCCGCTGACGGAGTCGCCTTCCTGTACGACACGCGGCTTAGATTTCTTGAAAACGGAAGAAATTCGGGAAAAGGTGCCCCGATGTCGTGCGCGATGGTCTATTGGGGGCCAAGATACGAGCGTTTTGAGGGAGTGTTCATCCGCTTTGGCGCGGTGGTCGATCTTCGACATTTGCGAGGCAAATCCATTGGAGTGGACCGGCGCCTTCCGTTATTCGAGTCCAACGACCGTCATGTTCCCCTTCATTAAAAAACTCGGATATCGGGAGATTTTGATTTTCGCGCGCGCTCCACGCGGTATGCCGCTACAACTGACGAAGTTCGTCCGACACGGCCATCGGTGACGGATAGTGCATGACTATCCAGTATGAGGAGATGATGAAAGTGAACAGGGTGGTGGTCTGGATGATGTAGGAAGCGTTTTCGCTAATGACCCCGCCAGCCAGCGCGAGCACCGCGATGAGCAACGAGAATTCGCTGACGTTCGCTAGGCGCACGCCGACCTCGTGGGCGCGTCCCGGTTTCTCGCCCGCCCGACGTAGCAAGACGCGGAACAGCCAAGGCTTGGAGATCATCGCGAACGCGGTCAGCAACGTCGCTGGAACCACCACGTCCGGAAGCACTTTCCAATCGTATCCCGCGCCGATGGCGAAGAAGAAGATGACCAGGAAGAAGTCACGCAGCGGCTTGAGCACTTCCGCTACGAATTTCGCGATTGGGCTCGACGCCACGGCGACCCCGGCAATGAACGCGCCAGTTTCTTCGGACAGGCCCAGCACGGCGGCGAGCTCCGCGACGCCCAGGCACCACCCGATGACTAGCAGGAAGATGTACTCCTGAATCTGGTCGAAGCGGGCGAACAACGGGGTGAGCACGTAGCGCTGGAACAGAAGCGCGAACCCGGCGAGCAGGGGCAGGCTCATTAGCACGAGGAGAATCTCCCAAGCCCCTGCCGCGCCAGCGCTTCCGCCAGCGGACTGCAACTCGATAAGGATCAGGATGATGATGGCGAGCAGGTCCTGCAGAAGCAGGATGCTGATCATTAGCTCGCCCGTGATTTGGTGATGCAGGATGGTGGTTGGCAGAAGCTTCAGACCGATGATGGTGCTGGAGAACATCATGGCGGCGCCGACGAAGACCGAATCGAGAAGGGCCAGGCCCAGCGCGTAGCAGATCGCGCCGCCGCCGACACCGAAGAACCCCGAGGTGGCGGCGGTGATCACCGCGGTCTTGCGAAACAAGTGAAGCAACTTCTGCGGCTCGAGGTTGAGGCCCAGCAGGAACAGAAGGAACATGATGCCGATGTGCGATACGCTCTCGATCATCCGCGTGTCCGACACCAGTCCCGCGCCAAACGGCCCGACGATCAGGCCCAGCAAAATGTACGCGATCAGCATCGTCTGCCGCGCGAACAGGGAGATGGTGGCCAGAACGGCCGCGCCTGTGAAGATCAGGAAAATCGTGAAAACGACGTCGGTGGCCAAGGGTCTCCCTCCCCAGTTGGCGATCACGGGCATTTTAGCAGTAGGGCGAGAATGAAGGTTGCGTCTCGGCGCGAATGGTCGCGCGGTTTGACGGGCCTTCGGCATACGCCATACAATTGAACGACCCTTGCCAGAAAGATTCGCCATGCCCCGCGCGCGTGACCGTCAAGCCAGAGCCGATCTGCCGCGAAACTTGTTTACCGTGCCTTACGATCTTCTTGGCCGAGCGCTGTTCGCGCGAGTTACGGGCTGCGCCCGCGCTTTGAACGAAGCGCTTTCAGGCCGTTATGGCGCCGCGTCTCACGTGGGCGCGTGGGAGGCGCGCCACTAATGCGAAGGTTCTATTCTGGAAGAAATTTCCACCGGGCCTGCTCGATTGAGGAGTTGCGGGAAATCGCTCGTCGACGCGTGCCGTATTTCGCGATGGAGTATGTTGACGGGGGCGCGGAGGATGAGGTTTCCTTATATCGCAACCGGGAAGTCTTGCGCTCCATCCAGTTCGTGCCGAACGTGCTGGTGGACACCAGTGGGCGCCATCAGCGGATTCGCTTGTTCGGTCGCGAATCTGATTCTCCCCTCGCCATTTGTCCCACCGGACTCAATGGCATGTTGCGCCGCGATGCCGACGTGGCGTTGGCTCGGGCGGCGGAGAAGCACGGCATTCCGTTCTGTCTAGGGACCCTCTCGACCACCAGTCTGGAACGGGTCGCGCGCGAGGCGCATGGCCGTCTGTGGATGCAACTGTACGTTATGAATCGGCGCGAGATCACGCAAAACATTCTGAGTCGCGCGCAAGACGCGGGCTACGAAGCGCTGGTGTTCACCGTGGACTCCAACATCTTCGGAAACCGGGAGTGGAACCGCCGCAGCTATCGCGCGCCAGCGAGACTGACCTCGCGCAATCTACTGGATGTCGCACGGCACCCTCACTGGATCTGGAACGCGCTCGTCCCTCGCGGAATTCCCCGTTTCGAGAATATCGTCGAGTTCATGCCACCGGAAGCGCGGAGCGCGAACGCGGGGGTGGCCATTGTGACGAAGCTGTTCGCGCCCGACATTACTTGGAAGGATGTGGAGTGGTTGCGCGAGAAGTGGCCTCGCAAACTCATCCTCAAGGGCATTCTCTCTCCGGCGGACGCGCTCCGCGCCGTCGAGGCGGGGTGCGACGGTATCGTCGTCAGCAACCACGGAGGAAGGCAGCTGGACGGTAGCGTCTCGTCCATAGAGGCGCTTCCCGGCATCGTGGAGGCGGTTGGCGAGAAAATCACTATCCTCGTGGACAGTGGCTTCCGGCGCGGCACGGATGTCGTGAAGGCGCTGGCGCTAGGCGCGGACGCGGTCATGGTCGGTCGCGCGACGCTGTTTGGGTTGGCGGCTGGCGGGGAGGCCGGAGTCGGCCATGCGCTCTCGATTCTCGCCGAAGAGATCGATCGCGCTCTGGGTCAGCTGGGTTGCCGCTCGATCTCCGACCTTGGGCCCCATCTTCTGAAATGCCCGTTCGACGCATGAGGAGCGGAATGCGCGTCGATCTTGAAAGCGGAGTGTTGCGCGAAGCGCGTCAGGTGGTCTCGCCAAACCGCGACGAACGGCCGGAAGACTGTGGAATCGATTTGGTGGTGATCCACGGCATTAGCCTCCCTCCGGGAGAATTCGGCACGGATTGCATCGAAAGGTTGTTCACGAACTCGCTGGACCCGAATGCTCACCCGTATTTCGAGAAGATCATAGAATTGCGCGTGTCGGCGCACCTGTTGATTCGGCGCGATGGAGAGGTGGTGCAGTTCGTGCCGTTTCGCGAACGCGCTTGGCACGCCGGGGAATCCCGCTTCGAGGGGCGTGATCGATGCAACGATTTCTCGATCGGGATCGAGCTGGAAGGTACCGATGATCTGCCGTACGAAGCGCCGCAGATCGAGCGTCTTCGCGAAGTCGTTCGCGCGCTGTTCCAGGCGTACCCGGGGCTAGGCCCGGAGCGAGTGGTCGGGCACTGCGATATCGCGCCGGGACGGAAGACCGATCCAGGGCCGCATTTCGACTGGACAGGATTCCGGGATTCGTTGGCGGGGTCGAATGGTTAGCTGGCGCGCGGCTTCAGCGACAAGGCGATGGAGTTGATGCAGTAGCGTAAGCCGCCAGGCGGTGGGCCATCCGGGAAAACATGGCCAAGATGCGCGTCGCAGCGCGCGCAAAGGACTTCTGTGCGGGTCATGCCAATGCTGGAATCGACTCTCTCTTCCAAATACCGCTCCTCGGCAGGCTTGGTGAAGCTTGGCCAGCCCGTTCCCGAGTCGAATTTGTCTTTCGCGTCGAACAGAGGCTGTCCGCAACAGACGCACAGGTACACGCCGTCTTTCTCGCAATTCCAGTAATCTCCATGGAACGGGGGCTCGGTGCCCTTGCGGCGACACACGGCAAATTGCTCGGCACTCAGTCGAGACCGCCATTCGGAATCGCTACGCGACAGTTTCTCCACGCGTGCGCTATGCCGGACGGTTCGGGTCGGTCTCGCTATTCCTTTTTGACGCGCGCTCACGTGCGATGGCCTCCAAAAGCGGAAATGGGCTTTCCTCGAAAGGAGGCTCAAGAGGCCATGTTAGCCGGATGCTGGTCGCCAATAAATTTTCCCGTTGATAAGCGGAATAACCGCGATGCCTTGATCTCGGCAGGTCTTCGTTTCGAATAAACGCGAAACGCCATTTTTGGCCGAACTCAAACAGGCTTACCGCCAAGATGTCGAACTTTCCTGGCAACAGGCAAGTCGTTTCCATCACGCTTCCGTCTGGAAGCGTGACCTTCCGGCGGTCACTCGCGTCCACTTGGCATCGTCCAACGTATCCTCCATTATCGCGCCTCACGGAATTCGTCTGCAAGGATTTCACCTCGACGCTTATTTCTTCTCCTTGATACTCGAAGCTGAAATCGGCCGGTCTGGTTCTATCGTGATCGTCGTATCGGCGCAATTTGTGGATGCGCGCATCTGAAAAGATGCCACGTTGCAGCTTGTACTCTGACACAAATCCTATTAGGGGTCCGCGCGCGCTTGGGCGTTCGGAGAGAATCGCGTTGAGGTCTTCGAGAGACAGCCCCCAGTCATCGATTATTCCCATTTTCTCTTTTTCTCGAAAACAAGGAAATAGGAGTGATTCTTTCGTGCGTGGACTTGTTTCAGGATGCGGCTGACCGCTGGGCGGTTCGCGCGCACCGCCACGAAAAGGTCCTTCGCGTAAAAGCCATTTTCCGTGTAGGCGTTAATGATCTCGACATGCGTCAGCCACTGCTGGTTCGCGCTCACTTCATCTTGGCACTTCACGATGGCGACACCTTTCTGGCGAAGCACGCGAGAGGCTTCTTTACCCGCCTGGATATACATATTAATAACGGCGGCATGGTATTTCTTCGATTCGGATTTCGCCTCGCGATTGCCAGAGTAATATTTTCGAAACGCTTGGTAGTTTCCGGCTCCGGCTAGCGACGCGTTCGCGTTTCGGTAAAAGCCCTCCATATACGGCGGATCCAGCACTACGCAATCGAACGTCTCATCGCCATACGGAAGCATCCGGCAATCGACTTTGGTCGCTATGTCTGACGCGATGACGTGGTACGCGTTCTTGTCCACGAGCTTCCAGAAAACGCCTTTTCCGTATGTGACATCGGCCACTGTCGCGCCACGGGGCACATGGAGATCAAGAATTTGCGGGAAAATCTCGGCGTTTCCCGCGACGCGCGCGCTCACGACCAAGTCGCTCGTGACCACTCCTGAAGGGGCCTTGCGTTTCACGCCATTGGGCTGACCTCGCTGACTATGCTCAGCCTTTTTCGTCGCGTCCGCGCCTAGAATGGGCATGGTGAGATTATATCACTCGGTCGCCGTCACGCCTCGACGCGATGACTTCAAAGGTGTCTTGAGCGACGATTTGATTGACGGATTGAGCGTTTGAATGTAATTAAATAACATATGATTCATGTAAGTATTGATGGCTGACGTGGTCTGGGTAAGGCTCGCCCATCGACTCGAAATAGCTTGAGGAAGCGCATCGGTGCCTGGATATGTGTATATAAGAAAGCGTCTAATATAGAAATTATTGGCATTTTGTGCCAAAATATGGCTCATACATCCACTAGAGATAGAGTTCTCTATGCTATTACGCTTTGGGGTTTCCAACCACCGCTCCATTCGCGACTATCAGGAGTTGCATTTGAGCGCGTCCAAACGCATCAAGCGTAAAGGGCTGGCTATCCCCGTCCCGACGCTGAAGGAGGACGCGGTTCCCGTCGTCGCGCTCTACGGAGGCAACGCGACAGGAAAATCGAATCTAATTAATGCGATGCGCGAGATTCAACAAGCGATTCTTCAGTCTCATAAATCGCTAAGTGCCACTGATCAAATTCCTTGGGCCCCGTTCCGGTTTGCCGATTCGGATAGCGCGAAGCCGACGCGGTTCGACTGCACATTCGCGGTAGTTGAAGAAGCTATGGAGCAAAGCTCGCGCGCGCGCGAAAGCGTGTATGAATATGGTTTCGAGTATGTGGACATGGAGTTTCGGCGCGAGTGGCTGTATCGGATAGTGCGCAATGAACGACAAAGCACCCAGGTACTGTTCGAACGCGAGACCGAGGATGGCGAGATGCGTGTGAGTTTTGGCGGTCAACTCCGAGGCAAGAACAGGGCGATCGCCAACCTGACTCGGCCAAACAGCCTGTTGCTGTCCGCCGGCGCTCAGAACAATCATCCGCTACTGACGGAACTGTATCGCTATTTTTCCGAGCGGTGGGAGGTTATTCCGAATTCGGGAGCTATGGATGGCACTTCTGTCGCGAGGCGTCTGTCCGACTATGAGCATATGGAGCGATTGCTCTCGCTGGTTCGCCAAGCCGATATCGGGATAGTTGACATTGATGTCGAAGACGAGGAAGTCAAGGATGATCATGCAGAATTCGCGCGCGACCTCGCTTCCTTGCTTTCCAAGCATTCTAATCGACGGAGTAAACATGACCAGCTCGAAGCGTCGTTGGCCCATAAAATGTTGCGCAGGAAGCGGCTGCGCTTCCTGCATTCAACAGCGGAGAATCGTGTTGGGGCTCTCGGATATTCAATGGAAAGCAAGGGAACGCGCTCTCTGATTTCGCTTCTTATTCCAACGCTGGAAGCGCTTTCCCGCGGATCGCTTCTCGTGATCGACGAACTGGATACCAGTCTTCATCCGAATCTGGCGCGGGCGTTTGTCTCGCTTTTCGCGAAGAGATACTCCAACCCGCATGGCGCGCAATTGGTTTTTTCCACTCATGACGTTACGTTGCTCAGTAGCGGCATCCTGAATCCGGACGAGGTCTGGATGGTTGACAAGAATAGCATGGGAGAATCCCGGTTTACGCCATTGACCGAGTTCAAATTGCGCTCGCGTGACGATATCGAGAAGGCGTATCGACTGGGACGGTTCGGAGGCGTTCCGTTTGGCGATGATTTTTTCATCAATTTCCGCGATGATCGGGTTTTGGCGGAGTCATGAGGCGCGCGCGACGCGTCGCACGACGCCCCGCCACGCGTTCACCCGCTATTCGAATCGTGGTCGCCACGGAAGGAGAGTTGACCGAACCAGAATATATCAAAGCGTTCAGTCGAATCCATGGAAATAAATCCGTGCAGGTCGTTCTGGCGCCAGTCGGTGGTGACCCGCGAGCGGTAGTCGAGCGGGCGATCAGAGAGTTGGAGAAATCGAAGCGGGACCGACTTGCGGCGAACGATTCCATATGGGCCATGTTCGATCGGGATAACCATCCGAGATTCGACGAGGCGAGAGATCTGGCACGTAACAAAGGTATCCAGCTGGCCATATCGAATCCGTGTTTCGAATTGTGGGGAATTCTTCATTACCAAGAGCAGGACGCTCATCTTGAGAGCCGCGAGTGCCAGCGACAGTTTGGGCGATTGTGCCCAGGTTACAATGCTGGAACTGGCAAGGTTTTCGACGATCATGAAGCGATCCAACAGCGCCATTCGGATGCCGTCAAAAGAGCCACCCTGTTGGCTCGGCGCAGGGAGGAAGAAGGGAAGCCGGGAGGGAATCCATCTACGACCGTTCATCTACTCACGAAATTGATACGGAGTTTCCGGCATGGTGAGAAATGTGGTGAATGATTCGCGGGACGCTCTACGTCTGGCATCACGCGTTCGCTAACCCGGATGTTGCCACGGTCGGGCCAAAGCGAGGATGTTTTTCTCCAGATCGCTTCATCTGGAGCTCGAGAAGGATGGATTGATTTGGCGTTTTCCGCGCTCATGGACTATGATGGCGCATGGACACAGTACATAGAACCGAAAGTTGATGGGCGTTCCTATCGAAGAGGCGCTGACGTTCGACGATGTGCTTCTGGTGCCGGGCCATTCCGAAGTCTTGCCACGCGATGTCGAGCTGAGGGCGCGGCTGACCCGAAACATCGAGCTCCGCGTCCCTTTCGTCTCGGCGGCCATGGATACGGTGACCGAGGCGGACCTAGCCATCGCGATCGCCCAAGAGGGAGGCTTGGGCGTGGTGCACAAGAATCAAGGCATTGACGAGCAAGCGGAGCAGGTGCGACGGGTCAAGAAGTTCGAGAGCGGAGTCATCCGCGAGCCCTTGACGATTCATCCGGATGCCAGTGTCGGCGAGGTGATGGAGCTGACGCGCTCGCATGACATTTCCGGCGTGCCGGTGGTGGATGGCGAGGACTTGGTTGGCATCGTCACGCATCGGGATTTGCGTTTCGAGACGCATCTCAACGAGCCCGTGAGCACCATCATGACCCCGAGAGACCGTTTGGTCACCGCGCCGGAGGGGACGAGTCTCGAGGTCGTGCAGGACCTATTGCGCCAGCATCGCATCGAAAAACTCCTGATCGTCGATTCAGGCTTCCACCTGCGCGGCATGGTGACCGTCAAGGACATTCAGAAATCTCGAGACTATCCGAATTCCTGCAAGGACGAGCATGGCCGATTGCGAGTCGGTGGCGCGGTAGGCGCGGAGGTGGAGGGCCTGCGGCGCGTGGAGGCGCTGGTGGAGGCTGGCGCGGACGTGGTGACGCTGGACAGCGCGCACGGACATGCGGAAGGCGTGTTGCGGCGAGTGCGGGAAATTCGTGCCGCGCATCCAGATCTGGAATTGATCGCGGGCAACGTCGCGACTCAGGCGGGAGCCTTGGCATTGGCGGAGGCTGGGGCGAGCGCGGTCAAGGTCGGGGTCGGCCCGGGCTCGATCTGCACAACGCGAGTGGTCGCCGGGGTTGGGATGCCCCAGGTCACCGCGATTCGCGAGGCGTGTTCCGCCTTGAGGGACCAAGGGGTCCCAGTAATCGCGGATGGCGGAGTTCGTTATTCGGGCGATGCCGTTAAGGCGTTGGCGGCCGGGGCTTCGACCGTGATGGTCGGCAGCCTGTTGGCGGGCACTCGGGAAGCGCCTGGCGAAGTCGAGCTCTACCAGGGTCGGTCGTATAAGTTGTATCGTGGCATGGGCTCGCTCGGCGCCATGCAGCGCGGATCCCGGGAGCGATACTTCCAAGGCGAGGAGCGGGAATCCTCGAAGCTCGTGCCCGAGGGCATTGAGGGGCGAGTCCCTTACAAGGGACCTCTGTCCGGGGTTATTCACCAGCTGGTCGGTGGCGTGCGTTCTGGAATGGGCTATGTGGGCGCGCGCGACTTGGATGAGCTGCACCGTCGTGCCCGGATGGTCCGGGTGACGCTCGCGGGCCTGCGCGAAGGTCACGCGCACGACGTACTGATTACCAAAGAGGCGCCCAATTATCGGACCGAGACCTGATCCGGTGACCGCGGACATCCATTCCGAACGGATCCTGGTGCTGGATTTCGGCTCGCAATACGCGCAGCTGATCGCCCGCCGAGTGCGCGAGGCGGGGTGCTATTGCGAGATCTACGCTTGCGACGCGCCCGAGAGCCAAATTCGGGGATTCCGGCCCCGAGGCGCGATCTTATCGGGTGGCCCGGAGACCGCCACAGATCACGCTCACCCGCCGGTTCCGGACGCGATCCTCGAGATGGATATCCCGGTGCTTGGCATCTGCTACGGCATGCAGGTTCTGGCTCGTCGGCATGGTGCCGAGGTGCATGCCGGGGCGCGCCGGGAATTCGGATTGGCGACCTTGCGCCCGAGTGAGGCGCATCCGCTCATCGAGGCGCTGGGCGATGGCGAGAAGCTCGCAGTATGGATGTCGCATGGTGATCACGTCGACACGGTGCCAGAAGGGTTTCGGGTGATCGCGTCGACCGACAGCGTGCCGATCGCGGCTCTGGCGCACGAGACGCGGCCTTGGTTCGGCCTGCAGTTTCATCCAGAAGTCACGCATACCCCGGGTGGGCAGAGATTGATCGAGCGTTTCGCGCGGGATTATTGCGGTTGCCGGGGTCTGTGGCGGCCCGACGCGATCATCAAGGACAGAATTGAGGCGGCGCGCGCGCTGGTAGGAGAAGATGGCGTGGTGCTGGCGCTGTCCGGTGGCGTGGACTCCTCGGTCGTCGCGGCGTTGCTCGCGCGAGCTATCGGGGATCAGCTAACATGCATTTTCGTGGACAATGGCTTGCTACGCGCTGGCGAAGCCGAGCAGGTGCGCGAGACTTTCGCGGGGCACTCGGGGGCGCGGTTGGTCCAGGTGGATGCTCGGGAGCGCTTTCTTTCCGCCTTGGTTGGCGTGACGGACCCAGAAGAGAAGCGGAAAACCATTGGGCGCGAGTTTGTCCATGTGTTCCAGGAACAGGCCGAGCGATTGCCAAATGCGCGATGGCTGGCGCAAGGCACGATTTACCCGGATGTCATCGAATCCGCCGCGGCCGCGACTGGCAAGGCTCATTTAATAAAGTCGCATCACAACGTCGGTGGACTTCCGGAAACGTTGCGCCTGCGGCTGATCGAGCCGCTACGAGAGCTGTTCAAGGATGAGGTGCGATCGGTCGGGCGCGCGCTGGGCTTACCGTGCGAGTTGCTGGAACGTCATCCGTTCCCTGGCCCGGGCTTGGGCGTGCGCGTCCTAGGCGAGGCGCGGCCCGAATACGTGGTTCTGGCGCGCGCGGCGGATCGGATTTTCATTGAGGAGTTGCGCGCTTGGGATCTGTACGACAAGGTGGCGCAGGCGTTCGTGGTGTTCTTGCCGGTGCGGGCCGTCGGAGTCATGGGAGACGGCAGGCGTTACGATTACGTTGTGACGTTGCGGGCGGTGGAGACGCAGGATTTCATGACCGCGCGCTGGGCACGCCTGCCGGACGAGTTTCTGGACCAGTGCGCGCGGCGCGTCATCAACGAGGTTGACGGTATCGCCCGAGTATGCTACGACATATCGGGCAAGCCGCCGGCGACCGTGGAGTGGGAATGATTCCACGTCTGGCACCGGCAGGCATCAAACAGCATATAGATTCAATCAATGCTGCCATGTTTCACAATGAACGGCATGCATCGATGACTCAAACAATTTCATTGGATAGGATTCTTACGGAAACGGATGGGCCGTTCACTCGAATGGGCGATAGGCGATCGAAACTATCCGATATCGCAATTGTTGTCGAAAAACTCGGCCGTCCGCATCAGATGCCGACTGAACAAGTCTCAGCCACTGTTCTCGACAATCTTAAGAAATTTGGCAAATAGGCAGGGATGACAGCCAGAACCAAGGCACCGAATTCTACATCCACGGCAAGGATGGGAAGACCCAGAACAAGGATAGCCACGGGAATGATCCATATCCGCCGAAGGTTGATTTTTAGAACGATTCAAGATGCACGCTCATTTCCAACGACCCAACCGCCAGATTCGTGTGTCACTGCGTAGAAAACAAGGGTTGTCTGGAAATGAGGTGTCGTGTGGGCTTTGCAAAAGGTAATATATATGCTACTATATGGATCCTATGATAGAGGTTAGAGAATACCTCGATGATGAGGGAAACAGTCCTTATGCCAAATGGTTCGATCATCTGAATGTGGCCGCTGCGGTCAAGGTCGCGACAGCTGTCCATAGGATGGAGCAGGGTAACTTCTCTAATGTGAAAGGCGTTGGTGCTGGCGTCTGTGAGTACCGAATCTATTTTGGCAAGGACGGGGACCGGTTGGTGGTGTTGCTGGCGGGTGGCACCAAGAAACGCCAGAACGCAGACATTGCTGCCGCAAAAGGGCACTGGCGCGACTATAAGATCTGGAAACGGCAAGAGGTGACATGATGGCTTTGACGAAAGATTTTAAGGATACCATTCAGGCACGCGCCCAACGGGATCCGGCGTTCCGCAAGGCCCTACTGCAAGAAGGGGTCGAATGCCTGCTTGCCGGTGATGTTGATACCGGCAAAGCGGTGTTGCGCGACTATATCAACGCGATGATCGGATTCGAGAAACTCTCCCAGGTCTTCGACAAATCAAGCAAGAGTCTCATGCGCATGTTCGGTCCAAAAGGCAATCCCCAGGCGAGCAACCTGTTCGCGGTGATCCAATACCTGCAGGAGCAGGAGGGCATACATCTGGAAGTCAAAGCCCGGAAGGTGGCCTAGGGTGCTGCCAAGAAGTTTTAAATCGGCAATTTTTCGAGTATTTTGAAGAATTTTCTGAGCATGGTGTTTTCCGCGCGCCGTAACGGAAAAGGTAGCAAAACCACGTATGGAAAATCGGCGTAATCATGGTATCAGTGGTCGGCGCTCAGATACCGCCTTCTGAACGAGCGTAGCGTGGTTATGCTGGTGGGTACTGTTGATCTCGGTGCCTACCCCCATTTCCGAAAAGCGTGTCCTTGTGTTATTTCAGTGCATGCCAACCAGGTACGGCCTTGGTGAACTCTTCTTGAAATGACGGACGTTTGATGTTGTCCTTTTTGACTTTGAGCGCGAAGTCACGCCAGCGAGATGGATCACGCAGCACATCAACCAACACATGGTGGACCTTCTTCATCACCTGTGCCTTGCGGGTGTATTCCTTGCGCGGGGCGTTGGTCTTGAGGCTGCCCAGTCCTGATAAATAGTATTTTAATATCGCCTCGGGATACCTGCCTTCAAGACACTTGGCGGTCTGCAGTTCATAGGTGCCGTCCCAAGCGTAGAAGGGGTGGCGGCTTCGGGTCAACACCGCCACCGCTTCCTCGTACTCCTTACGGTGCATGCGGATGCGAAGTTGCTCTGTGTCCCAGGCGTTCTCCAGCCGCGCAAGGATTTTCACTTCGTAACGCTTCCATTCGGTGACCGTGCATAGCTTCCGAAATGTCTTGTACTTGTCGCAGGTCAGAGGATCGATAGCCTGATCGAACTGTAGTGCCAGGTAGCGTTCGCGATTGTTGGAGGATTTGACACGCTCGGCAACGAACTGACGCAATTCATCCATGCGGCCTTTTCCCTTGAGCAGTCCTGTCTCCGCAACCTCCATGGCCCTCTTTCTTTCACCGGCTTTCCAGTGGAAATCCGCCAAGTCGAAATAGTCGGCGCCAGTGGCCAGTTTGCGTTGGCGCAGCTCAAGATATTTTCCATGGTCGCCGAGGCGACGATAAATGCGGCGGGCGTGGTCGAGTTTCCAGTCCTCGCCCATGGTTTCAAAGGCTTGCGCTAGTGCACGCCAATCGTCGTTGGTATAACAGGTCGCATAGGCCAAGTCGTAGAGATCGTCGTCAAGCCCGGCATTACTGCTTTCGATATAGGGCAGGGCGTTGTCGAGAAGTTTTTGCCGGTAGTCTGAATCGATCTTTTTCTGTGAAAGCGCCTGTACGATCTCCTGCAGCATTCTCGAAACATGGATGTCGGCATCATAATCGCCGCCACCGTATGCATCCAGCTCGTCCAGATCCGGCGCGAGCTCGGCCCACAGGGCCAGTAGTTTTTCACCCTCGGACTGTTTCTTCTGGCTGGGTGACAGGGCAGTATGCCTGTTCAGGTAGTCGAGGCATTCACGCCGGACAGCGGGCCGTGAGGCGGTCACGCATAGGATCATATCGAGCAGTTTTGCTTTTGGCGCGGTCTCCAGCAAAGTGGCTAGTGGATCATCCTGTTTACGTTTTCCCGCCATGATGAATTGTTACTTGGGAAGCTGAAATTGAACAAACTGGCCCAATAACGGCAGCGCCTTCACCCGGTATTCGAAACATAGGGGGCTGTCGGAGACCGGCTCCACCGTCGCCAGACCCAGAAAGTCAGCGAAGTGCACCAGCGATCGCCAGGTGTAACCGAGGCGCACTGTCTCATCGTCAGAAATGACCTGGCTCGGTGGCGCTTCATCCAACAGCCACGGAAAAGCGCCCAGAAAGGCATCTTCATAAAATACTTGCGGCCGCCAGGCATCACCGTAGTGGGTAAGCAAGTAAAGTGTGAACAGGAAGGCGCTCTGCATGAATTGCAACTCAGGATGGCCGTCTCTGTATGCCCAGTTGAACTGCTCAACATAGGTCCTGAAAAGTTTTGGGTAGATGGCGGTCGTGTCGCCCCCGGTCAGCAGTCGGCGACAATCGCGGCTGAGGATGAACCGGCCCTTGTACTTGCGAATCAACCCCGCTAGTTCGGCCACAAGGCGGGTGACATGCAGATCGTCAAAATCCTCCTCCTGATTGATGCCGACAAATCGGGTTCTCTCCTGATATTTCCGTTTACCAAAGTAGGTCAGAGCGGTCTCGCGGCAGAAGTTGCGTGGCAGATTGCCCTTGGCGGTCGGTTTGAGGCCCTGCTCGCCGATGGCGTCGGTCAATAGCTCAAACAAGGTCAGTATCGGCGCGCCCGAGTTGGCGGGGAGCGCCTCCGGAAAACTTACCAGTCCTTGTGATGTGAACGGAAAATTAAGCATCTGGTACATCTGCTCCGGCGATAAACCGTGAAATTCGTCCAGCGGTCGACGGTTTTGTTGTTGCGCAATCTGGTCTAGGAATTCCTGCGCTTCTTCCAGTGAGTTGAACTGCCGGCTTTCGAGCGCTGAGCGCAAGGTCTCGGACATGCCCGCCGTGCCGTGGTTGGATGCGGTGCTATTCTCCTTATCCAGGCAGCAGCGTTTGAACTTCTTTCCGCTACCGCAAGAGCAGGGATCATCGCGTCCAATGCTCTGTGTCTTCATATCACGACCTGCTCGGAGTTGATTTCATGCCACGGCAGAACAGTGATGTCGGAGCGATATTGTCGGGTGTCACCACCATAAACCAGCCATGCTTCTCCAGCGGCTTCGCCTGCTAATTTTCGCCAGAAGTCCAGCCCCTTAAAGTAATCCTTGTTGATGGTTTGCCCGGATTTGATTTCCAGTGGTGACAGTTGGATTCCATGGTCAATCAGCAGATCCACCTCGTGTCCTGAACGATCATGCCAGAAGTAAAGGTTCGAGGTTTCGCCCGCGTTATAACGAGCCTTGAGCAATTCACTGATGACCCAGGATTCGAACAAGGCGCCCCGTTGCGCATGGGTAGCCAATTGCTCGCTATTTTGGATGCCGAGCAGCCAGGCGGCAAGACCTGTATCCAGGAAATAGAGTTTGGGCGTTTTGACCAAGCGCTTGTTGAAGTTCTGGTGATGCGGCGGTAACAGATGCGCGATGTAACTGGCTTCTAGTACGGATACCCAGGACTTGACGGTGTTATGCGTAATGCCGCAGTCATTGGCCAGCGAGGAAAGATTGAGGAGTTGTCCGGTCCGGCCTGCGCACAATTTCAGGAAGCGTTGAAACGTGCCCAGATCCTGTACCCTGATCAATTGCCGGACATCGCGTTCAAGATAAGTACGCACATAGTTTCCATGCCACGGGTGTGGTTCGAGTCCTCGGTCGAAGATGGGAGGGTACGCCCCATCAAAGAGTATCTTGTCAAGATTTTTGCCAATTTTTCCTGAGTGCTGTAATTCGCCGTAGGTCATTGGTAGCAGCGTCAACAACGCGGCCCGGCCTGCCAGACTCTGCGTGATGCCTGATAACAGGCCAAACTGCTGGGATCCCGTCAGGATAAATTCGCCGGGTTGTTGCCGCTCATCGACGCGTGTCTGAAGATAAGAAAACAGGGCAGGGCAGCGTTGCGCCTCGTCCAGGATGGCGCCCCCGCTGAATTGATTCAAAAAACCATGTGGATCCGTTTCAGCGAATTCCCTTTGGTCAAGATCTTCAAGCGATACATAATGGTGACCGGGAAAGGCATGCCTCACCAGAGTGGACTTGCCGGACTGGCGAGGCCCGGTGACCACAACCACTGGATAGCCACTAGCGAAGTGTTGAAGCCTGGATTCCGCGTTCCGGGGGATGTAGGTCACGGTGGTTTCTGGCCGCCTTACTTGCCTGCATTATGAGAAGAACAAGCTAATTGTCAATAACATTGACAATTAGCTTGGATAGACGCGCGCCGGCAAGATCGTGCTGGATAGATGCCTCACGCGGGCGGTGCTGGTTCGGGAGGCGCGGAAGCGCGGCGTGGCTCTGCGGCAGAGCTACAAGCGGGTCGGGAAAAAGACGCTGATCCTGTGCGGGCGTTACGGATACGCGCGCCAGATGAAGCGCGCGGCGCGCCAGACGCGCGCCTTGAAAACGATGCTTGGGCGGGTGGTGCGGGACATTCGGCGGAAGGTTCCGAGCCCGGACGCGGCGCCGGAGACGTTGCTGGAGCGATCCGAGCGCCTGCTGAAACATAAAGTGCGAGGACAATGGCAAGCCGCGTCGGCGCTACGAGTTCGGCCGCGAGGTCTCGTTCGCGACGACCTCGAAGGGGAACTGGCTGGCACCGGCGATGAGCCTGGCGGGGAACCCATACGACGGGCGCACGCTGGCCGCCGCGCTGGAGCGAATCGAGTGGCTGGCGAGTCAACGCCCGAAGCGGGTCTACTGCGATCAGGGGTATCGGGGGCACGGGGTGTCGGGAGAGACGCGGGTGCATGTGGTGGGGAAGATCCCGAAGATGGCGACGCGGACGGCGCGGAAGTGGATAAAGCGGCGGGCGGCGATCAAGCCGACCATCGGCCATCTGAAATCGGATCACCGGCTGCATCGAAATCGGCTGAAAGGCCGCTCCGGCGACCGCGCCAACGCGGTTCTGGCGGCGGCCGGGCACGACTTCGCCAAGCTTTCCCGGGCTTGGAGAAAGTTCCGGGAATTTCTCCTCCGAGGCCGGACGCTCGGCCTTTCGAGGCGATTTTCTCTCCGTCCCGCATGACCGGGAACGGATACTTCAGCAACGACTATTCTATTGAGATGGTGAACGAGAAACCCAACCCGTTCCGGTGGCGCAAATCGACCGATGACATCCTCGTCAGCATCTGGCGTTTCTGCCTGGTGACAGTCAGCCCCGTCCCGGCTTGCTCGATAACCCGCGATAGTGGCGCGTCTGGGCGTGCGGGCAAGCTCGCCGTCTGCGCCAACTTCGCGAGCCAGCGCGGCTAGTTCGTCCGGGCATGCAGTTGCTCACGGGCATTGCACGTCGGCGCAACTCGCCTTACATTGGTCATGCTGTCCCGGCCTTTTGCTCGACTTTTTTCCGAGGCGGCGGGAATATCTCGCCATCGGGCGGGCCGGTCATTAACCATTTCTCGAGATTACGGACTTCCCTTAGCGGAAGCTCTTTTCTAACGGGATGGGTCGTCGTTACCCACTTCCCACCAACTAGCACCTGGATTACCCAGCCCGGTCCGCACGGTATCACTCGCGCCGCCTGCACCCAGTCGGCCACGATAAAGCCGCCGCTAGCGGTACGCACTATCGCCGTCATGTCGTTGCCCCTCCTAGGGTCGTCGCTCACGGGCATTATAAGTCCCGCTCCCCGTCCCGTCCCCAATCAAACCAACCGCTATGCTAATCAAATACAGGGGACATTAAACAGTGTCTTAGGCTACCTTTCGAGCTTTGACTTCCAGGTGTATGTTCTCCTGTTCCTGCAAGCAATGGATCACCGCGCGAACAGGTTGCTCGCTTGGGGATTTTCTTTTGGCCCGAACATGCGCATGAGATTCTTGCTCGACTTGTCGGAAACCCGAGAAAGTTCCTCAAATCCGATCATCGCGTTGATATAGTCACGCAGCACCGCTTTGTCGGTTCACAGTCGAGTAGGAGTAATTTCTCGTCTAGCGCCTGTTTACGGGTGCCGGAAGCCGGAAGCGAACGCTTCACGCTCATTCACGCCAGCGCGAGAACACGTAGTCGTGGTCTTTCTGCGAGGCGTGACAACCAAAGCAGGCTTGCCCACCATCCTGGACCAAGCGCTCGGTACGGCTGTCGCCTTTGAACCCCTCGAAGCCCCAGCCGCCGGTTTCCGGGTAGCGCTCGCTATCCTTGACCATGATGCCCACGAGGATGCGGTCGCCTTCTGTTGAGGCGGCATCTCGCGTTTGGTATTCCAGCAGGTCGAAGATCAGGACGCTGCCATCTTGGAACTTTCCGGTTTTCGTGCCGGCCACGGCCGGGTCATTGCCATAGATATGGTGAAGACCCTTGAATGGATTCTCCAAAGGGTGACCGGAATGCAGCACCATGGATTTGATATGCGTCCAGTATCGATAGCCATCGGGATAGTCGACTCGATCATCGGCCTGAATCGCGCAGGGGATGGCCAGCGAGCTCGCCAGCATCGTCAGGTGCAGAAAATGTTTCATAGAGGACCTCCGCGATCAATGGTTACGGGTTCTCGGAAGGGCAACCTTCCATCGGAAGAATGAAATAGCCTTGCGTCTCCAGTCGCGCGCTCGCTTCCGGGCTCGCCGCTTCCGAATGGCAATAGCGGCATTGTTCCAGTCGCGCCAGATCAGAATCCATTCCGTGGTCGCGCAACCAAGCGCGGGCCGCGTCAGCGGCCTTCTCGTCACGCTGGGCACCGAGACCCGTGGGCAGAAACACGTCGAAATGCATCCGGCGGCCATCCTCGGTGAGGACGTAAGTGTCATAAACATCGACGTTCATGGCCAACCGAATCTCGAATTCAAAGCATCGACGAGAGCAAAATAGCCGTTCTCATGCCGTTTGTCAAGAGGCTGAGGCTGAGAGATAACCGCTTTCCAAGCGAGTCGCGCCAACACGTTAAATTTGGTTGGAATGAGTATCGTCGCGCGGACTTGGCGGACTCATGGAGATCGCGGCCTATAATGAATTTCTTGGCTGACAGTTGGGGCTTTCCCCAATGCGCGAGAATGCCAGGGACCATTCGCCGTTTTTCGCGGCTGGATCGGCGGCAATCAAAACCATTCTTCTTCGCTCGAAAATCAATGGATTCGGATTCGACTACGCTCGACGAGGAAATGATGGATCGGGCTCTGGAGCTCGCGAGATGGGCGGCGGCGGATGGAGAGGTGCCGGTTGGCGCCGTGGTCACGCTGGATGGCTCCGTGGTCGGAACTGGCTACAACCGTAGCGTCAAGCTGGACGATCCGAGCGCGCATGCCGAGATCGTCGCGTTGCGAGAGGCCGGGAAGGCGGTCCGCAACTATCGCTTACCAGGCGCGACCCTGTACGTGACTTTGGAGCCTTGCTTGATGTGCGTTGGCGCGGCGGTCGCGGCGCGGGTGGAGCGCTTGGTCTTTGGGGCCGCGGATCCCAAGGCGGGCTGTTTGGGAGGCGCGTTCGACGCGGCGAGATTGCCATTTCTGAACCATCGCTTCGTGGTCGATTCGGGAGTTCGGGCGCGGCAGTGCGGCGACCTGCTCCGAGATTTTTTTCGAAAACGGCGGTGACGCGGGACCGAAAATCGCGACTATGGATTTTGGGTATAATGCGTTGCCAAGTCTTGCGGACATTCGCGCGAAGCGGATAGCACACCACGGATGAGCGAACAACCTGTCTCGAATTCTCTACAAGGCCGGAGTTGATGGATACGTTCCTCGGTCTGCTGCTACGCCAAGCAAGCGAAAATCCAGATCTTCCCGCCCTGCGCACCAAGCGCATGGGCATTTGGGACGTCACCACATGGGCGCAGGCGCGCGACCGGGTCTCCGTCTTGGCCCATATGCTGGGCGAGCAGGGCGTGGGGGAAGGAACGTCGTTCGGAGTCTTCGGCCCTAATCACACGGATATGTACCTGACCTACCTCGCGGTGCATAGCCTCGGGGGAATCGTGGTACCCATCGGCTCGAGCACGTTCGGCGATGATCTCCGGCGGCAGATTCAAAGCTCCGATGTCGAGCATATCCTCGCGTTCGAGCAACAGCACGTGGACGCTTTGCTGGAATGCGGGAAGACCAGCCTGAAAAGAGTGTTCTACGTCAACGGCCGCGGCATAGAGAACTACGATCAGCCCGAGCTGGCGTCATTGCCGCAAAGCTTGGAAGGCATCGAGGCATCCACCTCGCTCTTGGAGCGATTGGAAGGACAAAGGGATCCGGAGGAGACGGCGACCATTCTTCTGACCTCCGGTGCCGGTCGCGAGGAGCGGCCGGTCGAGCTGTCGCACGGCGCTCTGATCGCCACCGCCCGTAGCCTCGCGCGGCGCGAGACGATCACGGCGAAGGACAGCTTGCTGGCGTATCTGCCGCTGTCGGTCTCCAGCGATTTCCTGTTTTCCTATTCCTTGGCCATGGTGTCCGGCTGCGCCATGAATTGCCCAGAGAACGACGACACCGTGCTGGAGAACATGCAGGAAATCGGCCCGACGCTCATGTTCGGCCCGCCCTACGTCTACAAGTACATCTACACGCACGCCTCCAACCGGATTGAGAGCGCCCGGACGCTGGACACCAAGATCTACAAAGCGGCGTTGCGCGCCGTGATGACGGTCGCCGCGCACCGAGCCGAAGGCTCGCATGGCTCGATCGCTGACCGACTGCGCTTTCTGCTCGCGCGCTTCACCACGTTCAGCCCATTCTGCAACATGTATGGCCTGAGCCGCCTGCGTCTCGCGTTGACCGGCGGCGACGCGATCGCGCCGGACGTGTTCCATTTCTTCCGGGCGATCGGGATCGACCTGCGCGAGACCTACGGACAGGTCGAGGGGTGCGCTTGCGTGACCATGCAGTCGTCCGAGGATTGGAACTCGGACTCGGTCGGACGACCGCTCGATGGCACGGAGGTGCGCATCGAGGATGGCGAGATATGGTTTCGGGGGCCGGGGCGCATGAAGGGGATTCACAAGAACCCCGAGGCGACTGCCGAGAGCGTCAAGGATGGCTGGGTGCGGACTCATGACGCGGGACACTTGGACGACCAGGGCCGCCTTCATGTGCATGGGCAGATCGCGCGCATGGGAAAGCTCCGCGATGGCGGCGCGTTCGCGCCTGACATACTGGAAGCTCGCCTGCGCTCCTCCGAATACATCAAGCAGGCGATCATCTTCGGGAATGATCGGGAATATCCAGTCGCCATCGTCGCGATCGATGGCACCATCACGCGAACCTGGGCGGACCGGCGCAGCCTGCGCTACACGGGCTACGCCGACTTGTCGGCGCACGCCTCGGTGCAGGAGATGGTGCGCGAGTATATCCAGAAGGTGAACGAGCGGCTTGCGGAAGACCCGGCGACCTCAGGCATGCGGTTGCGCCGCTTCGCCATCCTGAACCGCGAGTTCATGGCTTCGGCCGGCGAGGTGACTCCGACCCGGAAATTGCGGTGCCATGCGGTGGAGGGGAAGCACCGGGGGCTGGTCGAGGCGCTGTACAGCGACGCGCTGGAGTACACTTATACGGACCCGGTCGACGGGGAGACCTACACCCTGCCATTGGGGAACGTTTAAGATGGCTTCAGCGGACCCGATTCTGAGGATTGAGGACATCACGCTGGCGTTCGGCGGCGTGACCGCGCTGAACGGGATCAGTTTCGACGTGGAGGATGGCGAGATCTGCGCGGTGATCGGGCCCAACGGCGCTGGCAAGAGTTCCATGCTGAACGTCATCAACAGCGTGTATATCCCGCAGAAAGGACGGGTCATCTTCAGGGGGCAGGACTGCACCCGCATGCGTCCGCGGCAGATCGCGAAGTTGGGCATGGCGCGGACGTTCCAGAACATTGGGCTGTTCCAGGGCATGACCGTGCTGGAGAACATTCTGACCGGGCGGAGCCTGAAAATCCGCTCCACCTGGATCGAGCAGGGCCTGAACATCGGGCGGGCCCGCCGCGAGGAGGTCGAGAACCGCCGAGCGGTCGAGGAGGTCATCGAGTTTTTGCACCTGCAGGGCATCCGGAAGACTCCGGTCGGGAAGCTTCCGTACGGTCTGCAGAAACGAGTCGAGCTGGCCCGGGCGCTGGTGGCCGAGCCCACCTTGTTGCTGCAGGACGAGCCGATGACTGGAATGAACCTGGAAGAGAAGAAGGACATGTCCTGCTTCGCGCTCGAGATCAACCGGGAATTCGGCACCACCATCGTGCTGATCGAGCACGACATGAGCGTGGTGATGGACATCTCCGACCATGTGGTCGTGCTGGATTACGGCGCGAAGATCGGCGACGGCACGCCGGACGAGGTCAAGAACAATCAAGACGTGATCGACGCCTATCTGGGCGTGTCGCACGACTGAGGGAGGCGGGCATGGGCTTCGACTGGGTATTTTTCATCGAGATTTTCGTTGGCGGGCTGATGTCCGGCATTATGTACTCGCTGGTCGCGATCGGCTTCGTGCTGATCTACAAGTCTTCCGGGATATTCAACTTCGCGCAGGGCACCATGTTGCTGTTCGCGGCGCTGACGTTCGTGAAGCTGACCGAGGGCAGCGTGAACTTCTGGGTGGCCCTTATCCTGACGATGGCCACCATGGTGGTGTTCGGGATCCTCGTGGAGCGCTTCATGATGCGTCCTCTGGCCAACCAGTCGTTGTTGTCTCTGTTCATGGCGACGGTCGGGCTGGCGACGCTGATCGAGGGGCTGGCCCAGTACGTGTGGGACTCCGCGATCCACGGCTTGCAGCTAGCGGATTTTCTGGATCTGGCGCTCTTGGATCCGGTTAACATGACGATCTTCGTCTCCGACTATATCGAGTGGCTGGACATCCTGATCTCGAAATTCGACATATTCGCCACGATCGTGGCGGGAAGCATGATTCTGATCTTGGCGATCTTCTTCCAGAAAACCCGGACCGGGATGTCGTTGCGCGCGGTGTCCGATGATCATCTGGCGGCCATGGCGGTGGGCATTCCGCTGTCTCGGGTATGGGCGCTGGTGTGGGCCGTGACGGGCATCATCGCGCTGATCGCGGGGTTATTGTGGGCGGAGCGGGTCAGCGTGTCGTTCACGCTGGTGGAGGCGGTGCTCAAGGCCTTGCCCGTGATCTTGATCGGGGGGCTGACCTCGATCCCCGGCGCGATCGTCGGCGGACTGATTATCGGAGTGGGCGAGAAGATGGGCGAGATCTATTTGGGCGACCTGCTGGGCGTGCAAGGCATCGAGACCTGGTTCTCGTACTTCATCGCCTTGGTCTTCCTGCTCTTTCGGCCCTCCGGGCTGTTCGGGCTGAAAGCCGTCGAGAGGGTCTAGCCATGTTTTATCGCGAAACCGGAACGTTCACCACCAGCTATCTGGAGGACCGGAAGCTCTTTCCGATCCCGTTCGACAAATGGGCGATGGGGGTCTTCATGGCCTTCATGGTCTTCGTGATCCCATTCATCGCCAGCGACTACTGGCTGGCGGCCCACCTGATCCCAATCCTGGCGTTCGGCTGCGCCGCGCTCGGCCTGAATCTTTTGACCGGCATGACGGGGCAGTTGTCGCTGGGCACGGCCGGCTTCATGTGCTTCGGCGCCTTCTTCACCTTCAACATCATGCTGCGCTTCCCGGAAGGCTGGATGAGTCTGCCGGTGGCGATGATGCTGGCGGGGACGGCGACGGGCCTGATCGGGGTCGTCTTCGGTCTCCCGAGCATCCGGATCAAGGGCTTCTACCTGCTGGTGTCCACGCTGGCCGCGCAGTACTTCGCCTTGTGGTTCTTCCGTTCCTACCCGTATTTCCTGAACTACGCCACCGCGACCGTGACCCTGCCGGACCACCATCTCGACTATCTTTGGATTGGCGAGACCTTCAACGTGGACATGGCGAGCTACGAGGCCAAGTATCTGATGTCGCTGGGCATCGTGTCCGGGCTCGCGCTGTTCGCCAAGAACCTCATGCGCAGCTCGACTGGAAGGAATTTCATGGCGGTGCGCGACATGGATATCGCGGCCAGCGTGATCGGCATCCCGGTGATGCGCACGAAGATGCTGGCGTTCTTCGTCAGCTGCTTCTACTGCGGCGTGGGCGGCGCGCTGTTCTGCTACGCGTATCTGCAGGTGCTGGGCATTCGCACCTTCGAGATGAACCGCTCGTTCACCGTGCTGTTCATGGTGATCATCGGCGGTTTGGGCTCGATCGCCGGGTCGTTCTACGGCACGATCCTGGTCTATGAGTTCCCGATTTTCTTCTCTTGGGTCGGGGACTACGTGTTCGGTGGGGCCTTCGACACCGCGGTGGTGCAGAACGTCGCGAAGATCCTGTATGGCATCCTGATCATCGCTTTGCTGATCCGGGAGCCGGGCGGTCTGGCGGCGCTGTGGGCGACCACCAAACAGAAACTTCGAACTTGGCCATTCCCGCACTGACGGGCGAATCGAGAGATCTCGAGGAAAATTATCTGACTGAATCATCTGGATTACTCTCGGGCGCCTCTGGATGCATTTGCTAAAAGAGGCGTTTGGGTGTAAAAAAGGCTTGCTGAAAAGCAGTTAACTGCAAGCTATAACTAAAAGCCTCTTAAGGAGGGCACAACGAAACCATGAAAAGCAAAATTTGGATAACAGGTGCGGCCATGGCCGTCGCCATGTCCACGACCGCTCCAGTGATGGCCGCGGGGGAAGTCTACATCCCCATGCCGGTCTATCGCATTGGGCCGTACGCGACGGGTGGCACGGGCTACTTCGGCGGGATCATCGATTACTACAATCTGATGAACATGACCGAAGGCGGCGTCGGTGGCATGAAGATCATCTGGAACGAATGCGAAACCCAGTACAACGACCAACAGGGCGTCGAGTGCTACCACCGGATGAAGGAGTACGAGGGCAAGAGCGCCTTGTTCTTCGATCCTCTGTCCGTTGGCATCTCGACCTCACTGGTCGCCCAGGGACGCAAGGACAAGATCTCGATCATCGCGGTGAACCACGGTCGAACCGAGGGTCAGCGCGGGGACGTCTTCCCGTACTACTTCATGCCTGGCATCAATACCTACGACGAGCATTCCATCATCACGGCCTTCATCGGCCAGCTGGAAGGCGGCATGGAGAACCTGGCGGGCAAGAAGATCGTTCTTCTGTTCCACGGTTCCACCTATGGCCGCGAGGCCGTCGAGTTCACGCACATGCTGTGCGAGAAGCACGGGTGCGAGTCCGAGGCGATCGAGGTCCCTCACCCAGGCAACGAGCAGACTTCCCAGTGGCTGAAAATCCGCCGCTCGAAGCCTGACTACGTCGTGCTGCGCGGCTGGGGAGTCATGAATCCGGTGGCTATGCAGACCGGCGTTCGCATGGGCTTCCCGATCGACCATCTGATCGGCAACATCTGGAGCAACGACGATGGCGACGTGAAGCCGGCTGGCTCCTCGGCCAACGGCTATCAGGCCATCACCACGCACCCGACGGGCCGCGTGGCTCCAGTGATCGATGAGATCGTGGATAAGGTGTACGGCGCCGGCAAGGGAGACCTGCAGGACAAGTCGCGCATCGGCTCCAACTACTGGAACCTCGGCGTGATGGCGGGAGTCATCCATCTCGAGGCGGTTCGCGTCGCGCAGGCTCGTTTCGGGCCCGACGTCAACTCCTCCCAGGTCCGCTGGGGCTTCGAGAACCTG
Source organism: uncultured candidatus Poriferisulfidus sp. (assembly GCA_965116025.1). Classification (GTDB taxonomy): domain Bacteria; phylum Pseudomonadota; class Gammaproteobacteria; order Poriferisulfidales; family Poriferisulfidaceae; genus Poriferisulfidus. The sequence continues at coordinate 1,638,706 of OZ220480.1, forward strand.
AACCTGGACACCGCCCGCCTGACTGAGTTGGGCGCGAACGGCCTGGTTCCGGAGATCAAGACCAATTGCATGGACCATGTGGGCGGCCATCAGGCCAAGTTCATCCAGTGGGTGTACGCCGACACGCAGTGGAAAGTCGTGACCGACTGGATCGATGGCGACGTCGAGCTCTCTCAGTCCATCATCGACGCCAAGGCGGAGAACGCGATCAAGAACGAAGGCATCGAGCCGCGGGATTGCAACGATCCCGAGCAGCGCGACAACTTCGACGTCTGATCGAGACGGAATGCGTTTAGAGTGACGGCGGGGGGCGACCCCCGCCTGACCTCTTTCCCCGACCGACCGGCGACCCTCAAATAACCCGTCTCTGACGCCAAGCGCACCCCGCTTCGCCCCAGATTCGGCCTCACGCGGCGAGAGAGTCCAGCCATGACCGACGTTCTGCTGTCCATCAACAATATCGAGGTCACCTACAACCGGGTGATTCTCGCCTTGCGCGGCATTAGCCTGCAGGTGAGGCAAGGGGATATCGTCTCGTTGCTGGGTGCCAACGGGGCTGGCAAGACGACGACCCTCAAGGCGTGCTCCAACCTGTTGCCGGCCGAGCGCGGCCAGATCAGCAAGGGGTCCATCGAGTTCCTCGGCAAGGACACCGCGGGAATGAGCGCGTACGATCTGGTGAAGAACGGGGTCGCGCAGGTGCTGGAGGGGCGGCATTGCTTCGCGCACCTGACGGTGGAGGAGAATCTAATGACGGGTTCCTTCATCCTCGAGGACCGAGCCCAGTCGAAAAAGGATTTGGAACTGGTGTACGAATACTTCCCTCGCATCAAGGTGCGCCGAAAAAGCGAGGCGGGCTTCACTTCTGGCGGTGAGCAACAGATGGTCGCTATTGGCCGAGCCTTGATGTCGCGCCCGAAACTGATCTTGCTCGACGAGCCCTCCATGGGCATCGCCCCGCAGTTGGTCGAGGAGGTCTTCGAGATCATACAAAACCTCAACAAGAATGAGGGCGTGAGTTTCTTGGTCGCGGAGCAGAACGCCAGAATCGCGCTCAAGTACGCGACCGAAGCCTACGTAGTCGAGAACGGCCGGGTCATGTTGCGCGGCTCCTCCAAGGAGCTGATGGGACGGGCCGATGTGCAGGAGTTGTACTTGGGAGCCGGAGCTGAGGAGGAGGGCGAGAGCTTCCGCGACGTCAAGCACTATCACCGGCGGCGACCCTCGTTCGCCTGAGCGGAGCTTCCTCTTCGAGGGATGGAGAACTCGGCCTCATAGCGCTAGCGGAGATGTCAAAAATAGGGTATCCTAAAGCCCACGCCAAGCGCGCGAAATCATGAACGTATCGAAGGACTTCCCCACCCTCTGCACGGCAAGGCGCGGAGTCGCCTCGTCGTTGGCCGCCTTCCTCCTGCCGCGCTCGCGGCATGATCTTCTACCCTGACGACCCAAATCTGGCGGAACATCGAGACGCCTGACAGAAATCGTTGCCTCCATACGCCCCCGAAGCGGGGGAAAGAACATAGGGAATTCCAGAAATGGACAAGTTGATCATTTTCGACACCACGTTGCGGGATGGCGAGCAGAGTCCCGGCGCGTCCATGACGCGGGACGAGAAGCTGAACATCGCGCGCGCGCTGGAACGCATGCGCGTCGATGTCATTGAGGCGGGGTTTCCGGTCGCGAGTCCGGCCGAGTTCGAATCCGTGCGACAAATTGGCCAAGAAATCGCCGACAGCGCGGTTTGCGGATTGGCGCGCGCCTTGGACCAAGATATCGACCGGGCGGCCGAAGCGTTGCGGAAAGCCGCCCGTCCTCGCATCCACACCTTCATCGCGACCTCCCCGATCCATATGGAGCGAAAGCTCCGCATGCGGCCGGAACAGGTCGTGGAGCATGCCGTGGCCGCGGTGAGGCGGGCGCGTCGATACACCGATGACGTGGAGTTCTCCCCTGAGGACGCCGGGCGCTCGGATCCAGACTTCCTGTGCCGGATCGTCGAGGCGGTGATCGACGCGGGAGCGCGGACCATCAATATCCCGGACACGGTGGGATACAGTCTCCCGTTCCAGTTCGGGAATCTGGTGGGCGACTTGATCGAGCGAGTCTCGAACTCGGATCAGGCCATCTTCTCGGTGCATTGCCACAACGATCTTGGGCTGGCGGTCGCGAATTCCCTGTCCGCGGTGCGCCGAGGCGCCCGGCAGGTCGAATGCACCATCAATGGCTTGGGCGAGCGGGCCGGGAACGCCGCGCTCGAGGAAATCGTCATGGCCGTGCGCACGCGGCGGGACGAATTCGATTGCGACAGCGGGATCGACGCGACTCGCATCGTTCCAACATCGCGGCTGGTTTCCAGCGTGACCGGGTTTCCGGTGCAGCCAAACAAGGCGATCGTCGGCGCCAACGCGTTCGCGCACGAGTCCGGAATCCATCAGGACGGAGTGCTCAAGTATCGGGAAACCTACGAGATCATGCGCGCCCAGGACGTGGGCTGGTCCGATAACCGGATTGTGCTGGGCAAGCATTCCGGACGGCGGGCCATCATGGAGCGCGTCCAGAAACTCGGCCTCATGGTCGGAGAGGACGAGATGGATTCGTTTTTCGCCCATTTCAAGGAATTGGCGGACCGCAAGCATGAGATATACGATGACGACCTGAGGAGATTGGCGTTGATGGAAGGAGAGAGCGCGGATCGAGAAGGCTATCAGCTGGTCGATCTGGAAGTGACTTCGAAGGTCGGCGCGACGCCTGTGGCGCGGGTCGATCTGGCGCGAGACGGCGAGCGCTTCCGAGGAGAAGCATCTGGAGGAGGGCCGGTGGACGCGTCGTTCAAGGCGATTGAGGACATCGTTCATTCGGAGTCGGAATTGCAACTGTATTCGGTCAATAACATCACGACTGGAACCGATGCCCAGGGAGAGGTGACCGTCCGCCTGCGAAAAGACGACCGGGTGGTCAATGGACAGGGAGCCCACACGGATATCGTTATCGCGTCCGCGCATGCGTACTTGAACGCGCTCGACAAGTTGGTTCGCGCGCCAGGGAGAACGCACCCGCAACTGGATCACATCTAGCGCGCGGACCGATGTCCAGAAACGCCGCCTCGCCCAACGACGAATGCCTGGAGGGGTTGGGCCTGCGGCGATGGCGCCATCGGAATTCGGGCGAGACGGACGAGAATCCGGACGATCTGGAAGACGAGAATGATCGGGATGGCGAGAAAGCGGAAGAAATGGAGAAGGAGAAGCCCCCCACGACGACCCTGACGCTGGATCCCGAGAGTCGGCATTTGCATCAATGGCGCGTGGCGCGCAAGGACGTCTCGGAGTGCGTGCTCTGCGAACTGCACCGAACTCGCAAGAACACGGTTTTCGGCGTGGGCGTGGAGGACGCGGACGTCATGATGATCGGGGAGGCTCCGGGCGCGGACGAGGATGCCCAGGGAGAGCCTTTCGTTGGGCGCGCTGGCAAGCTTTTGGATAGCATGCTGGCGGCGATCGGGATGAGTCGGGAGCGAGTCTTCATCGCGAACATCCTGAAATGCCGGCCTCCCTACAACGAGAATCCCACGCCGGAGCAGGCGGCGAAGTGTCGTCCGCACCTGGATCGTCAGATCGATCTCGTCCAGCCTCGTATCATTCTGGCGCTTGGCTCGGTCGCGGCCCGCAACCTATTGGATGTGGAGACTCCGATCGGGAAGCTGCGTGGGACCGTTCACGAAATGCCCGGGTCGAAAATCCCCGTCATTCCGACGTACCATCCGGCGTATCTATTGCGCCGTCCCCAAGGAAAAGCCCAGGCGTTCGAGGATTTGATGTTGCTATGCGACTCGCTCAAGAGCTTGGGCGTCTCGAGCGACTGAGTTCCCGATTTCTTGGCGGGAGACCGTAGCTGGCGAGGATTGACGGCGGGGCGCGAGTATCAGACCATATCTTTGCGGCAAATTCCTTGAGCGGAACAGAGGCCGCAAACCGCCTCGCTTCCATTGGCAGGCATTCCGCGCTTATTTCTCAGATCCCGAAACGTTTCGCGCAGCCTGGAGTCAACCTTTTCACTGAGATACGAGAGTTCTTCGCCTTCTAGAGACGTCAATGGAATCCCGTTCCGGGAATCTTGGCCCACCCACCAGTATTCCACTCGCTCGACGGGATTCGCCACCAACGCGTAGCTGGGCAGCTGAACTTGCTCCCCGGTTCGCACGTCGTTTATGAGTACCTTTTTGGACCCGGTTTTGTAGTCGATCACGATCCGGCCTCCACGCGCGTCTTGGTCTAAGCGGTCCACGCGTCCAACTATGGTCAGGTTCTCGCTGACCTTGCGTTCAAGCGTTCGCTCGCTCTCTACAGGAGTTTGCTGACGCTCCACGGTTTTCTGAAGCTGAACATAGCGTCGAGCGATCGCTCTCCATCGCTCCATAAACACGATGTTGGACGCGTTCGGCGCGAGCTTTGCCATAACGTGGTCGCCAATGTTCAGAAGCGTTTCGAGCGCGTCGTCCTCACGCCCTTCGATTTGGTCCTTCCAAGGTCCGGGAACGCCAGGAACGCCGGCGTGGAAGGCCTCGAGACATCGGTGCACGTATTCCCCGAACTCCAGATTGTCCATTTCCTCCCGGATCATCTCCATCTCCCGGATGCCGAGCATGTAGCGAACGTAGAACTTATAGGGGCAATCGATCAGCGCTTGGTGTCCGCTGGCCGAAATTCGATCCGGCAACAACTCCGGAAGGGCGGCAGGGCTGGGCGGGAAGCTCTCGTAAGGCTGGCGAATCCGAGGGCCAGGAGGCCGCACTTGGGCATCCGGATGCAGGCTGAGCGCGGACAGAGAGGGCTCCTTGAGGGAAGTTCCGTAAATCAGGCGATGAAACACGTTAATTTGGGTCCACCAGACGCTGGGCAGGAGCGGCTCGTCCCGGTCTATTTTCTGGTAGGTCAGGAGAACCTGATCAGAGGACACGATCAGGGACAGAAACCTCTGCAGGTCAAGTTTGCGCGAATCGGCGCTGGTCGGCAGTCCTAAGTCGCCGCGCACCGAGTCGTTGAACACGAGAGAATGAAAATTGATCCCCGGATAGTGCCGAGAATCCATTCCCGCGACGATTAGTCGATCAAACCGAGCTAGGTGAGCCTGATTCAGGTTGATTAGGGAAACCGCGCTTCGGGGAGCTTTCCCCCGGTAGTTCTCTCGCTCCCATGCTCGACGCAGCAAGGAGCGCCATTGCGATTTCTGCAGGCGAGCGTCATTTTGTTCCAACTGGAGGCGTAGGCTCTCCAGTTCCGACAGCGCTTTTTTTCCCGCTTCATCTCGGGACAGGCAGGACAGACAGCCTAGTAATTCGAGACTTTCCAGCAATGCCTCCATATATTCGCTTCCACTCGGGATATCCGAAAGCTCCAGCAGGGGAGCCGCGGCTTTTTCCGCATGATCTAGAAAACTGATCCATTCCGAATTTCCGCTAGCGACTTCCCGATAGTTGCGCAAGCCGCTGTGGATGTTGTGGAAATGCAACGCTCGCTCGAATTCTCCGACCTGATCCAGGATCTCCGGATGCCCGGGCAGGCGCGTGAACGGAGATTTCAGCACGTCGAGAAACGGCAGATAATGAAATTCTTGATCCAAGCACTCGATCCAGCGCTCGATCGCGCTGGCGGCGCTGGTGGTGGACAAGGCCCAGCCCGCATGGTCTTGGACCGAGACGGAAGCTCGGTTCAGCAAGGCGCAGACCCGGCGCGCTAATTTTCGGTCTTCAGTGACCAATCCAATGTTCCGATACCCCTGATTCAGCCAACGCCGGATCTGGATATCGATTCCCCGGGCATGGGGCTCCGCCTGGTCCGCGACGAAGCTGAAAATTCGGCCCGTCAAGGGATCCTCGGGGAACTCCTCTCGACAAGCCCGCGCGCGCTCCGCCACGTCTGCCCGGTCGAGCGCGAAGGCTTCCTGCAGGACGGAAGCGTGTGGAGGCGGGGGAGTGTCAACGTGGGAAGATTCCGAGTCCAGAGGAATCGCGGCTTGCGGTCGAGCCAGAACGTGGACCGGGACGCTTTCGCTCATACGTCGCAACGCCTCGATTTCGGCCAGAGCGAGGCGATCATATCCGCATGCGTAGATGGCTTTCACGTTCGGGGGGACGCGAAGGTTCCGCAACGCCTCGCGGTAGTATTTTCCGGAGCTGAGGATTTTGCGCGAACTCTCGTTCCAAGCAGTCCAAAGCAGATGCACGATATGGGCCTCTTCGCCCAGCTGTTCGGGAGTCTTTCCCGCGATGCGGTACGCTTCTCGCAGTTGGGAAGTTAGTTCTTCCTTGTCCGTCGGTAGCGATGCCTCGTTAAGCCAGAGTTGATCGAACAGTTCCATCATCTCTTCCGCCACGGACCAAGAATCCGTCTGGATCAAGGTGCGTAGGGTTTGGTTTTGATGAAGGACGTCAACTAGATCCAGAAGTTCGGACAGATGATTCTCGATTCCGTCGAACTGGCTGTTTTGGCATGCCCATGCTTTAAAGGGGAGAATGGGGGGGAGCAGCAATCCTTGATGCCCCTGTCGCTTGGCGTGTCGCAATAACTCCGAACGCAAGACCCGCACCGACGTGGCGTTCGGGGTCAAGACCACTAGGTCGGTCAGGTCCGGGAGGCCCTCCGCGTGACGTTCTAGGATGGTTTCGGCGCAATGGCTGCCGAGTGGAACGTGCGAGGGGCAGGAGACTCGTTTCATTCAGGTTTCGAGCAACGCTTTCTTTCCAGGCTTGCCGCGCCACTCGTCCGCATCGGGCGGGGGAGATTTCTGACGGCTGATCTCCGGCCATTCGCCCGCCAAGTCGGCGTTAATCTGGATGAACTCTCGCTGCTCTTCGGGAACGTCCTTTTCCGGCACGATGGCGTTGATCGGACACTCTGGAACGCACAAGGCGCAGTCAATGCATTCTTCTGGATCGATCACCAAGATGTTCGGGCCTTCATGGAAGCACTCGACCGGGCAGACTTCCACGCAGTCGGTGTATTTGCACTTGATGCAGTCTTCCAGGACGACGAAAGTCATGAGCGGATGTGGTTCTATATCTGCGAGCGACACATTTGCTAGCGCGTCTCGCCTTTCCTGTGGCTGGTGGAGGTGGCGGGAATCGAACCCGCGTCCGCCAGTTCCTCCTCTTCGGCCCTACATGCTTAGCACCGTCTTTCATCTCGCGATCAACACCCGACGGACAGGGCACGATGAACGCCAGCCTGCATGCTTGATTTAACCTTCCGGCTCCAGACAGACCGAATGGCGATCTTGTGTGATCGACATCCATATCGGGATCCACAAGCATCTCCCGAAAGGATGACTAGTCGCGATTAAGCGGCCAGTGCGTAGTTGTCGTCGTTGGCAACTATATTTTTCGCAACCATTTTTTACGAGATCGTTGCCGCCTCGGCATGCGCCTCGGATTTGGTAACCGCCGTCGAAGCCAAGTCACCCCCAAGTCGTTCCCGCCTATTATACGCGATAGTGGAAAAGTCCCGATCTTCCCAAATGCCCGGATTTCTGGGATTCATGCTCCTCCGCGCTCAAGCGGTCAATCGTGCGCTGACGGAACGACTCCATCATTCCAAGACAAATCGGTCGCGTTCTTGTTGTAGTCGTCGATCCACCAACCAAAACGCTAGACAAAAATTGAATTCGTAACGGGTGCTTCGCGCATGGATGAAAACACTGACATCATGAAGACTGCGAGTCACCAGATCGCCCCAGTCTCGTGGCCAAGCTTGTTAAACGTCTCGGCCCTCGATATGCCGAGCATCCGGTACGCATCTCTATAGAGCGTTCTCCCTTCCAGCGTATCCACAATAATTGCTTGCGCGAAGCGATACCCTACGCGGGAGAGCGTCGCGCGATAAAAGTTCTCACCGGCTCCGCCTTTCCGTGCGAGTGGGTCTAGCCTCGCCTTCTCTCTCTCCCATTCGGAATCGAATCTCTCGCGGTCGAACCACTCCGCGTCAAGCAAGCGCCGAAGAATCACCAGAGAACTTACTTTGAAAACGTGCGTTAGGCGGTCCAAGGTTTGGCGTAGAGTTTCGGTATTCAGCAGTTCGCGTCGCAATACGGCGAGCGGGACCAGCAACTCGGCCGCTACGGCGCTGCACCAAACTTCTTCGCGTTGGGTTCCCGCCCGCGGCGCAATCTCTCCATGCGAGAGCGCGGACCTGCCAAGCCAGAGATGCGCGAGCTCGTGGGCCAAGGTGAACATTAGCACTGCCTTGGTGTCCGCTCCGTTGATGAAAATCAAGGGAGCGATAGGGTCGCAGAGCGTGAAACCTTGGAATTCTTCAGGGTCAAGGCGTCGGTGGGTGTTGCTCGCCACGATCCCATTCACCATGACGAGGATTCCCGCGGCTTCAGTTTGACGAATAAAAAGACGTAGAGCATCGGTCCATGTTGGACACTCTCTACGGGTGCTTAAGCCAAAGCCCAACGTTTCGCGCATTCGCGCCGCGACGGATTCTGGAGACGTATTGATGGTGGTGCTACCGATGAATTCGATCTTCGTTCGTCGCTCGACACGAGCGAAATCACGATACCAGCTCTGCCGCTCTTGGCAGGCATAAATCGTATCCAGAAGGTTTGGGCTTGGTCGTCCTTCGCGTCGCCCGGCAGTAGCGCGAAAGTCTGGGATGGGCACCGATTCCTCTGGCGGTTTGATCAGAAACAGATAACCGACTGGCGCGTGAACGAAGCGTGCGAACGCCTCCACTTGTCTCAACGTGGGTTTCTTTTCACCAGTCTCCCAATCCGGTAGATTCTTGAATCGTGAAGCGATATCTTCTTGCGTATATCCAGCGCGTTCTCGGGCCCAGCGAATCAACGCGGGCTTGATGATCTCGCATCTCATTTCACGCGCGCTTTCCAAGCTCATTGGAAGGGAAAATTTTGATTATGGCGTTCGCCTATTATCGCGGCATGATCTTCGTGCAGGATACCATAGCCCGATGGTCAGAAAGCGCGCTTGAGTGATTTTCGGATCACTAAATCTGAGCTAGACCATGATCCCGGTACAATGATCGACCAATCTTCTTCGCCATCATCACGCCAAACGGCCATCTTCAGACTCATTCCGTTACCTGGAATAGACCTTACCAGTTTCTACTTCCTGTCAGCACGATCTTTCTGCCAGTATATCCGTGCCTATTCGTTCTCATTCTGGCGGCCAGGCCCTGACCGCTCATTCTCTCCGTAAACTCAATGCGCGGCTCCAAGCCCATGGCGGAGGGCAGGTGATGGGGGCGCGTTTTCTGCATTTCGCGGACTGCGAGCGCGTCCTGAGTCCTAAGGAAGAGAAAACCTTCACGAAGTTGCTGGATTACGCTCCTCCCGTGGAGGATTATCCGGGTTCTAGTTCGCTCATCCTTGTGGTCCCCCGGCTCGGCACGATATCCCCGTGGTCCAGCAAGGCCACCGAAATTATCCAGAATTGCGGACTTTCCGCTATCCGGCGGGTGGAAAGGGGAATCGAGTATCGCTTGGATAGCGTTGATCGCGTCTCGCGGGAGCAAGTCGACTTGTTGCATGACCGGATGACTGAATCCATCTTGGCCGACCTGAATCGCATCGACAAAATCTTCGCGCGTTCGGAGCCAGCCCAGCTCGAGCGGATTTCTCTGAACCCGAATCCTGTCGAGGCCCTGCGCGAGGCGAACCGGACGTATGGCTTGGCCCTTTCCGATGCCGATATGGAGCACTTGATCCAGGCATATCGAGATCTTGGCCGTGATCCGACGGATGCCGAATTAATGATGTTCGCCCAAGTTAACTCGGAGCATTGCCGGCACAAGATTTTCAACGCGCGCTGGAGAATTGACGGAAAACCCATGAAACGTAGCCTGTTCGAGATGATCCAGAACACCCACGAGACATCTCCGAACGGAACTCTGTCCGCCTATCTCGACAACGCCGCGGTGTTGGAGGGAGGCCGCGCTCGGCGAATGTCGATCGATCCGAAAACTGGTTTATGGAGGGATATGGAGGGGGAATACGGGATCGTGATCAAGGTGGAGACCCATAACCATCCGACGGGCATCTCCCCGTTTCCCGGAGCGGCGACCGGGAGCGGTGGGGAAATCCGCGACGAAACCGCCTGTGGGCGAGGAGGGCGGCCGAAGGCTGGCCTGTGCGGATTCACCGTGTCGAATCTCGACATCGATTCATGGATACGACCTTGGGAGAACCCTTCTCGGGACCGCCCGTCTCGCATGGCGACTCCACTGGATATCATGATTGAGGGGCCGGTCGGCGCGGCCTCTTTCAACAATGAGTTCGGCCGTCCGTGCCTAGCCGGATATTTTCGCACCCTGGAGGGTGAGGAGCGCACGCCTTCCGGCATTCGGGGATTCGGCTATCACAAGCCGATCATGATCGCGGGAGGAATTGGCAGCATTCACCTGGATCATGTTCAAAAACAAGGAATTCCAGAGGGAACCCCGCTTGTGGTGCTGGGAGGGCCAGCCATGCTGATTGGTTTGGGAGGTGGAGCCGCGTCGTCGCGGCATACGGGAGCGGGAGACGAGCGTTTGGACTACGCCTCGGTGCAGCGTAGCAATCCGGAGATGCAGCGGCGCGCTCAGGAAGTTATCGAGCGTTGCGTCGCGCGGGACAAGGACAATCCGATTTTGTCAGTGCACGACGTTGGGGCGGGCGGGCTTTCCAATGCCATTCCGGAGTTGATTCAGGGAGAGCCGGGGGGTGCGGAACTGGACCTCCGCGAAATTCCTTGCGCGGACGATGGGATGTCGCCGCGAGAGATCTGGTGCAACGAATCGCAGGAACGCTATGTGCTGGCGATTCGAGGCGAGGATCTCGATTGGTTCACCGAGATATGCCAGAAGGAGCGATGTCCGTTCGCGGTCATTGGGAAGTCGACAGCGAGCGGAAGACTGCGCTTGGACGATTCGCGTTTTGGAGAGGCTGCCGCTGACGTGCCGCTGGTGTTGCTGTTCGGCGAGTCTTCCAAGATGGACATCGCCGTCTCGTCAGTGGAGTGGTCGGATGCGCCGCTCGATATGAGCGGAATCGATCTTCTCGAAGCGGCTGAGCGAGTTTTGACGCTGCCTTGCGTAGCCTCGAAATCCTTTCTGGTCACGATTGGGGACCGCTCGGTCGGCGGTCTTACGGCTCGTGATCAGATGGTTGGACCATGGCAGGTTCCGGTCGCGGATGCGGCGGTGACGACCCGAGATTTCGAGGGAACGGCGGGCGAGGCCATGGCGATGGGAGAACGGCCGGCTTTGGCGATCCACCGTCCCGCGGCATCCGCGCGCATGGCGGTCGCGGAAGCCTTGACCAATTTGGCGAGCGTGAGGGTGCGCGATCGTGCGCGAATTCGTTTGTCCGCCAATTGGATGGCCGCTAGCTCTGAGCCAGAATCCTTGTTTGGCCTCCACGAGGCGGTAAAGGCGGTCGGGTTGGAATTTTGTCCGAAACTCGGCGTGGCGATACCCGTAGGAAAGGATTCGTTATCCATGCAGGCGGCTTGGGGGGCTCGGCGGGTCACCTCGCCTGTGTCTTTGATCGCCTCGGCGTTCGCGCCGGTTGAGGACGTGCGGCGCCATGTCACGCCGCTATTGCGGGACGATCCCGAAACGAGCCTGCTTCTAGCGAGTCTGGACGCTAATCGGCGTTTGGGCGGATCGGCGTTAGCGCAAGTTTATGGGAGGACCGGGTCTGACGCTCCGGATGTGGAGGATCCCGCCCGCTTGGCGGCTTTTTTCGATTTGATCCAGGCTTTGCTGGACGAGGAGGATATTCTGGCGTATCACGACCGTTCCGACGGAGGGCTGTTCGCTTGCCTGTGCGAAAGCGCTTTCGCGGGCCAGGTGGGATTGGATATCGATCTTTCCGTCTTGGAAGAGGATCTTTTGTCGTATCTGTTCAATGAGGAGATTGGAGCCGTGTTGCAAGTTCGGGCTGGGCGGGTGGACGAAATCACCCATCGATTCAGGAAGGCCGGCCTGCATTGCGAATTGATCGGAGGCGTCCTTCAGAAGTCGTTGTTCCAGCTTCGTCGACGGGGAAAGATGAAAGCGATCTGGTCTTTGCCCGAAATGCGGAAGTTATGGAGTCGCGTCGGCTATGAGATCGCCCGGCGCAGGGATAATGAGGATTGCGCCAGAAGTGAATATGAAAGCGCGGGCCTTTGGGGACCGCCGCCGCTTTTCTCGGAGCTATCCTTCGAGATAGAGGACAATCCGGCGGCGCCCTTTCTCCAGGTGGGCGAAGCCCCGGTGGTCGCGATTCTACGAGAGCAGGGAGTTAACGGACATGTCGAGATGGCGGCCGCGTTCTCGCGAGCGGGATTTGTCTGCAGGGACGTGCGCATGAGCGATTTGCAGCGAGACCCGAGCCTTCTTGACGACGTGTCTGGATTGGCCGCTGGCGGCGGGTTTTCATATGGAGACGTTCTTGGGGCCGGGGGTGGGTGGGCGAAAAATATCCTGTACCACGAGGGCTTGCGAGAGGTTTTCAAGAAATTCTTCGAACGTCTGGATGTTTTCGCGTTGGGAGCCTGCAACGGTTGCCAGTTGCTTTCCCGGCTGAAGGATCTGATTCCCGGCGCCGAGCGCTGGCCGCGCTTCTTGCCAAACGTCAGCGAGCGATTCGAGGCTCGATTTTGCGAGGTCGAAATTCTCGAATCGCCCTCGATCTTCCTGCGCGGCATGGCTGGCAGCCGTCTTCCGATCGTGGTCGCGCATGGAGAGGGACGGGCCGAGCTCCGGCGTAACATGGAGGATCTGGAAGAATTCGCCTGCCTGCGCTATATCGACGTGAGCGGGAACGCTACTGAGGAATATCCAGCCAATCCGAATGGCTCGCCAAACGGAATCACCGCGCTGACCAACGCGGATGGTCGCTTCACCATCATGATGCCACATCCAGAACGCGCATTCCGCTCTCTGCAGTGCTCTTGGCATCCGCCGGAATGGGGAGAGGACTCCCCGTGGTCGCGTCTTTTCCAGAATGCGAGGGCCTGGGTCGGAGAGACGCGTTAACTCTCTTGTCTTGCGCTTTTTAGTACAATTAGCATGCAAGTTCCGGGCAAGCATTATGGTGAAGGCTTGTTGCCCATGGAGTACATGATGAAACCCTTGAACGAACGTCTCGTGCGAGGTTGGTTGGTTTGCCTCCGTGCACTGGCAGGACTCGTAACTTGTCTGCATCCCGATTCCGATAATACAGGCGTAGCGTTTTTCTGCCGGATACTATCGTGCAGATGCGCCATGGGAATGACTGGCGAATGTCTCATCTATAGAGAGCCGGTTGCGTAACGTGGCCATACAAGCAGTTGCAACTAGTGATTTGCCGCTACCGCGCTCACGGCAGCGTCGCTGGGTCGTGTCCGCGGACTGCCGTGAGGTGATGTCGTCTATGAGGGAAAACAGTGTTTCCTTAATACTCACGGATCCACCTTATTTCATTGATGGGATGGATGATGGGTGGGACAATTCAGCCCTTGAAAGACGATTGAGACCACATGGGGTGGTCGGCGCATTACCTATCGGGATGAAATTTGATGCGACGCAAGGGGAGAGGTTGCAGAAATTTCTTAAACCGATAGCGGAAGAATGGATGCGGATCATTAAGCCCGGTGGATTTGTACTGTGCTTTTCTCAAAACAGACTGGCGCATCATACGGCTATGGCCATAGAGTTCGCTGGCTTTGAAATTAGGGATATGCTCGCTTGGCGATACGAGGGGCAAGCGAAAGCGTTTTCGCAAGATCATTTCGTCCGCAAGCGAGATATTTCAGAAAAGGAAAAGGAGCGTCTTTTACAAAAGCTAGGTGGTCGGAAAACGCCACAATTAAAACCGCAATGTGAATTGATCGTCTTGGGGCAGGCTCCGCGCGAGGGGACTTTTGTTGATAACTGGGACAAATGGGAGACAGGCTTGATTGACCCGCGTAATCCATTTCTAGAGGCAGGCAAATTCCCCGGCACTGTTGTTCCTGCGCCGAAACCGCGTGAGCGGCATGGACACATGACCGCGAAGCCAGTTGATTTGTTGCGCCACTTTATAAGAATTTTTTCCGCGGACACCGGGGTCGTTTTTGATCCATTCGCCGGATCTGGTTCAACTGGTGTAGCGGCACGCATGGAAGGGAGAAAATTTACAGGTGTGGAAATTGATAAGGCTATGGCGATCAATGCGGAACGGCGCATTGAGGCTATGGCCATATGACTCTACCTAATCCTGATGACCTTCAGGCGGCATGGCTGGAGGTGAAAGACATTCATAAGGAACATCTTGCGATTCACGGGGTCAAGTTGCCAAAGGTTGACCACTATACGGAGAGCAACAAGTCTTTGTGGCTAGCTGTGTTGCACTGCTACATGGATAGGCATGTCCATAAGGATGAAATTTCAGAAATTGCGCAACGAGACATACCGGGATGTGGTTCAGATCAGCAGGTAAGACATCTGAAGCGAGATGGCTGGAGCATTGGCGACAAGCGCGGCATTCATAAGTTAAATCCGTACAAACCGTCCCTTACTTTCCTGAATACAGACGCGCGCAAACAGTCAAGATTAGTAGCTAAAGATTTTAATGAATTAAAAGAAATTTATGGACATCGATGTGCTACATGCGGGGCCAGAGAGGGAAGGCCAGATCCTCGTTATGGAGAGGAAAAGGTCTCATTACAGCAGGGGCATCAAGACCCGAATAAACCGGGTGACGACAGGGGCAACATCATTCCTCAGTGCCAGTTCTGCAACAGGTCTTACAAGAACGACTATGTTTTCGATGATAAGGGTCGTGTCCGTGCTGTTGCGAATGTCCGACCAGTTCAGCATGCGCATGAAGATGTGCAGAGAAAAATCCTTGATTGGCTGCTGAAGGAGTTCGAGAGATGAATTGTTGCGAAAGAAGAGTATGGTACTTGTCGGGTGCTTTCGAACCCGACAGAAATCTCTTCGCCGAAGCGGACCATCGGAGCCCGCATGCGGGAGATGCCGAAGAAACGTTGACGGCTCATAAAGAAGCGGGACGAGTCTTGATCGATTCAGACATGTCGCGGGGCGCGCGCGGTTCCCATCCTTTTTGATCTCCAGGTCGTTCGGTGGAGCAACGCATACAAGTCGAGGCGCCCGCGCGCCTGCACTTGGGTTTCTTAGACCTTCGCGGAGATTTGGGACGTCGCTTCGGGGGGGTCGGGGTTAGCCTGGAGGAAATTCGGACCCGTGTGGAATGCATCCGTGGCGGGGTGGAATGCCGCGCCACGGGGCCTGACTCGGAGCGCGCGCTCGAGTACGCTCACTCGATACTAGTCGCGACGAGGTGCGAAGGGGCCGTCAGCGTCAAGGTGTGCCAAGCGATTCCGCGTCATGCGGGGCTAGGATCTGGCACGCAAATGGCCTTAGCCGTTGGCACGGCGGTGAGCCACCTGTTCGAGTTGGACCTGAATCCGTATGATATCGCGGAGATGCTTGGTCGGGGAGGGCGTTCTGGCATTGGGATCGGCTCGTTCGAGCAGGGAGGCTTTCTGGTGGATGGCGGGAGGGGAGACGAAGATATGCCTCCTCCGATCATCGCTCGGCATGCTTTCCCCAACAACTGGAGGATCATTCTGCTGATGGCGCGCGGCGACAAGGAGGGACTCTCCGGCGAGACGGAACGTCGCGCCTTCGTCGATCTTCCAGAGTTTCCCGCCGCGGACGCGGCACGCCTGTGCCATTTGACCCTGATGCGGGTTCTGCCGTCCCTCCGGGAATTCTGGTTTTCGGGTTTCGCTTCGGGGATAGGCGAGATGCAGGACAGGATCGGAGATTACTTCGCTCCCGCGCAAGGCGGGCGGGTCGCGCACCAGAAGGTCATGAACATCCTCAAGCGAGCGAAACGGCTCGGATTTTCTGGAGTCGGCCAAAGCTCCTGGGGGCCGACTGGATTCATCCTGACGGACGGGGAGGACCGGGCCCGCGAGCTGGTCCGGGAACTCCAGCCCGTCGATGAGGGGCTGAAGGTTCGAATCGTCAGCGCTTCCAACCAAGGACATCAATGTATATCCACCGACATGACGAAAGTGGAAAATACGGATCCTCAAACCATAACATGACATGCAAGGAAGGAACCTCATGGAGAAAAAATATCTTTTGCACATGCTGACTTCGGCGAAGAACCTGAGTCCGTTCGACGCTAACATGGCCTACGATGCTGGCTGGGATACCTGCGTTCCCTATACCCAGGTGGAAACGGACGAGGTCAAGGGACTGGTTGAGGACGCGATCTTCTCACGGGGGCCAAGCGGCGGAAAACGCACCGGCTTGTTCATTGGCGGGCGCGACATGCACCAGGCCATGGATATGTTGGAAGTCTGCCAGAAGTCCATGCTTCCCCCGTTCGTCGTGTCGGCGTTTGCGGATCCCAGTGGGGCGTTCACGACGGCAGCGGCCATGGTAGCCAAGGTGGAGAAAGCCCTGCGCGACACCCATTCGATGGATCTTTCAGGACGGCGCGTTCTGGCGCTCGGCGGCACGGGGCCGGTGGGCTCAGCGGCGGCCGTGATCGCCGCGAGCGCGGGCGCTCGCGTCACCATTTTGGGGCGGAAGAAGGAGAAAAGCGCCGATGTGGCTGATTTGTGCAACCGAAAGTATGGTGCGGACCCGGAGGTCGATGGTGAGGCCAACGATCAATTGGACCAGTTGCTGGAAGACGCGGATGTCGTGCTCGCGTCAGCCGCCGCTGGCATTCAGTTAGTGTCGAGGGAGCAGATGTCCCAGGCCCCCAAGCTGAAAGTGGCCGCGGACGTCAACGCGGTGCCGCCCTCCGGCATCCATGGGCTAGGGGTCATGGACGATGGCGGCCCGATTGAGGATTCTCGGAGCGGAGCGGTCGGCATCGGCGCGCTCGCTATCGGGAACGTGAAATACCAGACCCAGCATCGATTGCTCCAGCGGATGCGGAGGTCCAAGGAGCCGGTGTACCTTCATTTCGAGCATGCCTTCGAAGTGGCGCGTCAGTGCGCCTCGGAATAGCGGGAAGCTGTTTCTTCTGTCGGCCTCGGCGCGGGCGCATGCGTGGGTTGCCATGCGTCGCTTGCGTCCGGTCGTGGCTATTGACGGCTTCCTCGACGCGGATCTGATTGCTGACGATACGGTCCGGGCCACCTTGGACCACGGGCAATTCACGCCGGAAATCCTGGAGATCGTGTCGAAAAGGAGCCGGTCAGGCGATGCGCTGGCCTACGGTTCTGGATTCGAGGCGCGTCCCGATTTGCTGGATCGGTTGCGAGCTTCCGTCCACGTGCTGGGGAACGCCCCCGATGTCGTGCGCCTATGCTCTGACCCCTTTCGCCTGTCCAAGCGTCTCGCGAGCCTCGGGTTGCGTGGACCGGAAACCCTGAATCGCCCGCCTGAAAACCGGGAAAATTGGCTCGTCAAAAGAAAAGGCCGGTCCGGTGGGCATCATGTTCAGCCTGCCTCCCAGGTTTCTGGACGCTCGAGTTCTTTGTGCTGGCAACGCGAATGCGCTGGCGAGCCACATTCCGCGTTGCTTCTGGCGGGGGATGGGAAAGCTCGGATCGTCGGGATCAGTCGATCGCTGGCTTCCGAAAGTCCCGACGCGCCATACGCGTGGAGTGGCGCTATCGGTCCGATTAGGGTGAAGCCCGAGGTTATCGAGCAAGTACAATGGGCGGCGCGAGTTTTGGCGCGCGACCTTAATCTTCTCGGCCTTTGCGGCATTGATTTCATCATCGATTCTAAAAAAGAGGCGCATGTCGTGGATGTTAATCCGAGATTGGTGGCCACTTGCGAGCTGTACGCGGAGCGTTTCATCTCCGACTACATGAGCGCGCACGTCGAGACTTGCCGCTCCGGTGACCCTGACGAGCATCTGCTTCCTGATGTGAAACGAAGGGGCGGCACGTGGGGGATGCGAGTGGTATACGCGCCATGCGCGACGATGGCTATGGATAGCTGGATCTGGCCGAAGGGAACGTCCGACCTTCCGATCCCGGGCTCCCGCGTGGAAGTTGGACGGCCCTTATGCACCGTGCGGGGCCGTTTTTCCAGCGTCGACGAAGCGCGCGCGGGTTTGCGGGCCCTCCGCCAGCAGGTTTTGGCGCGTTTGCGCCCCGCGTCACCCCACCAAAATTCTTCCCGGAGTTCCCACCCATGAGATCACCTATAAGCATCAATCGTCAGGCCGAACCCTTGGTCCGCTCTCTCTCCCAGCAGGCATGGAGCCTGCGCATCGCGGAGTCGCCCACGGAAGAGGGAGTCTGGGTGATGGATGCCGGTATCAACGTGGTTGGTGGCATTGAGGCGGGCCGCCAGATCGCGGAGATATGCATGGGCGGAATGGGGCAGGCCACGCTGACCTACAGTGGATTGGGGGACTGGCCGTTAACCATACATGTCCACACGCAACATCCGGTGTTGGCCTGTCTGGCGAGCCAGTACGCGGGGTGGTCCCTGAGTGACAAGGAAAGCGGGTTTCACGCGCTGGGATCGGGGCCGGCCCGCTGCATGGCGCAAAAAGAGGATTTGTTCCAGAAAATCGATTACCGCGATTCCTACATCTACACGGCCTTGGTTTTGGAAGTCGACAAGATTCCCCCACGAGCCGTGCGCGAGAAAATCTGCGCGGACTGCGGAGTCGAGCCATTCAACTTGACCTTGATTTTGACTCCCACCACGAGTCTGGCTGGAACGGTCCAGGTCGTGGGCCGGGTGCTGGAGGTGGGGTTGCACAAGGCCCATGAGCTGGGGTTCGACCTGAATTGCGTGGTGGATGGCATTGGAAGCGCCCCGATTCCTCCGCTGGACAGCTCGAGCATGGTGCGGATGATGGGCCGCACGAACGACGCCATCCTGTTCGGGGGGCAGATCAAGCTCTTCGTCCAGTCCACTGACGAGGAGGCGGAGCGGCTCGCGACGGATCTGCCCAGTTGCACGTCCCGCGATTACGGCAAGCCGTTCGCCGAGGTTTTCAAGGAGCACGACCACGACTTCTTCCAGATCGACCCAATGCTGTTCAGCCCGGCTCGAGTCCTGGTTAACAACATCCGCACGGGACGCTCGTTCGCCGCCGGCGAGATCAACCACGATTTGCTCGAGCAGTCATTCGCGCGATGATCGCGCGCGGGCGTTACGCCATCGTGACCGACCAGCCAGGCTGGCATGGTCACCAATTGCGCCAAGCATTGGAGGATCGAGGGCTAGAGGGCGTTTTCGTGAGACTGCAGGAATGCCGATTGGAGACGAGGGACGACGGACCGAGAATCGAGATTCCCGGCTTCGAGGAGGCGCTTCCGGCAGGGGCGTTCATTCGCGAGGTGCCCGGGGGAAGCCTCGAGGAAGTCGTCTTCTATCTGGATATCCTGCATGCTCTGGAAGTTTCGGGCATCAAGGTCTACAACGATGCTGGCGCGATCGAGCGTAGCGTGGATAAGGCTCGGGCCAGCTTTCTGTTCGCCTCGCGCGGCGTTCCTACGCCGCGCACTTTCGTGGCGCGGAACCTTCGCCAAGTCCGTGACTTCTTGGATCACTGGCTGGCGGCCCGAGAGCATCTGGTGGCGAAGCCGGTCTTCGGATCTCAAGGCAGGGGGCTGAAGCTCCTGTCGCGAGACGATCCTCATCCTGATTACGATCTGTCTCGCGGAATTTACTATCTTCAGGAATACATCGAGCCGGCAACGTCCGGCTATCGCGATTGGAGGGTGCTGGTCGTTGGAGGACGGGCCGTGGCCGCTATGCGCAGGGAGAGCGAAGACTGGATCAGCAATATCGCTAATGGAGGGCAGGGCCACCCTGTCTCGCTTGAGCCGGAACTAAGCCAACTGGCGGAGCGCGCGGTGGCGGCGGTCGAGATGCCGTACGCTGGCGTGGATCTGATGCGTGATCGAGAAGGAGTCGTTTGGGTGACCGAGGTCAACAGCATTCCGGCATGGAAGGGACTTCAGGAGACGCACCAGGCGAGCGTAACCGACATGCTCATCGAGGGATTCTTGATCCACTGCCATGGAGAAGCCTCGGCTTCCTGACTAGGACTCTGAATGGCCAGGCACCTGCGCGCTTGCTATGACCCTTCTTGGCGTTTCGCCTCGCGGCAGTTCCTGTACGCCTGCATGCTGGATCAGCAGGCGCTGAAGCCTGGCAACGTTGGACTGCATGGAGAGGGACACGGAAAAACCAGTCAGGATTTTCGGCGTAGCGCTCAAGCGTCAGCCGAGCTCGTCACTCGCCCGGATTGGAGCTTGGGCCGCAGGATCCGTGAGGCGGCCCAAGCGAGCTGGGATGTGGCGGGTTGCAATACCAACCTTGGAGTCTTGCTTCTGGCCGCGCCACTCGTTTCCGCCTATTACCGAAAAGAGCCGGTCGGGCTGGGTCAGCGCGTCGAAAGCGCGCTAGCCGAGACCACCGTCGAGGACGCGCGGGAAGCGTATCGAGCGATCCGGCTGGTCCGCCCCGCGGGGTTGGGGCGTGCCGAGCGGGCGGATGTTCGCGACCGTCCGAACGTTTCTTTGCGCGAAGCTATGGAGCTGGCCGCTGGAAGAGACCGAATCGCCGCGGAATATCGGGATGGGCTTCCAGTCGTCCTCTCCGAGGCCCGGCCGCTATGGGAGTCGCTATGTTTTCGCTGGGACGACGAGCGGTGGGCGATGGCCGGAGTTTTCCTGACCCTCCTTGGGCGCTATCCGGACTCCCACATCGCCCGCACGCATGGCGAGGAGGCGGCGCGTTCGGTTAGTGGTAAGATTAAAAGGCTAGCCGATGAATTTCGTGAGACCGATTCTCCCGAAGACTATCGGCCAAGGCTCCTGGAACTGGACGCTTCATGGAAGAGCTCAGGTTTCAGCCCGGGAACCACAGCGGATTTGACCCTGGCTGGGGTCTTCGCCGCTCGGCTCGACGGGTGGAGCAAAGATAAGGACAAGGCTGTTCTTGTCGCCGGGGGGTGACTCCCGAAATCCGCTGGATTCGCCGGGTTGCTCGTCGGGTCCGCTGTTTGCAAAACAAAAACTGGAGTAACTGTAACAATGGCAATCGATAAAGTTCTCGTGGGTGAGGCTTTGGTCAACGACAACGATCCTTCGGGGACCATGGCCGAAATCGCTCACATCGATCTTCTAATTGGCCCGCGCGGCTCCGCCGCGGAGACGGCTTTCTGCAATGGTCTGGTCAACAACAAGGACGGCTTCACGACGCTGCTCGCGGTGGTAGGGCCCAACCTGCCCTGTAAGCCGGACACCATGATGTACAACAAGGTCACGATCAAGGGGGCCAAGCAAGCCGTCCAGATGTTCGGTCCCGCCCAAAAGGCGGTCGCCATGGCGGTCGCCGATTCCGTGGAATCCGGGGTCATCTCGAAAGACGAGTGCGACAATCTGTATATCTGCGTTGGCGTGTTCATCCACTGGGAGGCCGACAGCGATGCCGCGATCTACGAGAATAACTACAAAGCGACTAAGCAGGCTATCGCGAACGCCGTGAACGGGGTCCCGACCGTGGACGACATGCTTTCCCAGAAAGATACCACCGACCATCCGTTCCAGGGCTTCTGATCAAGCCTTTCGCATAAAAAAACGCCGCGCTTCGCGCGGCGTTTTTTTATGCGCGAGGCCGGGTTTTCAAGGATTCGTCCAGAGCGCTTTCTCGATTCCAGGTATTTTGACGTGACCATCTAGCTTTCTCGGGCGACAGTTTCGTGATATTTCTCTTCGCCCACCCGTCACGCGTATGCGTGGCCTCATAGCGCTTTTGACCGACGGTCGTTTTGTGATAGCATGATTGGAATAGAATCGGCAGTCAGATTTTCTATCGAACAGGAGACGGCGATATGAGCGGTAGTATTACCGTTCGCGGCATCGACCCTAGTGACAAATCTTGGCTCAGGCGCGAGGCGCACCGGGCCGGAGTGTCGATAGAGGAGTTGGTTCGCCGCCTGATCAGAGAGAAGCGTATGGCTGATCGTCGCCCGAAACCGTCCGAGGCTTTCGCGCGGCATTTCGGAGAGAAGCATGGTATCGATCATCTAGAGTTGCCGCGGTATGGATATAGGTGGCGTACAAGCAGGCACCGATCTTTTTGGGAGTCACCGACACTGCAGGAATTGGCGAACGCGCAAAGTGCGCGACCTGTTGATGATCTTCACGCGCTCTTTGGCACTTGGCTAGGAGAAAAGGACGATGGTTTTGAAGAAGCGGTCGATGAATTGCGACGTGTCCGATCCTCGTGATAGGGATGCGTCATGGATAAGATCGTCGCTAGTGACCCGGAAGCCCGCTCCACGGATATTATTGTTGAGAACATTGAGCGGCTGAAGGAAGTTTTTCCCGAGGCGTTCACCGAAGGCAAGGTGGATTTTGAGAGGCTACGGCAATTACTCGGTGGTGCGGTGGATGATAGCGAGGAGAAATACGGACTCAATTGGCATGGTAAACGTCGCGCAAGACAGATAGCACTTACTCCATCAACCGGTACTTTGCGCCCATTTCGCAAGGAAAGCGTAGATTGGGACACGACACGAAATCTGGTTATTGAGGGCGACAATCTGGATGTGTTGAAGCTACTGCAGAAGAGTTATGCTGGGAAAATCAAGCTAATTTACATCGATCCTCCATACAATACTGGAAACGATCTAATCTATAAAAACAATTTCCACGAGATTAAGCACAGTTACTTTTCTCGAACCGGCGAAGCGAACTCTGAAACTGGATATTTTAAAAGTAATCCAGTTTCTGGGGGCCGTTACCATTCCAATTGGTTGTCAATGATGTTTCCACGCTTGTTATTAGCTCAGTATTTGCTACAAAAAGATGGAGTTTTGATCTGCACAATTGATGAGAACGAAATGGCTACTTTGGCCGAAATTTTAAAAGAGATTTTTATTGAGGGACTATACGATCATGTTTGCGTGACAATCGTTCATAATCCGCGTGGCGTGCAGGGCAAAAATTTTTCATACACCCATGAATATGCTTTCTTTGTTTTTCCAAAGGGCATTAAGGTAATTGCTGATAGAAAGATAAACGAGGCAGATATTCAGTGGTCCCAGTTTCGGAATTGGGGAACAGAATCTGAACGACACAATGCAAAAAATTGCTTCTATCCGATCTTGGTTCAAGATGACGCGATTATTGGCTTTGGCGATGTTTGTTCAGACGAAGAGCATCCGAAGCAGTCTGAATTTCATGAAGGATTAGTACATGTTTACCCTATAGACACTTCAGGGATAGAACGTAAGTGGCGTTACGCTAGGCAATCTGTGGATTCAATTCGGCACTTGCTACGAGCGCGAAAACGCGGAGAGGGATATGAAATAGAAATCGGCAAAAATTTTGGTCGCTATCGCACCGTATGGACGGAGAAGGAGTTAGATGCCAATGAGTATGGGACCAAAATTCTTAAAGCGTTAGTGCCAGATGCCCCTTTTTCTTTCCCGAAGAGTTTATGGGCAGTTTACAACTGCATTCATGCGACTACACAAGATGACACAGAGGCTATTGTTTTGGACTTTTTTGCGGGTAGTGGCACTACCGGTCATGCGCTATGGGAAATGAACAAGAGCGATAACGGGCAGAGGCGTTGCATTTTGGTTCAGATAGATGAAGAAATTAATAATTCTGCTCGTTTCAACTCAATTGCTGACTTAACTAAGGAACGTCTGCGCATTGCAGGCCAGAAAATCAGGCAAGAATCAAATCTACCATCGGATCTCGGCTTTCGCGTATTTAAACTTGACACATCCAATATCCGGGCTTGGAATTCAAAGCCTACTGATCTGGAGAGTGAACTGCTTGCCAGCTGTGATCATATCGAGGCTGGGCGAACTGAACAAGACATTCTCTATGAATTACTCCTGAAATTCGGTCTTGATCTTTGCGTTCCTATAGAGACTCGGATCATTGAGGGTAAATCCGTACATTCGGTCGGCGCCGGTACTTTGATCGTCTGTCTTGATAAGGTTATTTCGTGCGATGATGTGAAATCGCTAGCGGCGGGCATCACTGAGTGGCATGACGCACTTGCGCCCACGGGTGAATCTACCGTTATTTTCCGTGATACTGCTTTTGCTAATGATGTCGCTAAGGTAAACATTGCTGAAACTCTCAAGCAAAGTGGTATCAAACATGTGCGAAGCCTGTGATATTGACGGGTTGATGCTTGACAGCTTATGGGCGACAGAAAAGAGCGATTATTGCAGGCCATTCTTCGTGGACGGTCGGACGCGAACATACGGTTCTCCGATTTGCGGGCCCTGATGCGTGATTTGGGTTTCAAGGAGCGGATACGCGGGAGTCACCCTCTCTTCAGCAGGAAAGGTGTTGTGGAAATTGTCAACCTGCAAGGCCATAGCGGACATGTCAAGCCTTATCAAGTGAGGCAGATCCGCCAATTGATTCTGAAATACAAATTGGGAGAAAGTTGATGCAAAAGTACGAAATAATCCTTTATTGGAGTAACGAGGACCAAGCGTTTATCGCCGAGGCCCCTGAATTGCCCGGTTGCATAGCACACGGTGACGATCAAGAAACAGCGTTATGCAATATCAAAAACGCTATGGAGTTCTGGATTGAGCGGGCACAGGAACTTGGGCGACCCATTCCTCAACCGAAGGGTGAACGCTTGATGTTTGCTTGAACGCAGGGTCCAGTAATGTGGTTAAGAAGCCTCATGACACGATGAAACTCCGTTTCGAGTCTGATCTCGACTTCCAGTTGCAAGCGGTAGATGCCGTTTGTGATTTGTTTCAAGGGCAGGAAACCTGCACGACTGAATTCACGGTCATTCAAGATCAGTCAGATTTGCGGGATACGATTGGTTTACCTCAGAACATTCTCGGTGTAGGTAACAGATTGACGTTGCCGGACGATAAGATTTTTAAGAATTTGAGAACGATTCAGCGTCGTAATCACCTGCCACCGTCCGCGTCTCTAGACACTGGCGATTTCACCGTCGAAATGGAAACTGGTACTGGCAAGACATATGTTTACCTACGCACGATATTCGAACTGAACAAACGCTACCGCTTCACCAAGTTCATCATCGTTGTACCATCGGTCGCGATCAAAGAAGGTGTCCACAAATCACTCCAGATGACTGAAGCTCATTTTCGTGCACTCTATTCAGGCGCACAGTTTGATTACTTCCTCTACGATTCAGCGAAGCTCGGTCAGGTTCGTAATTTCGTAGCTAGTCCGCACATCCAGATCATGGTGATGACAGTCGGTGCCATCAATAAAAAAGATATCAATAACCTCTATAAGGATAGCGAAAAAACCGGCGGTGAAAAGCCGATAGACCTTATCAAAGCTACTAGACCGATCCTGATTGTGGATGAACCGCAGAGCGTGGATGGTGGTTTGAGAGGGCGAGGTAAAGAGGCCTTGGGTTTAATGGACCCAATGTGCACGCTACGCTATTCGGCAACGCATGTTGATCAGCACCATATGGTTTACCGTCTGGATGCCATCAATGCCTACGAGCGCAAATTGGTCAAGCAGATCGAGGTGGCATCGGCGGCGGTGGAGAATGCTCACAACCGGCCTTATGTTCGGCTGATATCAACAAGCAACACCCGCGGAATCAGCGCACGTGTTGAGCTTGATGTTGAAACTTTGGGTGGGCATGTCCATCGCACGGTGAAATCGGTTCGAGACGGGGACGATATTGAACAGGTGACAGGTCGTGCGGTTTATCACGACTGTCGCATTGGCGAGGTCGGGGTTGGGGAAAACGGTGCCTTCGTTAGGCTTTACGTACCGGGTGGAGAGTATTTCCTCCAGAAGGGGGAGGCTTGGGGAGATATGGATAGCACTACTATCCACCGCCAGATGATCCGACGAACGATTCGTGAGCATCTCGAGAAAGAGAAACGTCTTCGCCCGCAGGGAATCAAGGTACTCAGCCTTTTCTTCGTGGATGCCGTGGGAAACTACCGCCGCTATGACGAGGCTGGAAACGCTATCAAGGGCGTGTATGCGCGTATATTTGAGGAAGAGTACCAGTTGCTCGCGCAGACTCGCGACTATCAAGAACTATTCAAGGAAGTGGATCTCACGGTCGCGGCCGGGGAAGCTCACGACGGTTATTTCTCGATAGATAGGAAAGGTGGATGGACGGACACCATCGAAAATAACCAGACTAATCGCGACAACGCAGAGCGCGCCTATAGCCTCATCATGAAGGAAAAGGAGAAGTTGCTCAGTCTTGATGAGCCGCTCAAATTTATTTTCTCACATTCAGCGTTGCGCGAGGGATGGGACAATCCCAATGTCTTCCAAATCTGCGTCCTGCGCGACATCCAGACCGAGCTTGGGCGTCGTCAAACGATTGGACGTGGTTTACGCCTTTGCGTCAACCAGCGCGGTGAACGCCTACGTGGTTTTGAGTTGAATACGCTAACAGTGATAGCGAGGGAAAACTATGAGGAGTTTGCTGAAAATCTGCAGCATGAAATAGAGAAGGATACTGGGAGACCACTGGGAGTCATTGGACCAGATCAGTTCGCAGATATTCAGGTTGATGACGAAGGTACGGAGGATTTTTTTGGCGTGGATAGGTCACAACGCGTATATGACGATTTGCGAGCCAGATCTTATATTGATAAGGATGGACGAATACAGGACTCTCTTCGTAAGGCGGTCTGGGACGATACCCTGATTCTACCTAATGAGTTCGATAGGCAGAGAGCGGACATCATTTCCGTGTTGCAGAAATTTGCGAGAGGCGTTGAAATCAAAAATGCCGATAAGCGCCAAATTGTACGTCCACGTCAGGCGGTGATCGACAGCCCTGAATTCAGAGCATTGTGGAGTCGCATCAAATACAAGACTGCCTACCACGTGACCTTCGATAATAAGGAGTTACTAAAAGAAGCGACTAAAGCATTGAAAAATTCGGACCATATATCTCCAACACATTTGCAGTGGCGCAAAGCGGAGATATCTATCGGTCAGGCCGGAGTGGAGACATCTGAAATATCAAGAGCGGCACCTGTCGCTCTTGAAGATGCCGATATTGATCTTCCTGATCTGCTTACCGAGTTGCAAGATCGAACGCAGCTCACTCGGCACAGTATTTATAAAATCCTTATTCGCAGTGAACGTCTTGATGACTTTAAGCGTAATCCACAGCAGTTTATAGAGCGTACCGCGGATATCATTAATCGCTGCAAACAGTGTGCGTTGATCAACGGCATCAAATATCGACGGATGGGGAAAAACGCTTATCGCGCTCTGGAGTTTTCTGAACAAGAGCTAATTGGCTACTTAAAGAACACCATAACGCCTAAAAACCCTGAGAAGTCGGTTTATGAAAAGGTCGTTTATGAATCTGCTATAGAGCGCCGATTTGCTGAGGATTTGGACGCGCACGAGAGCGTTAAGCTTTATGCCAAACTGCCGAACTGGTTCAAGGTGCCGACACCGCTTGGAAGCTATAACCCCGATTGGGCTGTTCTGATTGCTACTGATGAAGGCGAACAGCTTTATTTCGTTGTTGAAACAAAAGGAAGCACACTTTTGGACGATTTACGAGGTGCGGAAGCGGACAAGATAAAGTGCGGCAAGGAGCATTTTCGAGCACTCCAGGGGTGTTCGAAATCGGCTAAATACGAGGTTGTTACCAGCGTTGATGAGCTACTTGAGAGAACGTTGCGAGATGATGGCTCGACTTGATCCTTGGATGGTAAATCGTGGACGCGCGAATAGTTGACCAGCCTTTCGACCCTTGCCGGGAAATCCAGGAGTTTCTGTCAGCCCACGCGGACCTTCGTGGAAAATATGGCGCGATGGTGGTGTTCGTTGGCGCGATGCGGTCGCGCAACGAGGGAGATTCGGTCCGATCTATGAACTTGGAGCACTACCCAGAGATGACCCAGAGGCATCTGGAGAATATCGCGCGCCAGGCCCAGGACCGATTCGGACTCTTGGCCGTGCTCGTGCGCCATCGCGTTGGAAAAATCCAGCCAGGCGAGGATATCGTCCTCGTCTCGGTTTGGGCGGAGCGCAGAAAGGCCGCGTATGAAGGCAATCGGTTCCTTATGGAGGAACTCAAATCCACCGCTCCTTTTTGGAAAGAGGAAACTCTCGAGAGCGGCGAGCGGCGTTGGGTAGAGAAGAACTCCCCGGGATGATATCAGATGATCTCGCTGAACGGGATCACGTCGACGGCTTCTCCTTCCTGAACATCGCCACGCTCCATCGGTAGCATGATGAAGCAGTTCGCCCGGCTCATCGAAGTCAGGATTCCAGATCCCTGCGCGCCCGCGCGATCAACAGCGAGGTCGCCGTCAACGTTTCGGCGAAGCTCTCCTCGCTGGTATTCCACACGACCTTTCCTCTTGCGTAATGGCGAGGCGGCTGGAACGCGAAGGACCAGGGGTTCCCGCTCGGCCATCCCAGCCATGCGAAGCAGGGCGGGATGCGCGAATTGGTAGAACGTGACCATAACCGAGACCGGATTTCCGGGCAAGCCGAAGAAGCTCGCGGACCCGATTCGCCCGAACGCGAGGGGCCGACCAGGCTTGACCGCGACCTTCCAGAAGCTCACGTCACCCAGCTCGCCAAGAACGTCCTTAACGTAATCGGCTTCCCCTACCGAGACTCCACCGGACGTGATCACCACGTCGGCTCGCTCAGAAGCATCGAGAAACGCTTTCCGGATCGCCACCCGGTCGTCGCGCTTCACTCCCATATCCAGAGGATCGATATGGAGGCGTCGAAGCATGGCGGATAAGGTATATCGATTGCTGTTGTATATCTGCCCTTCCTCTAAGGGTTCGCCCACTTCCCGTAGCTCGTCGCCTGTGGAAAAAAACGCCGCTCGGACGCGCCGGCGGACCAAGACCTCGGTAATCCCGACCGAAGCGAGTAAACCCAATTCCGCGGGGCCAATTAGACACCCGGATTCCAAGATGACCGTTCCGGCCGCGATATCTTCTCCAGCCGCTCGGACGTTTTGGCCGGGTTTCTCGCCCGCCGGAATCTTGATTTTTTTCTCGTCAAGGTTCTGGACTCTTTCTTGGATTACCACGGTGTCCGCGGCATCTGGCATGATTCCTCCCGTCATGATGCGAACGCATTCCCGCCTTTCTACTTTTCCGCCGTAAGGATGGCCAGCGAATGATGAGCCGATTAGCGTGAATGTTGCAGGAGCGTCGGATGGTAGATCTTGTCCGCGCAGGGCGTAGCCATCCATCGCGGAGTTGGCGTGCCCAGGTACATTGATTCCAGAAGAGATGCTGGAGGCCAGAACGCGGTCGAGCGCGTCCATGGTGGAAACGGTCTCCGTTTCGTCAACGGGAAGAATGGCGGCGCGAATTCGCTCCGAGGCCTGATCTGGAGTGATCGATTCCGGATCGAAATCGTCCATGCAACTGAACGCCGCTTTCACGCTCATCCTCGCGAGCGTCTCAGCATGACGTTGACCGCCCCAGTATTGCCAGGCACGCTGTGGAAGCCGAGAACCTCTGGATGTTGAGGCAGGACGGCATCAACAAGCCCTTTCAGTCGCGAGCTGCGACTTTCGGAATGATGTCCTTTGCCGTGAATCAGGCGCAGGAAGAGGTGGTCTTCCTGTTGCGCGCGAGCGATTGATCTAGTGATGGTGTCGCATGCCTCTCGGGCGTTCAGTCCGTGCAGGTCTATTTCATCAAGGTAGGGAGCAAGCCGACCTCGGCGCAGGTTTTGGTAGTCCCTGTCCCGAAGTCCTGAGCGACGCCAGCTTAGAATCTCCTTTCCGTCCTTGGGAGAGAAGTTTGGCACTTCAAGCGTGTGAATTGGAATGGTATTCGCCGCCACTCCTCGTCGTTGGGAAAAAGGCGAGGGATGTTTGCTGGAAGCGTGGCTGGATTGAGAGTGACCGTCTAACGGCGTGACTCCCGCCATGGCTTGCTTAAACGCTTCGAGATCCTCGTCTCTGATTTTGTCCATGATGAAAAGAAGGGTTTTCGTTAATCATCAAGTATACCCAAGCCGAATTTGGATATCTGGCTGGAAGGGAAAACCCATACGATTGAGAGGAGAGTGCAGGAAAAGTTGAAGCAAGTGAAATTTGGAGCCAGTCAGGCCATGGGTATCGGAGATTATTCAGGATTGGTCGCCAAGATTTATTTGGGAAGAATGGAAGAGTGCATGAAGAAAATCGAGTCCGATATCCATAGCGATATAGAAGCCAGGTTCAAGAGTCTTCAATGGTTTATTCTGGCCACCATCAGTGCGGCGGTAGGAATCATTGGCGTGCTGTCAACTATGCGGGTGGGTAATCGCGCTATCTGAAAGCGCATCATTAAGATCGTAGCCTACCTTTGGGTGGAAAGATGCCACGCATGGGATGATTCATCCAATATCGGGCGAGATATTAATGCCAATCAGTCGTTTGGCGCACCAGCTCGCTAGCAGTCGGAAGGGAACTTAAGGTTAAAATGCGGACGGATGGGTTGTCGTTATCCTTGCGACCGCGCGCCACTATGCACCTATTGCTCAGCAATGACGACGGCTATCAGGCCCCTGGGCTCGAATGCCTAGCGGAGCGCTTAGGCGAACTGGCCTCGCTCACCGTGATCGCCCCGTCTCGCGACCGGAGTGGAGCGAGCAACTCCCTGACGCTGGGCCAAGACCTTCACGTGCGCGTCGCCCCGAATGGGTTTTACTACGTGGAGGAGGGCACGCCGACCGATTGCGTGCATCTCGGGATTACCGGGCTGATGGATCCAGAACCGGACATGGTGGTGTCCGGGATCAACGCCGGAGCCAATCTGGGAGACGATGTGCTTTATTCCGGCACGGTCGCGGCGGCCATGGAGGGCCGGACGCTGGGATCTCCCGCGATCGCGGTTTCTCTCACGTCGAGGGCTCCACGGCATTATGAGACTGCCGCCCAAATCAC
The DNA here is from genome assembly GCA_965116025.1 of uncultured candidatus Poriferisulfidus sp. Taxonomy (GTDB): domain Bacteria; phylum Pseudomonadota; class Gammaproteobacteria; order Poriferisulfidales; family Poriferisulfidaceae; genus Poriferisulfidus. The sequence continues at coordinate 1,669,569 of OZ220480.1, forward strand.
TAGGGCTTTGATTTGCCACCTCAAGGAACGAGAGCTCCCGCCCGAGATCATTCTGAACGTCAATGTTCCAGATATTCCTCTTGGGGAATTACGAGGCTTGCGCATGACTCGATTGGGACATCGGCATCGAGCGGAACCGGCGATTCGGCAAAACAGAGGGAACGGCAGTTCCGTTTGGCGCGTCGGGCCGCCTGGACCAGACAAAGATGGCGGCGAGGGAACGGATTTCCACGCGATTCGGGAAGGATTCGCCTCCGTCACGCCAATGCATGTGGATCTCACTCGGCATCGAGATTTCAGCACCCTATCGGAATGGTTGCGGCAGATCGCTTTGTGAGCCCGGTTCGAGACGAAGGGGCGGGCATGACCGCTGTGCGGCACCGGGAAAATCTGGTCGAGCGGTTGCGCGAGAAGGGCATTAAGAACGAAGCCGTGCTGCGGGCTATGCGCGAGACTCCGCGGCACCGTTTCGTGAGCGACGCGGTCGCGCGTCACGCTTACCGCGATGACGCTTTGCCCATTGGGTATAGCCAGACCATCTCCCAGCCATACATCGTGGCTTTCATGACGCAAACCCTGCTTGAGCCGGAGCCTCCTAGGAATGTGCTGGAGATCGGCACTGGCTCAGGCTATCAATCCGCGGTTTTGGCGAAGCTTATTCGGCGGGTCTACAGTATCGAGCGCATCCCTCAACTGCATCAGCAATCCACCCGGATCTTGCGCGAGCTTGGTCTCGGCAACGTCTCGACTCGTCAGGGCGATGGAAGCGAGGGCTGGCCTGAATGCGCGCCCTATGAGGCGATCTTGATCACGGCCGCGACTCCAAGGCCGCCTGACGCGCTCCTGAATCAGCTGGCCGAAGGAGGGCGGCTGCTGCTCCCGGAGGGGGAGCACGACGGACCTCAGGCGCTAACGCTCTACACTCGCTCCTCGACGGGGATGAGGCGGGAGGAACTCATGGATGTCGCGTTCGTGCCGCTGGTGCCCCGGACGGAATGAGCATGCGCCTATTCTCCGGGCTATATGAATGGACGTTGCGCTGGTCCGGACACTCTCGGGCCCCTTGGGCCCTGAGTGGGCTGAGCTTCTTGGAATCCACCGTGTTTCCCATTCCCCCGGATGTCATGCTGGCTCCCATGGTGCTGGCGGAGCCGTCGAGGTGGTTGCGCTACGCGGCGTTAACTACGATCTTCTCGGTCTTGGGAGGGATCCTTGGCTATTTGCTTGGATTCTGGGCCTTCGACTGGGCATCCCCTTGGCTGTCCGGTAGCGATGACGCGTTCTCCGAGGCTCTGGAGTTGTTCCGGAAATGGGGCGTCTGGATCGTCTTCGTCGCTGCCTTCACTCCGATTCCGTACAAGGTTTTCACGCTCGGGGCTGGTTTTTTAGGGCTCGCGTTCGTTCCGTTCGTCGTCGCTTCCACGGTGGGGCGAGCGGCCAGGTTCTTCCTAGTTGCCGGCCTCGCGCGCTGGGTGGGGGGTCGTTACGAATCCTTGCTACGCCGTCATGTGGAAGCGATAGGCTGGTTAATCGTCGCTATTTTGGTGGCGGTTTTCGTATATCGAGAATGGCTCTGATAAGGAGCATCCGGCAGGCATTGATTCTTGGCGCGCTGTGCGTGGGCGCCGCCTCTTGCGCGAGCCTCCCCGACATCTTGCCATTTCCTTCACCTTCTCCTAAGGAGAAAGCCGAAACCCCGGTCATACGCGGGAAATCTTGCCGCCCGGTGCGGAACAAGGACATTACTTACACCGTTCGCAAGGGGGATACGCTTGGAGAGATCGCGCAATGCTTCAAGGCGAGCCGGCATAATATCGCTAGACGCAACAACATCAAGAATCCGAACAGGATAAAGGTCGGGCAGAAGCTCATCATTCCGGCGCGGACTGGCAAGGCTGCACGGAGCGGAAGCAAGACGCCACTGAAAAAAGCGTCGAAACCCATGCGGCCGCCAGCTCGCGCGAAAAGCGGCATCGTCTGGGCTTGGCCCGTCAAGGGCAAGATCATCCGCAAGTTTTCTCCCAAAGGGTCCGGAAAACAGGGGATCGCCATTTCCGGGAAGATGGGACAGGCGATCAAGTCCGCCGCGTCAGGAAAGGTGGTCTACAGTGGAGATGGTTTGGTGGGCTATGGAAGGTTGATCATCGTGCAGCACGAGAAGGAATTTCTCACGGCCTACGCGCATAACGACCGCTTGCTGGTGAAGGAGGGGCAACGCGTCAAGAAAGGACAGATGATCGCGCGGATGGGGAAGACGGCCGCGAGGTCGCCGCGGCTTCATTTCGAGATGCGCTACAAGGGCAAGCCGGTCGACCCGCTCGCGTATCTTCCCTAGGCCGGAAGGATCATGCAGGCCGCGATTTCGCGGCCATCTTGGGCCAGCAGGTTGTAGGTTCTACAGGCTGCCGCCGTGGTCATCGCTTCTAGACCGATCTCCCGGGCCAGCAGATTTCCGTAGACCTCAGGATCGGGCAAGCGAAGCTTCGCGCCCGTCCCGAGGATCACTAGTTCGGGCTCGCGCTGAAGCGCCGCCGCGAAGTGTTCCGCTGTCAGTGGGGTGTTGGCGGGAATCTGCCACGGTTTAAGGTGGCTCCCGGGCAGAAGCATGAAACTTTCGGTGAGGAGCCGATCATTGACGAGGATCCCCTCGGCGCCGCACGAGTGAATCACGAACTCCGCCGTCGCGCGATCTTCCTCAAACTGCATGCGATTGACTATAATGGATGAAAGCAGGGCATTCGCCGTTGCGTGATTATAGAAAACCCAGACCGGCGGCCGCACTCCCGTGACTGAAGAGTTTCAGCGCGTCTCGCGCCTGCCCCCGTACGTTTTCAGCATCGTCAGCGACTTGCGGTCCAAAGCGAGGCGAGAGGGCAGGGATGTCATCGACTTCGGCATGGGCAATCCCGATCAGCCCACGCCCTCGCATATCGTGGAGAAACTCCGCGAGACCGTCACGCGCGGCGACACGCACCGTTACTCCACCTCGCGCGGCATTCCGCGCTTGCGGCAGGCCATCGCGAACTGGTATCGCCGCAAATTCGACGTGGAGATCGATCCAGAATCGGAAGCCATCGTGACGATCGGCTCGAAAGAGGGTCTCGCGCATCTGGCTTTGGCCGTCCTGTCTCCGGGAGACATGGTGGTCGTTCCGAATCCCGCCTATCCGATCCATCCTTACAGCTGCGTGATCGCGGGTGCCGAGCTCAACTATATTCCCATGGACGACGAGGAGGAGTTTCTGCATTCCCTGCGGCAGACCATAGAGAACTGCTGGCCGCGTCCCAGGATGCTGTTGCTCAATTTTCCCTGCAATCCGACCGGACACTGCGTCGGGTTGGATTTTTACGCCAAGGTGGTCGAGATAGCGCGCGAGCACAAGATGTGGGTGGTGCAGGATATCGCCTATGCGGAGCTGGCGTTCGACGGGTGCGAGATTTCGTCCATCCTGCAGGTGAAAAAGGCCAAGGACTTGGCCGTAGAGTTCTATACCTTGTCGAAATCCTACAACATGCCCGGATGGAGGGTTGGCTTCATGTGCGGGAATCCTAGGCTGGTCAGCGCGCTTTCGCGTATCAAATCCTATGTGGATTACGGGTTGTTCACGCCGATCCAGGTGGCGGCCATCGCCGCGCTGGAGGGTCCGCAAGACTGCGTCAGGGAAATCTGCCAGACCTACCGAGAACGCAGGGACGTGCTGTGTGATGGGCTTAATTCCATGGGGTGGCCGGTGGAGAAGCCTCCCGCCACCATGTTCGTGTGGGCGCCGCTCCCGGATGCCTACGCGGATCTGGGTTCGCTCGAGTTCAGCAAACAGCTCTTGAAGCGGGCCGGAGTGGCCGTGTCGCCAGGGATCGGGTTCGGGCAGAACGGAAATGGACACGTGCGCTTCAGTCTTATAGAGAACGCGCAGCGCACGCGCCAGGCGTTGCGGAACATCAAATCCATGATGCGGGAGGCCCTATGAGTGGAAACGAGATCCGGGTCGGATTGCTGGGGCTGGGTTGCGTGGGTTGCGGAGTCATTCGCGCGTTGGCGCGTAGCCAGGAAGAGATCGAACGAAGGGCAGGGCGTCGCCTGAGGATCGTCGCGGCTTGCGCCAGAGATCTGGACAAGGAGCGGGGCTGCGACCTTGAGGGGATTCAACTGACGCGGGATTCCCGACAGGTGGTGGATCATCCAGACGTGGATGTGGTGATCGAGTTGATGGGCGGCATCGCTCCCGCTCGGGAGTTGATTCTCCGCGCCATCGATCAGGGCAGGCCGGTCATCACCGCGAACAAGCACTTGATCGCCCTGCACGGGAGCGAGATTTTCTCGCGAGCGGAGCGGAAAGGCGTCAACGTGGCGTTCGAGGCGGCCGTGGCCGGTAGCATCCCGATCATCAAGAATATCCGGGAGAGCCTAAGCGGAAATCGGATCGAATGGGTCGCCGGCATCATCAACGGCACGGGCAACTACATCCTGACCGCGATGGAGAGCGACGAGCGCCCATTCGAGGATATCCTCGCTGAGGCCCAGCGGCTCGGCTACGCGGAAGCGGACCCGGCGTTCGATGTCGACGGCACGGACACCGCGCATAAACTAACGATCCTTGCCTCTATCGCGTTCGGCATCCCCTTGTCGTACAGTCAGGTGCACGTCGAGGGAATTTCCGGCATCACGCCGGAGAATATCGAGGACGCTCGTTCGCTCGGCTACAGGATCAAGCATTTGGGCATCGCTAAGAGAATGGAGGAAGGGATTGAGCTACGGGTCCATCCCACCCTGATTCCAAGCTCGCGCCTGATCGCGAACGTCGATGGCGTTATGAACGCGGTGGCGGTGATGTCCGACGCGGCCGGAGCGCATCTGCATTACGGCGCTGGAGCGGGCGGGGACGCGACCGCTTCGGCGGTCGTCGCGGACTTGGTGGATGTCGTGCGCACGCTGACTACCGACGCGGAGAATCGGGTGCCGCATCTGGCTTATCAACCCCACGCGCTGAGCGACATGCCTATCCTGCCGATTCAGCGAGTCGCGACGGCCTGCTATCTGAGATTGCGGGCGATTGACCGTCCCGGTGTATTAGCCGCGGTCACCGAGATACTCGGCCAGCTTGAGATCAGCATCGAGGCGATTCAGCAACGCGAACCCGAGCGCCAAAGCGCGGATGGCGGCGTTCCCGTGATCTTGCTGACCCATGAAGTTCCAGAAGAGCGTATGGATCAAGCCTTGGAGCGGATCGAGGCGTTAGAGGACATCGTGGCGCCAGTGCAGAGAATAAGAATTGAATCAATGAATTAGCCGAGAAACCTGCTAGAACATGAAAATGCGACGCTATGCCGGATTAATCGACCGTTATCGGGACTGTCTGCCCATCGCTCCAGACACGCCCGCCGTGACCTTGTGCGAGGGCGACACGCCTCTTGTCGAGTTGAAGCGGCTTCCCAGGGAATGGGGGACGGACTGCAGGGTGCTGGCTAAATTCGAGGGATTGAACCCGACCGGATCGTTCAAGGATCGGGGAATGACGGTGGCGGTGACCCGGGCCTCGGAAGAAGGCAGTCGCGCCATCATCTGCGCGTCCACAGGCAATACCTCGGCTTCCGCGGCGGCGTACGCGACCCGCGCCAACATGGAGTGCTTCGTGCTGATCCCGGAAGGGAACGTCGCGCTCGGCAAGCTCGCGCAGGCGATCATGCACGGCGCCACAATTCTCCAGATCAAGGGAAATTTCGATGACGGCATGCGTCTGGTGCGGGAAGTTGGCGAGGAGATGCCGGTCTCCATCGTCAACTCCATCAATCCTTATCGCTTGCAAGGGCAGAAGACCATCGCCTACGAGGTCGCGGAGGCGTTGGGGGCCGCGCCCGACTATCACGCTCTTCCGGTCGGAAACGCCGGAAATATCAGCGCGCATTGGATCGGATACAGTGAACTGGCGGGAATGGAGTCGGACGTGATGAGCGCATGCGAAGCTTCCTTGGCCTCGCGTCCTTCTGGCACGGCGAAGCGGATCGGTGAGCGTCCCATCATGATCGGATATCAAGCCTCGGGCAGCGCTCCGTTTTTGCGCGGCGAGTGGGTGAAGAAACCTGAGACCCGGGCGACGGCGATTCGGATTGGTCACCCGCAAAGTTGGGAGTATGCCTGGACGGTGCAGCGCGAGTCTGGCGGTTGGTTCGACGAGTGCGCCGACGAGGAGATTCTGGATATGCAACGGCGACTGGCAGGCCTTGAAGGCGTTTTCTGCGAGCCGGCCTCGGCGGTGTCGGTTGCTGGCGTCATGCGCGACATTCGATCAGGAAAGATCAAGAACGGTAGCGTCGTGGTCTGTACCCTGACGGGGCATGGGCTGAAAGACCCGAGCGTGGTCGAGGATGTGAAACTGGAGAGCGTGGAGCCTTCCTTAGCGAACATCAAGGACGCGATCAGAAAGAAACTGGGTGCCTGAGCGCGACCGCAGTCGCTCGCTGCAGGGTGTCAGGCGTTCGGCTTGACGATGCCTAATCGAGTGAAAGGAATTAGGCGGGGAGTCGTCGATGGGTAATCTCGATACGAGGGATAGCATGATAGGGAGATGGCTTCGGTCAGTCGTGTCGAGCCAAAGAAGATTCCAGTCAGCGCGAGCGCGCCCGCAACGCTCCAATTAAGAAGGGCATCGGTCGCGGCGATGGCGAACAGATAGAACGTCCACCACATGCCAAGCTCGCAAAAGAAATTCGGGTGCCTGGAAAATCGAAACAATCCCGTGGTGAGGAATGGAGCGTCGATCAGAGAGCCTTGCGCTTGCCGCGCCTTTTTCGCTTGCTGGAAACTCCACATCTGCTGGTCTGCTATGGCTTCTCCTACCCAGAACGTGAGGAATAGGACCGTGGCCAGCATGTCCAGCCAGTTCAGCGGGGCCTCCAGAGCGGTCCATGCGTGGTGCGCGGGTGAGGTGAACAGCCAGATGATGAGCAGTTGTCCCAGCGCGATGAAAGCGAGATTGAATACCTGAAACCAGAAAGGCCCCATTCGCTTTCGCAGATGCTCCCACCGGTAGTCCTCCCCTCCATAGGGCCGATAGCCTCCTTTTCTCGCGTAGTTGAACGTCAGGCGAATCGCCCAGAGGCAGACCAAGAACGTCATCAGGTTCAGGCGAGAAGAGGAGAAATCCACGCTGGACGCGACCTGCAGGCAAAAAATCGCGGGGGCTATCGACCATGCCCGATCCACCCATGAGTAATCTCGGGATGTTATCGACAATATCCAGCATGCGGCTGCCAAGATGATGGCGAGATCAAGGGCGGCCCCGAAGGGTGCGCCTATCAGTGGGTGAGGGATGAGATTCACGGTGATATGCCTGTGTCGTATTTATGCTGTCGCCCATGGGTCAACGACCTCAATATCAATGTTCTCGAAGTCCCGAATATTTCGGGTCGCGACGGCCATATTCTGAAGCTCGGACACCACATTCGTATCCAATAGAAAAGGCATAATTGCCTTTTCAGTCGAAAGTTGGCGGCTCACGTGCGGTTTCGCGCGGAGGCAGTTCCAATTCCACTCCACCGAGAGGTTCGATACGGGCGCGAATAGCACTCACGAGGTTTTTGGGAGTGGGTCTGCGGTGCTCAATAGCATCGCGCAGGATCAGCCGCGCTTCCTCTGCTATGGACCGTCCGTTGTTCGCCGCACGCATCTTTAGGCCGATCTTAACGTCATCCTCAAGATTGCGAATCATAATGCTGGCCATGCGTTGGACTCCATTTGTGCTGGATCAATTCTACACGCGATTACTTCGCATGGTGCAGATCTGAGGATCTGCCTGATCGCATATCCTGACTTCGGTCGCTACGCGACGGTCAGATCAAATGCTGTTGCTTTAAGCCGTAGAGCTTCTCGCGGTATGTCGCAGGGTCAGCCGTATGGAACTTTCCAGTGCCTGACGAGTTGGTGACATCGACATGTTTTTCCACATTTCCATGATTTTGGACGAGGCATGAGAGGCACGCTGAATAGCCGACTCAGAGTCAGGCGCCAATCAGATCCGATGGGCCAAATTAGCGGCGATGCCTACATAATCACGCGGTTCCATATTCGCCAAACGTCGCTTAACTATGTCCGGCAAATCCAGTCCCGCGATGAATTCGGAAAGGCTCTCGTGGGTGATCGTCCTACCTCGGGTGAACGCTTTCAATTGCTCATAGGGATCTGGCAAACCGTATCGTTTCATTACGGTCTGGATGGCTTCCGCGAGCACTTCAGGGCATGCTCTCAAGTCGCTTTCCAGTCGTCGCTCGTCGATGTCCAGTTTCCCGAGGCCGCGTTCCAGCGCGGAATACGCGTTGACGCAACACGCCAGACTCGCCCCCATATTCCGCAAGACGGTGGAATCGCTCAGGTCGCGTTGCAGACGCGAGATCGGCAGCTTGTTCGCGTAGTAGCTCAATTCCGCGCAGGCCAGACCCAAGTTGCCCTCCGCGTTCTCGAAATCGATTGGATTGACCTTGTGTGGCATGGTGGAGGAGCCGACCTCGCCAGTCTTCATCTTCTGCTGGAAATAGCCTAGGGAAATGTACTGCCAGACATCCCGTGCGAAATCGGTCAGTATATTGTTGACGCGGATCAGAATATGGAAGAATTCGGCGAATTGGTCGTAGGGCTCGATCTGGGTCGTGTAGGGATTGGCGTCCAGTCCAAGCGAACTCAGTGCCCCGTTCGAGAGATCTACCCAATCGACTTCTGGATAGGCTACCATATGTGCATTGTAATTGCCGACGGCTCCGTTCATCTTGCCCAGAAAGCGCATGCTTTCCAGCGTATCCAGCTGGCGGCGGAGGCGGGCGACCGTCACCGCGAGCTCCTTGCCCACAGTGGTTGGCGAGGCGGGCTGGCCATGCGTGCGCGACAGCATCGGGATGTTGGCGTATTCGTGCGCCATGTCTCGAATTTTGCGCTCTAGATTCCGCAGCGTGGGCGACACGACCTCCGTTCGCGCGCGGTCGAGCGTCATGGCGTAGGCCGGGTGGTTGATATCCCAGGATGTGCACGCGAAATGCGCGAATCTTTCCAGCGCCGCCAATTCCTCGTCTTCCCTCAACCGTTCGCGCAGGAAGTACTCAAGGGCCTTGACATCGTGGTTGGTCTTCTCCTCGATGCTCTTGACTTGGCGGGCCTGCTCTGGAGAGAACTCCTCGACCAGAAAACGCAGGCGCTTTCGGGCCCCGCCGGATAGTTCCGCCACCTCAGAAATGTTTGGATGATTGGACAGGGCGATCAGCCACGCGACCTCTACCTCAAGGCGATGGTGGATGATCCCAAACTCAGAGAACAGCCGACGTAGCCGGGCATTCGTGCTCTTGTAGTAACGCCCGTCAACCGGCGATAGGGCGGTCAAGGGCGAGAGTTCCAACCGTTCTACTCTTGCGGATAATTTCCGAAATTCATTATACTGCCCGTCTCAATCACCCGCTCTTTCGACACAATGACCGCATACCGCACGGAAAAAGACAGTATGGGAGAAATCCAAGTTCCCCGGGACGCGCTCTATGGCGCGCAAACGCAACGCGCCGTGGAGAATTTTCCGGTCAGCGGTCTGGGAATGCCTCGCGCTTTCCTTTACGCCTTGGGGCTGGTCAAGCGCGCGTGCGCGGAAGCGAACGCGGGTCTGGGCCTTCTGGAGCGAGAGAAGGCCGACGCGATCGCCGCCGCCGCCGGGGAGGTGGTGAGCGGGCGGCATGACGCGGAATTCCCGGTCGACGTGTTCCAGACCGGCTCCGGGACCAGCACGAACATGAACGCGAACGAGGTGATCGCGCGGTTGGCGGGAAAAGGCGTGCATCCTAATGACCACGTCAACATGAGCCAAAGCTCCAATGACGTGATTCCCACCGTTCTGCATGTCGGCGCCGCTTTGGCGCTTCACGAGCGGTTGCTACCCGCGCTACGCCATTTGCGGAAGATGGCGGATGCCAAAGCGTCCGAGCTGGAGCGGCGGATCAAGACGGGCCGCACCCATCTGATGGACGCGATGCCGGTGCGGATGTCGCAGGAAATCGGGGCTTGGGGCAGCCAAGTCCGCTACGGGATCGAGCGGGTCGAGGCCGTGTTTCCTCGATTGCTGGAGTTGGCCCAGGGCGGCACGGCCGTTGGCAGTGGCGTCAACGCTCCAGAAGGTTTCGCGGAGGCTTTCGTCAAGGCGCTTGGAGACCGAACCGAGCTTGAGTTTCGGACGAAACCAGACAAATTCGAGGGGTTGGCGGCCCAGGACACCGCCGTCGAGCTGAGCGGGCAACTGCGCGTGGTCGCCGTCAGTCTTATGAAAATCGCCAACGATCTGCGCTGGATGAATTCCGGCCCTCTAGCGGGACTCGGCGAGATCGCTTTGCCAGCGCTGCAGCCAGGAAGTAGCATCATGCCGGGCAAGGTCAATCCGGTGATCCCCGAGTCCACGGCGATGGTCGCCGCTCAGGTCATGGGCAACGACGCGACTATCGCGGTGGCGGGGCAATCCGGTAACTTCCAACTGAACGTCATGCTTCCGGTGATCGCCTACAATCTTCTACAAAGCATCGAGCTGCTCGCCAATTCCTCTAGACTCCTGGCGGACCGCGCGATCAAGGGCTTCCGCGTCAATGAGGAGAGGCTCAAGGATTCGCTTGATCGAAACCCGATCCTTGTTACTGCGCTCAATACCGTGATTGGCTACGAGAAGGGAGCGGCGATCGCGAAACGGGCGTACGCGGAGGGGCGCGCCGTCATCGATGTGGCGCGCGAGATGACCGATTTGTCTGAAGAGGATCTGAAGCGACTTCTAGATCCCGCCGCGCTGACCCGTGGCGGGATCCAGGAATAGTTGGCGCTCGCCTTGGACGAGAGTCGGTCAGGTGGCCAGTTGCCGGAGGACATAGTGCAGGATTCCTCCGTGGCGGTAGTATTCCGATTCCTGCGGAGTGTCAATTCGCGCGATCACCTCGAACGTCTTTGACGCGCCTCCGTTGTCAGCCTGGGTCGCTCTCGCTCGCAACCGCCCGCCGGGTCTAGCTGCCTCGCCCAGTCCCGTGATATCAAAAACCTCCTCGCCAGTCAGCCCCAGCGTTTCCGCGTTTTCTCCAGACTGAAACTGCAGCGGCAGGATTCCCATGCCGATCAGATTGGATCGGTGAATCCGCTCGTAGCTTTCGGCGATGACGGCCCGCACGCCCTGCAGGCGCGGACCTTTGGCCGCCCAATCTCGGGAAGAGCCGCATCCATATTCTTTTCCGGCGAGCACGATCAGGGGCGTTCCCTCCTCGCGGTATTTCATGGCCGCGTCGAAGATCGGCATCAGCTCACCGTCTGGAAGGTGCCGAGTCACGCCGCCCTCGATTCCGTTGGCTAGGCGATTGCGTAACCGAATATTGGCGAAAGTGCCGCGCATCATCACCTCATGGTTGCCGCGTCGCGAACCGTAGGAGTTGAAATCCGCCGGTCGCACTCCACGCTCGATCAGGTAACGGCCGGCTGGGCTGTCCTCGGCGATGGCGCCGGCGGGCGAGATGTGGTCGGTCGTGACCGAGTCGCCAAGATACGCCAGCGCGCGAGCGTCTTGGATATCCACCGGGTCCGCGATGTCCATGGAAAGGCCCTCGAAATAAGGTGGATGCGACACATAGGTCGAATCGGGCCATGCGTACAGGTCGCTGTCCGCGCTCTCGAGGCTTGCCCAGTTGGCATCCCCCTGGAACACGTCCCGATAGCTTTCCCGAAACTGTCCGGCATCCAGCGCGCCGCTTATCACTTTGGCGATTTCCTGCTGGGTAGGCCACAAGTCCTTCAGGTAGACCTCCTCGCCTCGCGGGGTCGTGGCGAGCGGTTCCCGGTAGACATCCACGTCCATGCGTCCAGCGATAGCGTAAGCGACCACCAAAGGCGGGGAAGCTAGGTAGTTCATGAGTACTTGGGCGTGAATGCGGCCCTCGAAATTCCGGTTCCCGGAAAGCACCGACACGGCGGTCAGATTGTGCTCGCGAATGATATTCGAGATATGCTCTGGAAGGGGACCGGAATTCCCGATGCAGGTCGTGCATCCATATCCGACCAAATGAAAGCCCAACTCCTTTAGCGCATTCATCAAGCCAGCTCGTTCCAGGTAATCCGTCACCACGCGTGATCCGGGCGCCAAAGACGTCTTGACCCAAGGACGGGCTTTCAGTCCCAGCTCCATCGCTTTCTTCGCCACAAGGCCGGCGGCGACCATGACTGAGGGGTTGGACGTGTTGGTGCAGGACGTGATCGCCGCGATGGCCACAATCCCGTCGCCCAGAGCGCAGTCCTGTCCGGCGATGCTGGTCTCCAGGCTGGCGCGTCCGGATTTTCCTCGGGCTTGGTTGATCTCCTCAAGCCGCGCTTCAAACTGGGACGCGGCCTCGCGCAAGGGCACTCGATCCTGGGGACGCTTGGGCCCGGCCAGGCTTGGCTCGACCGATCCCAGATCCAGTCGCAGAGATTCGCTGTATTCAGTCGGCTCGCTTCCGGGCGCTCGCCACATGGCCTGTTCTTTCGCGTACGCCTCGACTCGCGCGATCAGGCTTTCATCCCGCCCGGTCAGGCGAAGATAGTTGATCGTTTCCGCGTCGATCGGGAACAGGCCACATGTCGCGCCGTACTCCGGCGCCATGTTGGCGATGGTGGCGCGGTCCCCGATCGATAGCTGATCCAGGCCATCGCCGTAGAACTCCACGAACTTTCCGACCACGCCGTGCTCCCGTAGCATCTGGACGATCATAAGCACCAGATCCGTGCCGGTGGCTCCTTCCGGCAGAGTGCCAGTCAGCTGAAAGCCGACGACGCGGGGGATGAGCATGGAAATCGGCTGTCCCAGCATGGATGCCTCCGCCTCGATGCCGCCCACGCCCCAGCCGAGAACGCCGATCCCATTGATCATCGTCGTATGGGAGTCGGTGCCGACCAGGGTGTCGGGATAGGCTTCCAGAACGCCATCGCGCTCTTGGGCGAAAATGACTCGTGCCAGATACTCGAGATTAACCTGGTGCACGATTCCGGTGTCTGGCGGCACCACCTTGAAGTTGCTGAACGCGCTCTGGCCCCATTTTAGGAACTGGTAGCGCTCGCGGTTCCGATCAAATTCGAGCTTGGCGTTCAGGTCGAAAGCCTGGTCGCTGGCGAAGCCGTCCACCTGCACTGAGTGGTCGATGACCAGTTCGGCCGGTTGCAGGGGGTTGATGCGCTCCGGATCGCCTCCCAAAGCTCGCATGGCCTCTCGCATGGCGGCGAGATCGACCACGGCCGGAACCCCGGTGAAATCCTGCATCAGAACCCTGGCGGGGCGGTACGCGATTTCCTGGCTGGCCTCGGCGGAAGGTTGCCAGTCCAGCAATGCTTGGATATCGTCGGCGGTGACGGTGCGACCATCCTCGTGGCGCAACAGATTCTCCAAAAGAATTTTCAGGGAGAAAGGAAGGCGGGACGCTCCCTCGAGTCCAGTCAGTCGATGGATCTGATAGGTTTCGCCGCCTGCCTCGAGTGTTGATTTCGTTTGGAAACTATTCGTCATGGTTTGTTGATGGAGAATTTCATAGAGATTGTGTTCGGACGCTACGGCTGACGTGGATAGCCAACGAGGTCGCGCCGTATTTTCGCATGAAAGCGTTTTCGATGGGGTACAATCTGCCGCGCCTGCAGAAAAATAAGAGCGCAGAGACATGACCGAACGAAGGATCTGGACCGGCGTGAGCGAGTGATGAGTGTGCCGACGATTTTCGAATCCTGCCTTCCACGCGCTGATGTTTTGGATGGTACCGTCGCGGATGCCGATTTCGCGGCGGATTTGGCGCAAGTGATTAATGGTAGTGGACCGGATGATTATGTGGATCCGGCTCGGTTTTTCGCCAGCACCTATCCAACTCGTGGACTGCAAAATCTTCTGACTAAAGTTTGCAGTCGATTGACTGGCGCGGGGAGTGTGGCGGATTCGATTTTTCGTCTTGACACGTCCTATGGTGGAGGTAAATCGCATAGCTTGATCGCGTTGTGCCATGCGGCGCGCGATGGCACGAACATACCGGGTATCGACGAATTTGTTGATTCCGTGCTCTTACCACAGGGGCGCGTGCGCATAGCGGCTTTCGACGGAGAGAACGCGGACCCCGCCAACGGCCGCAAGATGGGGGGGGGGGGGGGGGGGGGGGGGGGGGCATCTCGCCTTTACTCCATGGGGCGAGATCGCCTCGGCATTAGCAGGTAAGGAAGGATACGAGCGGGTACGCGCGAGCGACGAAAGTCGAGTTGCTCCAGGCGCTGAGACATTACAAGAGTTATTTGGTGGCGAACCAACGCTGATCTTGCTTGACGAGCTGTCGGTTTACCTCCGTAAGGCCAGCCAGATTAAAGATGCCCATGGCCAGCTGACGGCTTTTCTGACATCACTGTTCAAGGCGGTGGGAGGCGCACCGAACGCTGTTCTCGTCTATACGCTCGCGATCGGGAAAGACGGAAAGGCAACCGATGCCTATAGCGATGAAAACCAGTTTGTCGCTCGTGCTATGGAAGAGGCGAAGCGAGTGGACGCACGCATGGCGGCATTGCTTAATCCAACCGAAGAAGATGAAACGATTCAGGTACTTCGCCGGCGTCTTTTTGAATCAATCGATGAGGAGGCCGCCGAGTCGGTTACGGATGCTTACAGGCAGCGGTGGAATGCTCACAAGGATGTTTTACCGGAAGTCGGAATTCGACCTGAGGCGAGTGGGGCGTTCCGCTCGAGTTATCCCCTGCATCCTGAAGTTCTGGAGACGTTGACCTCGAAGACGGCGACGCTTGGCAATTTTCAGCGAGTGCGAGGCATGTTGCGACTGCTGGCGCGAACGGTCGCCCATCTGTGGGCCGTGAAGCCCGCGGACGCGACTGCTATCCATTTGCATCACATCAATCCGGGGCACGAGCCTATCCGGCAAGAAATCGTGACTCGTCTTGGCCAATCGGAATTCACCCCGGCGATCTTCAACGATGTGTCCGCGAGGTCGGAGAGTAAGGCGGCATTGGCGCAAGAGATTGATGCCGAATATCACGAAGGGATGCCGCCTTACGCTTCCTATGTGGCTCGCACCATATTTATGCATACGCTGGCGTTCAACGAACCGTTGAAGGGATTGTCGGTGGAGATGTTGAGATATTCGATATTGGGCCCTCAAACGGATATCAGTTTTATCGATGAGGCGTGCAAGAAATTCACCGCCGAGTCCGCGTATCTCGATGATCGCCCTGGAGTGCCGATGCGCTTTTTGGCAGAGGCCAATCTGCGTCAGTTAATCCGGCGCATGGAGGATCACATAGATGTCGAAGAAGCGCGAGCTGAATTAGACGATCAGATTCGTAAAATTTTCGATGGCAGGTCCAAAACGCTGGATTCCGTGATGTTTCCAGGCGGTCCTTTCGACGTGGATGACAACGTTGGGGACGGTCGTCCGAAGCTGGTTGTTCTTGGGTATGATGCCTTGACTGTAGGGGCATCGGTTGAGTCCGTGCCGGAGTTGATCAAGCGCATTTATGAGAGAAAGGGATTGGAAGGTTCCACTCCCCGCAAATTGCGCAACAGCCTTGTTTTCGTGGTGGCTGATGCCGCACGCAAAAAAGACATGCGACGTAAAGCGTTTCTTCGATTGGCATTGCGGGAGATGAAGAAACCAGAACGCTTAGTTGAATTGGCGGAATATCAGAGGACCGAAGTGTGTGAGATGGAAATGAAGTCGGAGCAAGAGCTCGCGATATCCATCCAGCAGTGTTATCGGCATGTGTTCTATCCGTCTAGCAACAGAGTTGGCATGGGCAATATCGATTTGGCGCATACGGCGATAGACGCTCATTCGGCCTCCGAGCGTCCGGGCTCGGGACAGCAACAAATAGTGCGCGTTCTCCGTGACCTGAAGAAATTGCGCCTACCCGAAGATGAGCCGGACTCTCCGGTTTATGTGCGTGATCGAACTCCGCTCAGGCAAGGGCAAATTTCAACGTTCAAGTTGCGGGACGAGTTTCGCCGCGATCCCGCTCTCCCGATCTTGTCAGGCGACGACATCTTTGTTCGCGGAGTAAGGCGAGGCATTGAGCAGAATGAATACGTGTACCAGCGCGGCAAATTGCTGTGCGGACCGGGTGATCCGCAATCCGTGATCGAGATCGACGAGCAGTCAGTTATTTTCACGATGGCTTACGCAAAGAATGCAGGGATTTGGCCGCGAAAACCCGAAAAGGATCCTAATGGAGATCCCGGACGAGGACAAAAAGGAGGAGGAAACGGAGGGGAGAACGATGGAATTATCACTTCGCCAAGATCGACCTCACTTACATCAGAGGGAGTTCTTCACGAAGCTTTAAAACATCTGTGGGAGAAAGCTCGGGCGGAAAAGTTAGATGCCATCAAATCACTGAAAATCCGCATGTACGAGGCTGGAGACGCTTTCCGGCTTTTGGGAACGATTGGCGCGATATCTGGAGCGAAACGGATTGTCGCTATTGACGTAGGGTATGACACCCATGACGGTGGGAAATTCAGAGGAACTTTTCGAGGGCCAGTATCGGATGCTTGCTCAGTGCGTGAGTTTCTGGAGCCACAGTTGCGGGGTGCCAAAGAGAAAGATATCCAAATCGATTTTGAGTTGACCTTTAACGATGGCTTGTCGTTGAAAGGTGATGTCGCGAAGAAGTTGACTGAACAGATTAGCCGGTTTGCAAGCGGTGCGGAATCTGTTTCGGTAATCGCAGAAGGGTAAGGCGTAAATGGCGCGGCTAAAACTGGTGTCGCGGGTAGAGACGACCGCGTCCTCCCCGCGCTACGAGCTACGGGTGTGGTGCTGCGGACCGGCAGATACAGCCCATGAGGTTTGGCAATTGCCGGCCACGGCCTCGCCGCATGTGACGCGCGCTCTGCGCATCGCCAGATTGCGGGGACGAAATCTGGATTTGGTCAAGCACCGGGTGACGCGAAGGCTGTCGCAGGAAGGTATCAGGCTGGGCCAAAAAACGGACGCGATAAAGCGTTGCTATCGCCTGACTGAAGAAGCCGCTCTTATGCTGGGTTTGCTCTTTCGAACGTTGGCGCCGATGCGTAGTCGCGAGCGCATGTGGGAGGTAACGGAGGGAATCGAAGTGATGGGACGGGAGGAGTCCGCATATTGGCTGGGCATGGCCATGCATCGCAGGAATCCACGCCGGGCCCTGAGCGCATTGCGGACACTCCTGACTGAGCCGCAGACGAAGGAGCCCTGCGAAAGCGTGTCCGCCCGAGCTTGAAAGTGGGTAAGTCCACATTTTGCGCATATGGTTCTCATAAATCCCAGACACGAATCCATCGGGCAATTTGGAGCGCGTGGACGGTCTCACCCATCCGAATATTTTTCCAAGACAAAGATTGGGACGCATGACTCGCCTGATTGAGCGATGGTTGCCAATCGCGGCTCTTGGCGAGGAAAGTCTTCGAGAGCGCCGTTCGATGACGGCGCTACCACCGACTTACTACTTGCATGTCTGGTGGGCGAGGCGGCCTCTGGTAGCGTCTCGCGCCGCTATCTTGGCTTCCCTGCTCCCGGCGGATGCTGACCATGAAAGGTTTCTGCATGCGTTGGGAATTCATGGAGATCCGGTTTCTGCACGCAAAAGGATCGATGCTGCACATCAGAAAGGCGAGAGATTTGAAGGCCAAGCATACAGCTATGCGAGGGCGTTCAATCATATTCCTGATGGGAATGACGTTGAATGGATGAGTGCCGCTCTAGGGAAAGTCCTGGATAGTTTCACAGTGATTGATCCAACTGCTGGCGGAGGTAGCATTCCTTTTGAAGCAACCCGCCTAGGCATAAATGCGTTCGCAAACGATTTGAATCCGGTTGCTGCCCTGATTATGCGTGCGACAGTTGAATGGCCATCAAGGTATGGCGAAGAACTTGAATCCGAATTTTCTGAATTGGCCGAACAACTGATCCTTATAGAGAGAGGAACTGCTCGCGCCATATTTCCCGGATGAGCCTGAAGCGGACTCAATATCAACCAATTTCCTCTGGGCGCATGCGATCACTTGCCCCTACTGTGCCGGTCTAGTTCCTCTGTCACCTAATTGGCGTTTAACATCAAATGAAATCGGGATTCGGCTGAAACCGGAGCTCGCGTCTGGCCCGAGATCAGAAGGGCGAATCTGTTCATTTGAAATTGTGGAGAGGTCGCAGGACCAATCAGAGGGCACGGTAGCGCGTGGTGTAGGTACTTGTCCATATCCAGACTGTGGGCGAGTTATCGATGGTGACGAAATTAAGCGTCAGGCCCAAGCCGGATTAATGGGCGAGCAGCTCTACGCTGTTGTGTACAAAAAACGTGTGCCCAAGGTGCTGAAGTCGGGCAAAAGCGGGAAAGATAAGTGGGTTCGCGGATACCGTGCCCCACGCCCGGAAGATGACAATAGAAAACTTATTGAGAAACTGCTCGCTGAGAAGCTTCCCGAATGGGAGGCCCTTGACATTGTTCCAAGCGAGAAAGTTCCGAATGGAAATAAGACAACGGAGCTCCACAGGTATGGGATGCCATTCTGGAGTGATCTGTTCTCACCGCGCCAGCTGCTCTGTCACTGCACAGGTGTAGAGGCTTTTCAGGAGATGCTGGAAGCGGAAAGAAAAGAAGGAAAATTGATGGATATTCGACGAGCGGCGTATGGATATCTGGCTTTATCCTTAAGTAAATCCATCTATTACAACTCAAGGATGTGCGCTTGGCATTCTTATCGATCCGTTACTGGAAATACGTTCTCCCAGCATGATTTTTCATTCAAATGGTCCTATGCGGAAATGGCCCCCCTCGTCGCCGGCTTGGGCTATGACTGGGTGATCAACCAGACCACCAAGTGCATCGGTGAACTCGTATCTTTGATCTATCCTTCGAAATCCGGCAATACTCATGTTGAAGAGTTTTTCCTGGCCAAAAACAAGCGACCCAAAATCACGATTTCATGCAAATCCGGTGACAGCCTTGACCATATCCAAGATGGACATATTGACGCGGTCATCATGGATCCCCCGTATTACGACAACGTCATGTACGCGGAGCTTTCCGATTTCTTCTATGTCTGGCTAAAACGCACTGCTGGCCATGTATATCCTGAGCTGTTCCGACGCATCCTAACGGATAAAGAAAGCGAAGCTGTAGCGAATCCGGCAAAGTTCCGGTCCCAGAAAGGTGCGAGGGCGCGGGCCAGAATCGATTACCAGGAACGCATGGCATCTATTTTTGCGGAATGCCGTCGAGTGCTGAAATCTGATGGCATCTTGACATTGATGTTCACGCACAAGGCGGCAGGTGCCTGGGACGCGCTCGCCAAAGGTCTGATGAAGGCAGGATTCGTGATAACCGCGTCTTGGCCTGTCAACACCGAAGCAGAGGGCAGTCTCCATATCCAAAACAAGGCGGCGGCTAAAAGTACGATCTTCTTAGTCTGCCGCCCACGCGCCAACGATGCCGAAGCAGAAAGGAATCTGTATTGGGAGGATGTGGAACCGGAAGTGGCGAAAGCTGTCCGCCAGAGGATCAGAGGCTTCCAAGAAGCAGGGATTGCTGGTGTAGATCTTTATCTTGCCTGCTTCGGCCCTGCGTTGAAGGAGTTTTCCCGCCATTGGCCGCTCAGACGAGGCGCGCCGCGCGAGTTGCCGGCCAAACGGAAAAAGCAACAACAGGTGGTGAATGAGGGTGAGTGGGATCAATACGAAGTGACACCGGAAGACGCGCTTGATGCCGCTAGGCGGGAAGTCAAACGCTGGCGTTTGGAGCAACTGACGAAACGTGCGGCCGATACCGACCTGGACCCGTCCACGGCCTTTTTCGTACTGGCTTGGGATGCATTCCGAGCACCAATTTTTCCTTACGATGAGGCGTTGCGGTTGGCTCATGCGGTGGGTGCTGATCTAGACCGAGACATCGTGGATCGGCTTGCTGGGAAGAAGGGCGGCGATATCATCCTGTGGGACAGTGCGCTACGGGTCGCTAAGGGGAAGATCGGGCCGATTGATGGCTCGCGTGGGATGATTGACGCCATCCACCGTAGCGCGGATCTCGCCCGCGCGCGTTCATTAGATGTCGCTCGAGAATCGCTAACGCGCATTGGGTTAGACAAGAGCCCTCTGTTCTTCGCGTCCCTAGAGTCCGTGCTTGAAGTCTTGCCGGTTCCCAAGGGGTTCACCGGCATCGAACTCAATGACAAGGCAGAAGCCTCGGGGAACGATTTTGAGGTGCTTTATCGCTTGAGTCGTTTGGCGTACAGCGAGCATATTGGA
The DNA here is from genome assembly GCA_965116025.1 of uncultured candidatus Poriferisulfidus sp. Taxonomy (GTDB): domain Bacteria; phylum Pseudomonadota; class Gammaproteobacteria; order Poriferisulfidales; family Poriferisulfidaceae; genus Poriferisulfidus. The sequence goes on from OZ220480.1 coordinate 1,689,839, forward strand.
GAGCCTAAGCAGCTCAAGTTCTGGAATGAGGAGAAGACCTGATCATGCTACGAGATCACGAATGGAAACTCAAATACACCACTGATGACGGAGATCTAGTCCAACAATTTTATGTTCGCACGCTTGAAAACGCGAAGCGTTATGATCGGCTAACTGGCTATTTCAACGCGGGTGCGCTGGCCCTCGCGGCCCGTGGTATCGAGGGGTTGGTGCGGAATGATGGACATATGCGGTTAGTGGTTGGATGCGAGTTGGGATTCTCCGAGATTGAGGCGATTCAGAGAGGAGAAGACCTCCGTGCTCAAGTTGAGCGAAACCTCATGAACGTTCCTCTTGATCCTCCCGATCCAGAATCCGCTGGCGCGCTGGAGCTGTTGGCGTGGATGGTCGCGCGGAAATTTCTTGACGTGAAAATCGCTGTGCCTTGCGATGCGGGGCGCGAACCGATGCCAGGGAAGGGGATATTTCACGAGAAAGCGGGGATCATCGAAGATCGGGTAGGTGATCGGCTGGCATGGACTGGCAGTCTCAATGAGACCGTCGCCGGGTGGAAAAACAACCATGAGAGCTTTGTTGTATTCACGAGCTGGGATTCTCAACCCGGAAGGCTTGAAGAAGAAGAATTGAATTTTGGTCGTATTTGGACAAATCAGTCGGGACATGCGGTTGTTTTGGATGTTCCAGAGGCGGTGCGCCGGGAATTGATGCGCTTCAAGCCAGAAATAGGTCGTCCAGCGCGTATGAAACAGAATCAGGAAGGGGAAAGATCGGAAGAAAATCTGCGGGCGCGAGTATGGACGTTCATTCGGGAGGCTCCCTCATGGCCGGAAGGGGGCGAATGGATTGGAGAGGCCACTGCGCCAGTCGATCCTTGGCCACACCAGAAGAGAGCGTTCAAGCGTCTATACGAAAACTGGCCTCCTCGACTTTTGATCGCCGACGAGGTGGGGCTTGGAAAGACCATACAGGCTGGATTGCTGTTGCGTCAGGCATGGCTCGCTGGCCGTGCGAAAAGAATTCTGATTCTGGCTCCCAAGGCGGTGCTTAAGCAATGGCAAATTGAGCTACGGGAGAAATTCAATCTTAATTGGCCGATTTACGATGGCGGCAAGCTGACATGGTATCGCTCACCAGCATGGCAGGGGCGAAACGAGCGCGTGATAGGACATGAAGAGTGGCAGAGCGAGTCCGCCGTGATCGTATCCAGCCAACTGATGCGTAGGCGTGATCGGATGAAAGAACTTTTGGAGAAGGCGGAGCCGTGGGATCTTGTGGTCCTGGATGAGGCGCATCATGCCCGCCGTTGCGCCGCGGGCGGCGCTCGGGAACGCGGGCCCAACTCCCTTCTCGGTCTCATGCGGAATTTGAAAGATCGCGCGAAGGGATTGCTCTTGCTTACGGCAACACCGATGCAGATGCATCCTGTTGAGGTTTGGGACTTGCTGGACTTGCTCGGTTTACCTCCAGAGTGGGATGAAAAGGCGTTTCTGAAGTTTTTTGAGACGAGTCCTTCGTCGGAGGCGATGGAGCGAATGGCAGTGCTATTCCAATCTACCGAGCGCGAATATGGAGAAGTCAAGGCGGAGGATGCGGGACGCTTGGCCGGTCTATCTCAGTTGCAGATCAGTAAAGTGCTCCGAGCGTTACGCGCTACCGGTAGCATACTACGCCGCCAGTTGGATGCTGATAAACGTCGTGGAGCAATAGCTATCATGCGGGGCTACACTCCGGTACGTATACTGATCTCACGCAATACTCGAGATCTTTTGCGGGGCTACTTTCAGAAAGGATTCATGACGACGCGGGTTGCGGAGCGCAAAGTCGAAGACCGCTTTATGGCGATGACAAAAGAGGAGCGGGCGATCTACGACGACGTGGAGGATTACATTGCCAGTGCGTATAGACGGGCGAGCAAGGGAAAGCGCGCGGCGGTCGGATTCGTCATGACGATCTACCGCCGGCGGCTCGCCAGCAGCTTCGCCGCATTGCGAGAAACACTGCACAGGCGTAGCGATGCGATTGCTCTTGGAGAACACACGGATTTCCCTGATCTTGACGAGGATTTGCCGGACGATGATATGGCTGATGAGCCAATCGAGGCGGATGAGGCACTGGCTCTTGAGCGCAAGGCCTTCGCCATTGAGCAGAAGGCTGAAATTGATCAGCTTCTCCGAAAAATCGAGCGATTGCAACCGGATAGCAAACTCGGCAAGCTCAAGAGTATATTGCGCGAACTTCGTGGCTTGGCACATTACAAAGTGATGATATTCACTCAATACACCGATACCATGGATTTTCTACGCGATGCCCTCCTCAATGATGTGGATGAAGAATGGTCGTTATTGTGCTTCTCAGGGCGAGGTGGGGAAAAGCCTAATACTAGTGGTGAATGGGATGGAATAAGCAGAGATGAAGCAAGGCAAAGGTTCCGGGACGGGAAGGCCGATATCCTTCTGTGTACCGATGCAGCGGCCGAGGGCTTGAACTTTCAGTTTTGTGGCGCAGTGATCAATTACGACATGCCGTGGAATCCCATGCGAGTCGAGCAACGTATCGGGCGCATTGATCGGTTGGGCCAAGAGAACGAAACCATCCGAATCGTCAACATGCACTACGAGGAGACGATTGAGACCGATATATACCGAGCTTTGCGTGACCGCATCGAGCTTTTTCAGAGCGTGGTGGGAAGACTGCAACCGATTTTGGCTCGGCTTCCTGGTCAGTTAGAGAAAAGCGTGCTCTTGGGGCAGAATCGGAACGCCGGCGAACGAGCCGAATTAGTCAAATCCCTTACAGAAGAAATTGGCGATGGTCGAGATTCGGGGTTCGACATTGATGCTGTGACGGAAGGCGGGCCTATCGCGTTGCCGCATGTGGAGTCAACCATTACCATGGATGATTTGAACCGGGTCATCGCATCGAATGAAAACCTCATGCTATCTGGAGCTAAGATTCAAGCGATGGGGCGACGCGAATACGGGTTGTTGCTACCGGGCAGGGATGAGCTGTTGCGGGTGACGACAGATCCAGAGTACTTCGAAGAACATGCGGAAAGCATGGAATTTTGGTCGCCTGGTAACGAGCTGTTCGTTGGGCCTGAGTCGGTGGAAGGAGTGAAATTGGATCGGTTGCAGTTGAATAAGACGCTGAAGGATATCCTCGACGGCAGTTGATTGGACGCTTGCGTAGAGCACGTCGCTTCCTTCCTGTCCTGCTGTGAGGCATGAATGTTTTGGGCTTGTGCATTGATGTAGGAATGCTGTAGAGGTGAAGAGGGCGAGCCAGAATGACTTGGTGCAGTTCCTCATACTGAACGAAGGGGGACAAGCTCGCATCGGTAAAGGATTGTTATGATGATAGGAGGAATCAGTCATGCCAAGCGGTGCGCTCGCCATGATCGGGGCACGAACAATTCGAAACCGTTGTGAGGAAACCGGTGATTTGGCTAGGCGATCAAACGCATGAAGTCAGTTCGCCAGTCGCTTCGTGATCGCTCGAGAGAGCGTTTTGGCGAACCGGACAACGCGCCTCTGATGATCGGAAGGTTGCCAGTCATTTTGGAAAACCTTCGGCGAATTCGCTGGCGCAGTCGCGCGGATCGCCTTCGTTGGCTCATGGCGTGATGAAAAGAACGCCTTCCGATGCGCGAACGCAAGGGTCGCCGCCCATGCACGATGCCACGAAATACGCATCCCCTGAGGCCATGAAGGAATTCTTGGACGCGGGAGCGCGAAGCAACACACGAGATGAGGATGGAGACACGCTCCTGCACCTAGCGGCGGCGATCGGCGGGTCCGTCGAGGTGGTGAAGACGTTGCTCAAAGCGGGAGCGAGGGCCAAAGCTCGGAATAAAACGGGAGAGGCGCCTCTGCACGCGGCGGTAGCGGTCAACGGGAGCGTTGAGAAGGTGCGGGTCTTGCTTGAAGCGGGAGCGAAGATCAACGCGGCAAATGACAATGGGCAGACAGCCCTGCACTTCGCGGCGCGCTTCTGTAAGCGCGCCGAAGTGACGCGAGCGTTGCTCGACGCAGGCGCCACAGTCAACGCGCGGGATGATTTTGGACAAACGCCCCTGCATTTCGCGATGCTATCCAGAACGGCGCCTGATATCGCGAAAGTGTTGCTTGATGCCGGAGCGCGGGTCAACGCCCGGGATAACGATGGCGAAACCCCCTTGCACGCCGCGGCGGAACATAGTGAAACTCCAGAGGTCGTGAAGACGTTGCTCAAAGCGGGGGCGCGAATCGGCGCGCGGAATATCATGAAATACACCCCCCTGCACTTCGCGGCGATGAGGGGCGTTCCCGAGGTTGTGCGGGTATTGCTCGACTCTGGGTCTCAGGTCGACGCGCGAAATAAAGCGGGAGGCACGCCTCTGCATGCGGCCGCGGAATGCGGCAGACCCTACGCGATCATGAGAATGCTGTTCGACGCGGGAGCGGAGATCAATGCGAAGAATACCAATGGGGAAACGCCTCTGCACTTGGCGGTTGCGTTTGGAGAAACGACCGCGGGCATAAAAACGTTGATCAGAGCGGGAGCGGAAGTCCATGGTCGGACTTACGATGGGGAGACTCCTCTGCATTTCGCCGCGGAATTCAGTGAGCGCCCCGCTGTCGTGAAAACGTTGCTCAAGGCGGGCGCGCGAGTCAACGAGCGAGACTTCTACGGCCAGACTCCCCTGCACTCGGTATCATCTAACAAAAACCCCACGGTCGCGCGGGCGTTGCTGAAAGCGGGCGCTCAAGTCAACGCGCGAAATGCTTTTGACGTGACCCCGCTGCACTTAGCGGCGAGATTTAGCACCAATCCCTTGGTCGTGAAAGCATTGCTCGACGCGGGGGCGCTGATCGACGCGCGAGACGATAGCGGATGCGCGCCCCTTCATGGGGCGGCGGAATTCAATGGCCTCGATATCTTGAAGACGTTGCTTGATGCGGGAGCTCAATTGACCGCGCGAGACAGCGATGGGTGGATGCCTCTGCACATGGCCGCGGGTTTCACTGAGTCTCCCTTGATTATAGAGGCGCTATTGGATGCGGGGGCACCGATTGAAGCGCGAGATAGCGATGGATTGACACCTTTGTGCGTAGCCGCAGAATGCAGCGTATCTCCAGAGAATGTGGAGGTGTTGCTTGATGCTGGAGCGAATCCAGCGGCGAAAAATATATCCGGGGCGACACCATGGAATCTGGCGAAAAAGAATCCCGGACTCAGAAGGACGAACGCGTGCCGGCGACTGAAGAAGGGGCGCAAGTGAGAGGTGGACGAGAGGATTAGATCGACATGGGCGCCCGAAGTTTGAAAAATTCAGTGGAGCGCGCCCATGGTTTGGTGGCTTGGCTTCATGGTTGCTGGTGGTCGCCTTCGGTCGCTTTCTCACGCCTTTACTCGCGATGCCTCGGTTTGGTGGTTCCGCTAGAAAAACGTAGTGGCGCGATGAAAAACGTCGCGTGCGGCTCAAGTGGCTGGCCAAGCGAAGGTCGCTGAGCGAAAGTGTCGATATCTAAACTTGATTTCCTTCAAAACCTTATGGAAAACAATTCTATATCAAGATTTCGCAGAATCTTCCGTTGGTTTGTGCGTGAGGATTCGCATGGCGCGTTCAAGATAATCCCTCCGCCTAGGCAGACATCTTTCAGATAGAAAGCGATTGATTGACCCGGGGCGGGGGCCCACTGCGGCGCGTCGAATATCACGCGGTAGGTTGCCCCACTTCGCTCCAGTTGGCAGTCCTGCAAGGGTTGGCGGTGGCGAATCCGCGCTTTCATAGCACCCTCGCCGGGGGGCGTGCCGGCGATCCAGTGTGGAGACTGGATTTCCAGTTCGCGCGCGTTCAGGGCGGGATGATTACGGTCTTGCGTCACGGTCACCTGTCCGCTCTCCATATTCTTGTCGATGACGTACCACGGGCCTTCGCCGCTTCCAGACACTCCCCCGATGCCGAGCCCAGCGCGCTGGCCGATGGTCTGGAACGCCAGCCCTCGGTGCCGTCCGATTTCTCGCCCGGACGGATCGATGATCGGGCCGGGTTGAAGCGGGATGTAGTTCGCTAGAAAATCTTGGAAGCGTCGCTCCCCGATGAAGCAAATACCAGAACTGTCCTTTTTGTCGTGCACTGGGAGGCCGATCCGGCGCGCCTGTTCCCGAACTTGTCGCTTCGTCATGCCATGCAAGGGAAAGCGCGAAGCCGCCAGTTGCTTTTGATCCAGACGATGCAGAAAATAGGTTTGGTCTTTTTCCTGATCCGCGGACAGGATCAACTCTGAGGCGCCTCCGCGGACTCGAATACCCGCGTAGTGCCCCGTGGCGATGCCTGTCGCTCCGCGCGTGCAGGCGTAGTCGAGAAAGGCGCGGAATTTGATTTCCCGATTGCAGATAATATCTGGATTTGGGGTGCGCCCAGCTGAGTATTCGGCCAGAAAGCCCTGAAATACGCGATCCCAGTATTCGGTGGAGAAATTGACGGCACGAAGTTGGAGACCAAGCTTGTCACAGGTCGCTTGGGCATCCGCGAGATCCACCGCCGCGGCGCAGTACTCGTTAGTGTCGTCCTCTTCCCAATTCTTCATGAATACGGCCTCGACATCGACTCCGCTTTCGAGAAGCTTCCAAGTGGCGACCGCGGAATCCACTCCGCCGGATAGTCCGACTAGGATTCGCTCCGCCATGGCGGGAATCGTTCAGGAAGAGATGAGAGAAAGTGGGTAGCGAGTTCCGCCCAAATAATCATCGACGCATTGGAGTACCATTGGACTGCGCCGCTGGTGCTTTTTCAGGGCGGCGATCTCGTCGCGCGTCATCCATACGGCTCGAATGATCGTGTCATCCAGCTCTCGCTCGGGATATTCTTGAATCAGGCGTCCACAAAACGCGCAGCGAAGATACATGTCGGACGAATTTGGTGGTTGATACTGATAGATGCCCACCAAAGCTTCTGGCTGGAAGTCCCAGGCCGCTTCCTCTAGCGTCTCCCGGGCGCAACCCTGTGTCAGGGACTCGCCCGCGTCCAGGTGTCCCGCAGGCTGATTGAAGACTGTCGAGCCGCCGACTCGCTCCTCGACCAGAAGAAATCGGCCGTCCCGTTCCGCTATCGCGGCGACGGTCAGGTGATGCGTCCAATCCATGGCGACAGATTGTACGGCACAGACATCTAGCCACTGGCGATCTCCGGCAAAAATTTGCTCAGACTTAAATCCAAGGGCATCTCGTATGGATAGTCGCCGTAGAGAATTAGACAGGACTATGTTGACGGGCTGGCGCTCGAATCCGTATAGGAGACGCGACTCCAGATTCTGGGGCGGGGAGCGGCGGGAGGGTGACATCTCGAATGTTGGCGCGAGTCCACGGCTCAGCGTCGCGCGCAAGTCCATGATTCTAAACGCGATCATTCGTCCTACGACAGGCGGAACGAAAAGTCAAGCGAAAACGGTCACAAAAAAGTGACCATTTATGCTTGCGTTTTCCCACGCTTTGGGGCATGGTCGGAGGCTCGCCGGATGGAGACCGGGATCCTCGCGCTCCGTCCTCGCCCTTATTACTTGGATCAGGAGATCTCTCATGGAACATCATCAGCAACGAATTCCCGCCGAATCGGCTTCCGAGCGTCCGGCCCAACGGCCGCCAGGTTTCGATACAATGGAAGCGGAGAAGCAACTGACGAACGGAGGCTTCCAGGAGCGACAAGCCATGGCTATCGTCGAGACCATTTGAGACTCCCAGGCGGAACTCGCCACGAGGGAGGACTTGCTCGCGACGAGAAGGGACTTGCTCTCGACGAGCAAGGACCTGAGAAGAGAAATAGAGGAAGTTCGAAAGGACTTGAAAGCCGAGATCGTAAAGCAGGGGCTTGAGCTTCGCAACGAGTTTCGAGCCGAGTTGCATAGCGAGATTGGCGGCTTGCGCAAGGAGATGCGAGATCAGTTCTCCGCTATGCAGCATCAGTTCTCTGCTATGCATGGTCAGTTCTCTGCCATGCAGGATCGTCTCTCCATCATGCTCTGGCGCATTCTTCTTGGCTTCGGAGTGATCGTTGGCATTTTCGGAACCATCGTCGGAATCGTTTTCACGCTGGTTGGCGGGAAGTAAATCTTGGGCATGCCCAAGATTTTCGTTTGACTGCGTCGTTCCATTGATGACGGGAACGGAGCGCCGCTAGGCACGTGAGGTATTTGAGCGAAGGCGGTGACGAACGAGACTTGAGTGGTTAGCTGGCGACGAGCCGGTGTTTGTTGGCACGTGGGCGTTGATCGCGAGCTGATGGCTAGTTTCCGTGATGGAACGCGGAGATGATCAAACTTCTTCGAAGTGGCGCTTGATCTTTCGCCATGGGGTTGGCCTTCGCGGCTAAGTCTACGCGGGGAGTATGCTAGAGTGAATTTTTTAGAAAACCGACTTTTGGCCGCGCATCGATGCTTGGCGAGAGGTGAGCGAATTTGATTGACCAAGACGTTCAGGAATTTCCGCGAGGCGCGGAGGAGGGCGCATGAGCGGCGCGTTCAGCGAGGAATTCGAGAGGGCCTTGTCGGAAGTCTGGCAGCTTGCCCGGGACCGTGGCCACGGCTACTTGACTCTGGAGCATGTCGCGCTCGCGGTCCTGAGCGAGCCTGCCGCGCAGGGGCTCTTTCGGGAGTATGAGATCGCCCTGTCGGTTTTTCAGGATGAGCTGCTCGAGTTCATTGATCGCCATACGCCTCGCGTCAATGGAGTGTCTCGGAACGTGGAGGAGACGCGCGGCGTTAGCCGCGTGCAGGCGCGCGCCCAGATGATTTTCGAGATTCCGACTGGCGTGCATGTTCTGGAAATGCTGTTCGAGGAGCCGCAGGCGCACGCGGTGCAGTTGTTGCGGAAGCATGGCCTAGAACGCGATCAAGTGTCTCAGTTTCGGGCGCGGATGGATCGCGTCCGGTTCAGCGCGCGGGAACCAGAACGACGGAAGCTGTCTCGTCGAGGCGATTCCACGGGATCCCGGACGCGCTCGCGATTCTCGATTGAACTCTGCGTGACCGATCTGAACGCGCGCGCGAAAGCGGGCGAGATCGACGCGCTAGTCGGGCGGCGCGACGAAATGGCCCAGATCATCCGGACCTTGGGCCGAAGACGGAAAAACAATGTGGTTTTAGTTGGCGAGGCGGGCGTTGGAAAGACGGCCTTGGCCGAGGGGCTCGCCTGGCGAATCGTTCAAGGCGACGTTCCGAAGAGTCTGACTTCCTCTACGGTGCTGTCCCTGAACGTTGGCAATTTGGTCGCGGGAACCCGGTTTCGTGGTGATTTCGAGGAGCGTTTGAAGAATCTTCTGGATGAGCTGAAGAAGCGTCCTGACGCGATCTTGTTCATCGACGAGATTCATATGCTTGTGGGAGCGGGGTCCGCCTCCGGCATGGCCATGGACGCGGCGGATCAGCTCAAGCCCGTGCTGATATCGGAGGGATTTCGTTGCGTCGGCGCTACCACGCACCGCGAGTTTCGACAGGTTTTTGAGCGCGACTCCGCGCTGGCGCGGCGCTTCCGCCGGATTGAGGTCGAAGAGCCGTCGATCAAAGAGACCTGCCAGATTCTCGAAGGCTTGAAAGAAAGCTACGAGAGGCACCATCAGGTGACGTACGACGAAAGCGTGATCCGGGTGATCGCGGAACTGTCCGCTAGATATTTGCACGACCGGATGTTGCCAGACAAAGCGGTAGATCTGATGGACGAGACTGGCTCCGGCTGTCGCTTGGAGCCGAAAGCTCCGACTCCCTATGTTGTGCGGGCGCGGGACGTGGAGCGCACGGTCTCGACCATGGCGCGTGTTCCAGAGCGTGCCGTCAGCTCATCCTCGGCGAAAGCCGTGTTGAATCTGGACCAAAAGCTCAAGGCGTTGGTTTTCGGCCAGAATGAGGCGATCAGCCAGTTGGCCCGGGCGATCAAGGTGTCGCGGGCCGATCTGAAACCGGAACGGCGTCCGATGGGGGCGTTTCTGTTCAGCGGTCCCACCGGGGTCGGCAAGACGGAGGTTTGCCGCCAGTTGGCGGAGGCCCTGTCGGTGGAGTTGCTGCGCTTCGACATGTCGGAGTACATGGAGCGGCATTCGGTGGCGCGCCTGATTGGCGCTCCGCCTGGCTACGTCGGCCACGACGAGGGAGGCCTGCTGACCGAGGCGGTTTCGCGCCATCCGCACGCGGTGCTGCTGCTCGACGAGTTGGAGAAAGCTCACTCGGACGTGCTGAACCTGTTGTTGCAAGTCATGGATTACGGCAGGCTAACCGACAGCAATGGCCGGTCTGTGGATTTTCGGAACCTGTTGCTGGTGATGACCTGCAACGTTGGGGCTGGGCAGTCCAGTCGCGCCAGCATGGGCTTCACGCCGCAGGACCATGGGAGCGACATCTCGCGCGAGATCGAGCGGGCGTTCGCGCCCGAGTTTCGAAATCGTTTGGACGCGATCATCCAGTTCGCTCCGCTAGACGAGCAGAGCGTATTGGCCGTGGTCGGAAAGTTTCTGGGGGAGATTCAAGATTCCTTGCGCGAGCGTGGCATCCGGCTGAAAGCGGACGTTCGCGCCCGACGCTGGCTGGCCCGGGAGGGATTTGACCCTGTCATGGGCGCGCGGCGCATGGAGCGCGTCCTGCGGGACTATATCCGCGTCCCTCTGGCCGACTGGATCCTGGACGGAACGCTGGTCAATGGCGGGACGGTCCGCCTAAGCGCGAACAAGGCGGGACTGCGCGTCCACGTGGAGTCGGCGCGCGAGGACGTGCCGGAAACGGTTCGCTAGGCGCCGGGCGTTATCGGGTACGGTAGACGATGCGTCCTTTGCTGAGATCGTACGGAGTCAGGGCCACCGTGACCTTGTCGCCCGTCAAGATGCGGATGTAATGCTTGCGCATCCTGCCAGAGATGTGGGCCGTCACGACGTGACCGTTCGTCAGCTCGACTCGAAACATGGTGTTGGGGAGGGTCTCGACGACCACTCCCTCCATCTCGATATGCTCCTCTTTCGGCATGCTTTCCTTTGGAACGTTGGCACGCGCATTATCAGTCATGTCGGGCCGAATCCCAAATCCCGCGAGGCGACGCGATGACGTTCGCCTGCGCGTTCCCGGGGCAAGGCGCCCAGAAAGTCGGCATGCTGGCCGAGTTTTTCGAGGTGCGTCCCGAGGTTGAGGAGACCTTCAGCGAGGCTTCCGACGCGTTGGGCGAGGATTTGTGGAAATTGGCGAGCGAGGGCCCGGCCGAGCGGCTGGGCCAGACCCGGAACGCTCAGCCGGCGTTGCTGGCGGCGGAGATATCGATCTGGAGAATCTGGCGCCAGAGCGGAGGTCCGGCTCCCGCTTGCCTCGCGGGGCATAGCTTTGGAGAATACTCGGCTCTGGTGGCCGCCGAGGCTTTGGAGTTCTCCGCCGCCGCGCCACTGGTGCGTCGTCGGGGAGATCTGATGCAGCGCGCGGTCGGTGAGGGTGCTGGCGGTATGGCGGCCGTGCTTGGGCTGGAAGATGAAAGCGCGCGCGAGATCTGCGCGCGGATATCGTTGCCGAACGCGGTGGTCGAGGCCGCCAATTTCAACGCGCCAGGGCAGGTGGTGCTGTCCGGGCACCGGCAAGCGGTGGAACGGGCCGCGAAAGCTTGCCAAGAGGCCGGCGCCCGGCGCGCGGTGCTTCTGGATGTCAGCGTTCCCGCGCACTGCGGCCTGATGCGAGCGGCGGTGGACCAATATGCGGAGGCTCTGGACGCGACGGCGTTCGCGCGCCCGAAAATCCCCGTCGTCAACAACGTCGACGCGCGTGTGGAAGAGGACCCCGTCCGTATCCGGGACGCGCTGCGTCGGCAGCTATTCTCGCCGGTGCGCTGGACGGATAGCGTGCGGGAAATGATGACGCGGGGCGTAAGCCTGCAGATCGAGATGGGACCGGGGAGGATTCTGACGGGGTTGGCCCGGCGCATTGACAAATCTATGCGCGGCCTCTGTCTTGAGACGCCGGATGATTTGGAGCGCGCGCTGAAGGAGGTCGCGGATGAGGAATGAGAACGCTCTGGTGACCGGGGCCAGTCGAGGAATCGGCCAGGCCGTCGCGTTGGCTTTAGCGGAAAGCGGTGCCTATGTCACCGGAACCGCGACGACGCGGGAAGGGGCGCGACGAATCGATGATTTTCTAGAGAAAAAAGGCTTGCGGGGGATGGGAGAGGCCCTTCAGCTACAGGACGCGAGCTCCGTGAGCGAGTTGCTCGCGCGGCTGGCTGAGCGAGAGCGCATGCCGACTATCCTGGTGAACAACGCCGGCGTCACCCGCGACAACCTCCTCATGCGCATGAAGGACGAGGAATGGGACGAGGTGCTCAGCACTAATTTGAGCGGCGTATTCCGGCTGACTCGCGGTTGCTTGCGCGGGATGCTGAAGGCTCGACGCGGGCGCGTCATAAATCTGTCTTCCGTGATCGCCTTCACCGGCAATCCCGGCCAGACCAACTACGCGTCCACCAAGGCGGGACTGATCGGATTCACCAGGGCGCTGGCTCAGGAGGTTGGCGCGCGCGGGATCACGGTCAATTGCGTGGCGCCCGGGTTCATCGAGACCGATATGACTCACGCGCTTCCCGACGAGCGGAGGGACGAGTTGCGGAACAGGATTCCGTTGCGACGCTTGGGCTCCGCCGCCGATGTCGCGGCCGCGGTCCTGTATCTCGCTGGAGATGGAGGAGAGTACATCACGGGGGAGACCCTGCACGTCAATGGAGGCATGTTTATGGGTTGATCGAGGCGCGGAGAGGCTTCGGGTCCACCGCGCCGGGTATTGCTATAATCCGACCCGGAATGTGGAATGGGACGCGCGCGCCGCGTCGCCCGCTTGCCGGCCTTCCGCGATTCGCCTATCAACTTGAGGAAATAATCATAATGAGCGACAACATCGAAGAACGGGTCATGAAGGTCGTTTCGGAGGGGCTGGGCCGTGACCGTAGCGAAATCGAGCTGTCGTCGGCGTTCGTCGAGGATCTAGGCGCCGACTCCTTGGACACGGTGGAACTGGTCATGGCGCTGGAAGAGGAGTTCGATCTCACGATTCCAGACGAGATGGCCGAGAACATCAAGACCGTCCAGCAGGCGGTAGATTTCATTAAGGAAGGCTCCAGCGAATAACCCGGGAAAACCCCCTCCCGGATCTTTGATCAGGCCAGAACGCCGCTTCCCAGCTAGAATTCTGGCGAACCCCGCAGAGTCCCGACCGACCGCATTGTCGCCCATGACCCGCTCCCGATTTCCACATGACTCGGCGTAGAGTCGCGGTGACTGGCTTGGGGCTGGTCTCTCCGGTTGGCTCGACGGTTTCCACGGCTTGGGAGAATCTGACGGCCGGGCGTAGCGGCGTTCGACCTATCACCCGCTTCGACTCGGCTGACTTCTCCGTTCGCATCTGCGGTTCGGTGGTCGACTTCAACGCTGACGATTACATCGCTCCCAAAGAGCAGAAGAAGATGGACGTTTTCATTCACTACGGGATCGCCGCGGCCGTGGACGCTTTGCGGGATTCCGGGTTGGACGTCACGGAAGAGAACGCGCCGAACATCGGCGTGGCGATCGGCTCCGGCATCGGCGGATTGCCATGCATCGAGAACAATCATGGAAATTTCGCGAAATCCGGGCCCCGCAAGATCTCTCCATTTTTCGTCCCCAGCAGCATCATCAACATGGTTTCTGGCGATCTGTCCGTCATGCTCAATCTCAAGGGTCCCAACATCGCCGTGGTCTCGGCATGCGCCACGGGCACGCACAACATCGGGCTGGCCGCTCGAGCGATCGCTTGTGGGGATGCCGACGTGATGGTGGCGGGAGGCACCGAGATGGCCACGAGCCCACTTGGCGTCGGCGGCTTCGCCTCAGCCCGGGCGTTGTGCGCGTCGCATAACGATGATCCGGAAACCGCCTCGCGCCCTTGGGACGCCGGACGCGACGGCTTCGTTTTGGGCGAGGGGGCGGGCGTGGTCGTGCTTGAGGAGTACGAGATGGCGAAAACCCGAGGGGCTCGCGTCTATTGCGAGGTGGCGGGATTCGGGATGAACGGCGACGCCCATCACATGACCCAGCCAAGCCCGGGAGGGGAAGGAGCGGCTCGCTGCATGGGCCGGGCCTTGGAAGACGCTCAGCTCTCGCCGGAAAGCATCGATTACATCAACGCGCATGGAACCTCGACCCCGGCTGGCGACAAGGCGGAGACCGAGGCGATCAAGTCCGTGTTTGGGCATCACGCGAGAACGGTGGCGATCAGTTCCAACAAATCGATGATTGGGCACCTGCTGGGGGCCGCGGGCGGAGTCGAGGCGGTATTCAGCGCGTTGACCATCCACCACCGCGTGATTCCCCCGACCATTAACTACGAAACCCCAGACCCTGATTGCGATCTCGACTACGTTCCGAACGCGGCTCGCGAAGCGCGGGTGGACGTGGTCCTTTCGAATTCGTTCGGCTTCGGGGGAACGAACGGCAGTCTGGTCCTCAAGCGCGTTTGAGCGAGGCCCTATCCAGATCGGGCCCTTTCCATGGTTTTGGTTGACGGCGTCGCGCGAAGCCAGGTCGACGCGCTGGACCGCGGATTGCATTATGGTGACGGGCTATTCGAGACCTTGGCCGTGTTCGCGGGAGAGATCCGATGCTGGGAGGACCATTGGCGCCGTCTCGCGGAGGGATGTCGACGGCTCGGCTTCCCTTGTCCAAAACGGGACGTTTTGGAGCGCGAAGTTCGCGAACTGGGAAACGTCGCGGATCGCAAAGTCATCAAGATCCTGCTTACCCGCGGCTCAGGACCGCGAGGCTATCGGTCCCCGTCGAGGGTTGTTCCTCGCAGAATATTGATCGCGAGTGATTGGCCGGACTATCCGCCGCGATACGCCCGAGAGGGCGTGCGCGCTCGGCTGTGCCAAACCCGGCTGGGCCATAACCCCACGCTAGCCGGCCTCAAGCACTGCAATCGGCTGGAGCAGGTGCTGGCTCGGCAAGAATGGCAGGATGAAGCGGAAGAAGGGCTGATGCTGGACGTGGACGGCAATCTCGTGGAGGGAACCATGAGCAACTTGTTTCTGGCGCGCGGGAGGGCTCTGGTGACGCCGGATCTGAGTCGATGCGGGGTGGCCGGAGTGACGCGGCGACGAATCCTCGACCAGGCGCCCGGGCTGGGCATCCCGGTGGAAGTCTCGGAGATCACTCTGGAGCGGGCGCGCGAGGCGGAAGCCATGTTTTTATGCAATACTCTGATCGGCCTGTGGCCGGTTCGCAGTTTCGCGGGGCGCGAATATCCGGTCTCTGACTTGTTGCCAGTCTTGCGCGCGATCGAAGGGCTGGAAGCGCCATGACCTCGCGTTATCTGCGCCTGGCCTGCATGTTGGCGTTTATCTCCACGGTCGCGCTGTGCGCGCACTTCTGGAACGCCTTGACTCGGCCCTCGATTCCAGCGGAGCGCGTGGTGGCGCTCACGGTCGAGAAGGGAGACAGTTTCACGCGGGTCGTGGACAAATTGCTCGAGCGAGAGGCCGTCGCTGGGCGGATCTACGCTTGGATCGCGGGGAAGGCGCTGGAAGCCGAGACGCGAATCAAGGCGGGAGAGTACGTTCTAGCGGGGCCAATGACGACCCTGATAGTTTTTCGGGAATTGATTGATGGGGGAGGGGTTTTGCATCGGCAGACTCTTTTCGAGGGTTGGACTATCCGCGAGATGCTCACGGCGCTCAAGAAGAATCCTGCCGTGAGGAATACGGAGAATCCTTTGACGCGACTCGGATTTTCCACAGTGGACGAGGCGGAGGGAGCCTGCCTTCCAGACACGTATAACCATTATCGGGGCGATCCGGACCACAAGATCCTGGAGCTGTGCGTCGCGGCGATGCGCGAGACTCTGGAAACTCTATGGGAAACTCGCGCTCCCGGCTTGCCGTACAGTGGCCCCCGGGACGCGTTGATCTTGGCATCCATCGTGGAGGCGGAAACCTTTCTGGATGAGGAGCGTCCGGAAGTCGCGGGCGTTCTGGTTTCGCGCCTTCGCAAGAACATGCGTCTGCAGACGGATCCGACAGTCATCTATGGCCTTGGCTCGGACTTCGACAACAACCTGACTCGAAAACACCTTCGGGAGGATCCTTCGATCAATCCCTATAACACGTATCAGATTTACGGGCTGCCTCCAGGGCCGATCTGCAATCCAGGCCGACGTTCTCTCGAGGCCGCGCTTCAGCCAGACCTGGAGACGGAGAACCTGTACTATGTGGCGGTCGGGGATGGTAGCCACTATTTCTCGAAAACCTACGAGGAACACCGGAAAGCGGTTCGCAAGTACCAGTTGGGCGAGAGATAATGCCAAGAAAGCCTATGCTGGTTAGCCTGGAAGGCATTGATGGGGCTGGAAAATCCACGCATCTCCCGGCGCTCGTGGATTTGCTCGAGTCTCGCGGGATTCCTTGTCTGCCGACTCGGGAGCCCGGCGGGACGCGACTGGGGGAGCGCGTTCGGGAAATTCTGCTTTCCAAAGATTATGCTCCCTCAAGCGTGGAGGCGGAGTTGCTTTTGCTTTTCGCGGCGCGAGCGGAGCACGTTCACGCGCGCGTCAGGCCGGCCTTGGATAAAGGCTCATGGGTGCTGACGGACCGTTTTCTTGACGCGAGTTTCGCCTACCAGGGAGCGGGGCAAGGACTTGGCGTCGAGCGGGTCGGGGAGCTGGCTCAGTGGCTTCTTCCCGATCTCAGGCCGGATTTGGTTCTCGTTCTGGATGTCGACGTTTCCACGGCGCTGGAGCGCGTCCAGAAGCGCGAGAGGCGGCGAGACCGCTATGAAGAGAATGACGCGGAGTTCCTCTCTCGCGCGCGCCGATGCTATCTGGACCGAGCCGCGGCGCATCCAGACCGTTATCGAGTGGTGGATGCGAACCGCCCCGTGAATGATGTTCGCGAGGAGTTGTTATCGATCGTACGGGAAATGATCTGATGCCTGAGCGGGAAATTCCGGCTTGGCTAGACCCGATCTGGGAGCGGTGGAGGACCGTCTATCTGGAGGGGCGATTGCCGCACGCGATATTAATTACGGGGCCGGCCGGAGTCGGCAAGCGCTGGCTGGTCGAGGCGTTCGTGCGCGGAGTTCAATGCCACGCTCCAACGGAGCGAGGATTGCCCTGTGGGGAATGTCCGTCGTGCAAGCAATACGTATCGCGCCACCAGCTCGAGAAAAAGTCCCATCCTGATATAGATTGGCTGACGGTCGCTCGCTACTCTATCGGAATTAACGATATCCGGGAGCAAGTCATCCAGAGACTGACCCTCAAGGCGAATTACGGGCGCATGAGGCTTTTGGTGATCGAGCCCGCCGAGAGAATGACCCGGGCGGCCTCGAACGCGTTGCTGAAAAGCCTTGAGGAGCCCCCTCCTAACACGGCGCTTTTCCTGATCAGCCACCAGCCAGGGCGCTTGCTGGCGACGATCCGCAGTCGTTGCCAGAAGTATGCCGTGCCGCAGCCGGGCCCGGAGCGGAGCGCGGAATGGCTTGCCAACTTCATGACTCTGGAGCAGGCCAAGGATACCCTGAAGGCTGGAGGCGGCATGCCGATGAGGGCTCTGGATATGCATCAGAGCGGACAGGTGGAGTTTCGGAATGAATTCGAGCAGGGCTTGCGCGAGGTTCTCACGGGGAAACTTTCGGAAACGGATTTCGCGAGCGAATGGAATTCTGGTGCCCAAGGCAAGCCGAAAAGCAAACAGGGGAGCGAGCGGGCGTGGGAAGATATCTCCATGGATTTGCGCTTGGTCTGGATGATGGACCAGATCGTGGAAGAGGCGCGGAAGAGAGCATCCGAACGCGCTGTAGCGCGCGACTTCCGGGCTGTTCTGAACGCGTACCAGTGGCTGTTGGAGATCCGGGCGAGAGAGGCGGCCATACCCGCGCCCCAGTTAAATCTGGAGGCGGCGTGCCTGGCGTTCGCGAGCGCCTTTCGGCGCGCTGGCTAGAGGTCGCCGTCGAGAATCTCCTGTAGAGTCTCCAGCGCGCGTTGCAGAGAGGCTTCTGGAGTGTAGAAATGCGGAGAGAAGCGGATCCCCCCGCCGCGCGCCGCGCAGAGAACGCCGCGCTCCAACAGTTTCTCACACACCTTTCCGCTCTCATGGCGGGGAGTGGAGAACGTCAGAATCCCGGCGCGTCGGGAGGGGTTGGCAGGGGTTAGGATTTTGCAACCCAAGGTGCGCAGGGCCTGATCGATCTGCCGCACCCGGTCCGCTATGCGCTCCTCGACCTCCGTCATGCCAACCTCGCGCAGCAAGTCTAAGCTGGCTCGCAGAGCATGGATTCCCAGCGTGTTCAAGCTCCCGCACTCGAACCGGCGAGCATCTGGAGATATTTCCCAGGTCGCTTGGTCATACTGCCCGGCCTGCGCGACCATGTGCCAGCCGTATTGCGATAGTCTCAGCCGTTCATACAAATCTGGGCGAACCCAGAACAACGCGACGCCCTCCGGTCCCAGCATCCATTTGTGGGCATCCGCGGTGAGAAAATCGATTTCGCTGTCGCGCGCGCTGATCCTGTGCGCGCCTAGGCTTTGAATCGCGTCGACGAAGAATAGGGTAGGGATGCCGCGCAGGGCATGGCCCAGCCGAGAAAGGTTCATCTTGAGCCCAGATCCATATTGCACTGAACTGGTCGTCAGGACCCGAGTGCGCGAATCCACCTGATCGAGCAGCGCTTCCTCCGGGCAATCCGCCGTGTCGACATCCACTCGTCGAATCTCGATCGAATGCCGCGCGGCTACTGCCTCCCATGGTATCCGGTTCGAGGGAAACTCTTCCCGCGCCAGAACGACATTGTCTCCCGGTTGCCAGTCCAGTCCGAACGCCACGGTGGAAATTCCTTCCGATGTGTTCTTGAGGAAAGCGATCTCGTCTTTCGAATCCACGTCCATCAGCCAACAGCCAAGTTCGCGCAATTTTTCTTCCTCGCGCAGCCACGCGTCGTAACGCCGGGTGCTCCAGCCCGCGTTTTCGTACGCGAATCGAGTCACGGCCTTGACGGCCGCCCTCGGCCAAGGAGCGACTCCAGCATGGTTCAAGTGAACCAGGTCTGGATTCAGCTCAAATAATTCGCTGTACGACATGGATCACTCGGTTATACTTTGACCGTCACCATACGGGCGATATCGCGGTCGTGTCGAGCAGGTTTTTCTGGAAAGTTCTCTGGGGCGGAGTGGCTCTCGCCCTGAACGGCTCCATCGCTAGCGGCGAAGTTCTGGATCTCCCGCAAAACGGAGATTCGGTGCTGGGAAATTCTTACGACATCACGACGAGCTACGGAGAAACGACTCTGATATTGGCCCAGTTGCATCAGATTGGATATCATGAGTTATTGTCGGCCAATCCAGATGTGCATACGTGGATGCCTGGAGAAGGCGCACGAGTCCACATCCCCAGGCGATATATTCTACCGGGGGAGACTCGAACGGGCTTGGTGCTGAATCTCGCGGAATTGCGACTTTACTATTATGACCAAGATCCTGGCGGGAGATCACAGGTTCGAACCTATCCGATCAGTGCCGGACGGGTCGACTGGGTGACGCCCATCGGCAAGACTCGAGTTCTGGACCGCCTTGAGAATCCAAACTGGTATCCACCGAAATCCGTTATTCTCGAGCACGAGGCGGCGGGGAGAGAACTGTCGAAGGTGGTGCCTCCGGGTAGCGACAATCCTCTTGGGCGGTATGCCCTGATGCTTGAGGCCGATGGCTATTTCATCCATGGAACGAACCGGGAGCAGGGTATCGGGATGAGAGTCACGCACGGATGCATTCGGCTACGCTCCGACGATATCGCCGAGTTGATCTACCGAGTTCCAATCAACACGCCGGTGGAAATCATCTCAATGCCGATCAAAGTCGGGCTATTGAATGGCATCGTCTACATGGAGGCGCACGCCAAGCCTTTGGAGGAGTTCCCGATGCCGGAGAAGAACCCGACGCTTGAGGAAACTGATATTCTGCAGCCGATGCTCGCCTTGGAAGAGCAGTTACCCGCAGGGGAATACGTCATCTACTGGGAGAAAGTGATGGATATCGCGCGGCGCCGCCTCGGAGCGCCCGCCGCGGTAGGCTGGAATCGCGAGACGCTACAAGCGGCCGTTCCAGAGGGAAGGCCGGAATTGTTGTGGAGTCTGGACAAGCCCGAAGGCTCCAGTTAAAGAAAAAGAGCCTGAAGCAGGCTCTTTTTCTTGATGAGGCGATGCCGAATCTTACTTCTTCTGCATGTCGTGCATCATCGTGTTGAGGCGATGCGAATTCGCGTCGCAGCAGGAAATCGCCATCCGCGCCAACTCGTCAGCCGTCTTGGCCATCTCGTTAGCTTGGAACGCGATGTGATCCGCCGCTTTGGCCATCCGCAACGCTTCATCCGCGGTCGACTGAGCCGCGCCCGCGGCCGCTTGGGCCTCGGCAACCTGAGAATCCAACGTTGCGAGGTGATCTTTGACCGCCTGAGGAACGCCGCATCCAGTGAGGAAGGCACCACTCAAGATAGCCCCGAAAGCTAATGCCTTTGCTTTGTTTTCCATATCAACTCCAGAGTTGTGTTGTTTTGTTTTATAAGTGCACTTTTTGCGGCGCGTATCACTGATTATGCCATCAGCAGCAGGCACCGGCGGAGTGATTGTACAAACTTAATGGAAATATATCAACCGGCGCGTTGCTTGGAGGTTTCGGCGAAATTTGCGATATTCCATGAACGAGCGTTGGGATACGCTTGAAAGCATGCTCTTATGGGCAGGCATTGGCAAGGAAATGAGGCCAGTGCGAAACCTTACCTTATTCGGAGAAGCGGAAAATGACTGGCGCGTTTCTTCGCATTTGCCAATCGCGTCAACCGCAAATCCAAGCGGAAATAATGAGCCTTGAGGGTGTCCACCTTCCATGCGGCCGCGCGCCATTGATAAAATTTTGCTGAAAGTGCTCTGGTATCGTCCGAATCGAATCTGGACCGGTGTCGTTGGGTTGTCGAACCATGCAGTCAAAACAGGATGCGCCCGGCCGGTTTTTCGCTTGGGCGGGCTGAAGTTTCCGTGCTGGCGCGGTTTCGAGCCGCTTGGGCTGCTTTGCTGGCTGTTTCATTCGCATCCGCTTGGAGCGAGACGCGCCGAAATGATCGCTCACTATACTTCGCATAAGGAATATTATGTAAAGTTTTTAGTTTTTCAGGGCGCGGTCGCGCGCTTCTGCGGTACTATGGAGACGCGAACCGAAACCCAGTCAGACCATGCGTATCTCTCTTCTTTCCGACACTCATCAGAACTTTGGCGATTCCAGCGAATGGCCGTATCCACTGCCGGACCACGATGTCCTGGCGCTCGCCGGCGATATCTCGGAATACGTCGACCACGCCGTGAGCCTCAGCGCGGTTCTCGAGCACTATCGCTCGCGAACGGACCGCCCAATACTGTATCTGCCTGGGAACCACGAGTTTTATCACCAGGACTACGATCAGGCTCTGGACTGGATCCGGCGCGACACGGATCGGCTTGGCATCGAGTTTCTGAATTGCCGTAGCGTCCAATATGGCGACGTAGCGTTCCATGGATGCACTTTGTGGTCCGATTTCACGCTATTCGGAGCTGAGCAAGCGGACTTATTCGGGTTTCACGCCGAGCGATCAATTAACGATTTTCGCGTGATCAAATTCAAGAACAGGTCTTTTCGCCGCGCTGACTGCGCTGGGCTGCATCGCCAGGAGCGCGCTTGGCTTGAGGGCTCCTTGGCTTCCACAAAGGCCCAGAGCAACGTGGTCATCACGCATTTCGCGCCAGTTTCTCAATGCGTTCCCGCTCGCTACCAAGGGGATCGTTTGAATCCTTATTTCGTTGCTGGGTGCGAAGACATAGTGGCTCGCTTCGAGCCCGATTTCTGGCTATACGGCCATATCCACCAAGCTGCTGACTTCACGCTGGGAAAAACTAGATTTATTAATAATGCTCGATGTTATCCAAATGAAAATTCAGGATATGACTTTGACCCAAACAAATTGATCGAGGTGGAGAATTCCGCCTAGAGATATTCGTTCCGCAAGACTCCAATTCCCTCTATTTCCACTTCCACGGTACAGCCGCGCGGCATCGGGCCAAGCCCGCTCGAAGTCCCGCAGCAAATCACGTCTCCCGGGTGCAGCGTCATATTCGCGGACAATCTTGAGACGATTTCCGCGGGCGACATTATCATGTCTGAAGCGGGATAACGCTGTCTCTCCTCGCCATCGACCCGGGTCACGATTTCCAAATCCCGGTAATCCAGGCCGGTCGCTACGACGGGCCCAAATACGCCGAAAGTGTCGAATCCTTTCGCCCGCGTCCACTGATCAAAGCCCGCGTATTCCTTCAGCAAGCTGAACGCGGTGACATCGTTGACGCAGGTATAGCCGAAAATAGCCCGTCTCGCCGTGTCCGGGGAAATTTCGCGCGCGGTTCGCCCGATGACGATCCCGACCTCGCCTTCATAAAATGCGTCTTCCTCAACTGATATCGGGTGCCGGATCCGCTCGCCGGTCGCCAGAAATGAGGAGTTCGCCTTGAACAGATATAGCGGGGTCTCCGGATGCTGGAGCCCTTTCTCGTCGGCCAAGGCCCGGTAATTGTTCCAAAGCGCGGGCATTTTGCTTGGCGCGGTCGGGGTCAGCACGCGAATCGCGTCCAATGCGACCGTCTCGCCCGTCAATTCTGGGGCCGCGAACATGTCGCCCTCCCCTACCAAGATGGTGGAATCCTCCAATTGACCGAAACCCGTTCGGCCACCTCGCTCGAAACGAACCCAGCGCGTCATGCGTAAACGACTTGGCGCGCCGTTTCGCGTAAAGATCGAAGGGCCGACGCGGAAGAGTTAGGACAGGCGGTGGCCCGTCTCCACTCTTTCGCGCCTGGAACTCCCCGGAAGAGCCTCGCGATATGGCGCGTCATTCGAGCCAACGGAATCCCCTCCTCACATTGCTCTTCTAAATATGGCAAGTAAGCATCAAGCGCTTCCAGTGGCGTCTTTGGCGTTTCCGCTTCTGATTCTGGAAACAACGCCCTCTGGATCTTTCGAATCGCCCAGTGGTCCTCGCATGCCAACCGCCCGACCATCACCCCGTCGACTCGGGACAGGTGCATTCGCGCGTCCTCAATGGAATGAATACCGCCGTTGATCACGATGAATAAGTCCGGGAACTCGCGCTTCAACGCCCAGACTCGGTCGTAATTCAGGGGTGGAATCGCGCGATTCTGTCTTGGGTTAAGTTTGGAAAGCATGGCGACGCGCGCATGCACGTAAAACGTTCGGCAACCTGCGTCCGAAACGGTCTGAATGAATTTCGTCAGGGATTCCTCAGTGTCTTGCTGGTCCACGCCAATACGGCATTTCACCGTCACCGGCACTTGGGCTTTCGCCCGCATCGCGGCCACGCAATCCGCGACCCTGGCTGGCTCTTTCATAAGGCAAGCCCCGAAGCGTCCCGCGGAGACGCGACCGCTTGGACAGCCAACATTCAGATTCACTTCGTCATAGCCATACTGCTGGGCGATTTCGGCGCAGAGAGCCAGCTCGTTCGGGTCGCTGCCTCCGAGCTGGAGCGCGACCGGTCGCTCGGCGGAATTGAATTTCAGCAAGGATTCGGCGTTCCCATGCAACATGGCCCCCGTTGTGACCATTTCGGTGAACAGCCAAGCGTGCGGCGACAGGATCCTCAGGAAATACCGAAAATGCCGGTCCGTGCGGTCCATCATCGGGGCAATGCAGAAAACTCGCTTGTACATGGCGCTCCTTGGTGGCTAATTGTAGATCAACGCTTCAGGCGTGCTGTGTTATTGGAACTGCGCGACCTCCCTGACGACGTTCAGGGAGAAGCCGAAAATCCGGCAGCCCGGACTGGACCAGATGGCGCGATACGGCCATGTTGATCTGGACTCTATGGTCTTTCGTCTCGGAAAGCGTCCTTGGAATTCAGAGACTGTTCTATAGTAATGCTCCACGCGAGATTTCCCTCTACAGTGAATCCCCCCTCTCCATTCGCGCTCCAGATCAAGGATCTCAGAAAGACTTACGCCAATGGCGTGGAGGCGTTGCGCGGGATTGACTTGGAAGTGAAGAGCGGAGATTTTTTCGCGCTCCTTGGGCCTAATGGCGCGGGAAAATCGACCGCTATCGGCATCATCTCCTCGCTGGTGACGTTTTCTGAGGGCTACGTTTCGATCTTCGGGCACGACATCATCCGCGAGTATGGGCCCGCTCGCGCCTGCCTAGGGTTGGTTCCGCAGGAATTCAATTTCAATCAATTCGACCGAATTGACGAGATCATCATGCACCAAGCCGGATATTACGGCATTCGCCGCAAGGACGCGGCAGAGCGAGCGCGAAGGCTTTTGGGACAATTCGACCTATGGGACAAACGCTCCGTAATGGCTCGCGAATTGTCAGGGGGCATGAAGCGGAGGCTGATGATCGCGCGGGCCATGGTGCATGAGCCGCCTCTCCTGATTCTGGACGAGCCGACCGCTGGGGTGGATCTGGAAATCCGCCATACTCTCTGGCGTTACCTTAAGGAAATTAATTCTCAAGGCACGACCATCATCCTGACCACGCACTACCTCGAGGAGGCGGAGCAACTGTGTCGAACCATCGCGATAATATCCAACGGGCGAATTCGAGCCGACACGACCATGCGCGATCTTCTGGATCAACTTGATTCGGAGCATTTCGTGCTGTACTTGGACTCTCCCCTCTCCCGTTGTCCGCAAGTGGACGGCTATGCCCTGCACAGTCCCGATCCGCGCACGTTGGAGGCCACGATCAGCAAAGGCGCCGACCTGAGCCGCCTCTTCGACGAACTCAGTGGCCATGGCATAAAGGTCGTCAGCATGAAGAACAGGACCAACCGACTGGAGAAGCTTTTCCTGCAACTGGTCGGGCATCGTTTTGATTGAGCACCCATGCCGCTAAGACAGCAATTCATAGCCCTTCAGAGCCTCCTCATCCGGGAGTATCTGCGCTTCACGCGCATCTGGATCCAAACTCTCCTGCCACCGGCGATCACGACCGTTCTGTATTTCATTATTTTCGGGGAACTGATCGGCTCGCAGTTGGCTGATATCGAAGGCTACCGCTATATGGACTATATCGCCCCCGGCTTGATTCTGATGTCCGTCATCACCAACGCTTACGCCAACGTGGTCTCCTCATTCTATAGCGCGAAATTTCAGCGCCATATCGAGGAACTGCTGGTCTCTCCCGTCCCAAACTACGTGATCTTGGCCGGTTTCGTCGGCGGCGGCATCATGCGCGGGCTGTCCGTAGGGTTGGTCGTCGCCGGAGTGACCATTTTCTTCGCCGAAATTCCTCTGTCTCATCCAGGCTTGATCTTAGGGGTTTCCGCGCTGACATGCGTTTTGTTCTCCCTCGCTGGGTTCATTAACGGTATTTACGCGAAGAGCTTCGATGATATCTCGATCATTCCAACGTTCGTCTTGACTCCCTTGACTTATCTGGGAGGAATTTTTTACTCGTTGGACATGCTTTCACCTTTTTGGCAGCAAGTTTCCCTGTTCAACCCGATCCTGCACATGATCGGGCTGTTTCGTTATGGCTGGATGGACATCCAGGAAGTGGACGCGCTCAACTCCTTGCTTCTGATCATCGT
Organism: uncultured candidatus Poriferisulfidus sp.; assembly: GCA_965116025.1. GTDB lineage: Bacteria > Pseudomonadota > Gammaproteobacteria > Poriferisulfidales > Poriferisulfidaceae > Poriferisulfidus. The sequence continues at coordinate 1,715,474 of OZ220480.1, forward strand.
GGTTATCGCGACGCTGGCGTTCGCGTGCTTGAGACTGCTCAAGCGTGGTACCGGAATTCGGTCTTGAACGGAGCTTGATTCCTCGAACGGGTTTTTGCGCCCGGCACTCGAGAGCGAGCATGAAAGCTGGCGTCCCCAAGGGGATTCGAACCCCTGTTGCCGCCGTGAAAGGGCGGTGTCCTAGGCCTCTAGACGATGGGGACCGTGCGGTTAAACCCGCACTTTAGACAAAAGCGCGAGATACGTCAAATCACCGGACAGGGATTTCCGCTTTCTTCGGGATGTCGCTGGACCCACTTGGAAAATCCCACGTTCCGGTCACGCCATGGAACGTCCGGTCATGCGTTTGATATCGCGTCTCGCAAGCGTCGCAACGCGCGCTCCCTTCCGAGCAATACTAACGTATCCTCAATAGAGGGCGAGACCGTCCCTCCGGTCACGGCCACGCGTAGAGGCTGAGCGACCTTCCCGGGCTTGATCCCGCGCCGCTCCCATGTCGCTTTCACCAGGCGCCTCAGGGATTCCGCGGTCCAGTCGGCCCGTTTAATCTCTTCCGTCAGCTCGCGCAGAATGGCGAGAGAGTCTGGAGTCAGAAATTTCTCCTTCGCCTTTTCGTCCATTCCCAGATCATCCAAGAGCATCCAGCGGCTTTGGGCAGCCATGTCCGCGACGTTGCGGCAGCGTTCGCGCTGGACCTCGACTAGCGCGTCGCGGGCCGAAGACTTCAGCGTGGCTGCACTTAGGCCTTGGCGAGCGCAATGCCATTCGAATTCCGCGTGGATCTCGCGGTCGGGCACGCGGCTCATCTGTTGCTGATTGACCCAGGCCATCTTTTTCGGGTCGACGCGGCTCGCGGCCGAATTCAGCCCGGACAGATCGAAACGTTGGATCAACTCCTCCACGGAAAAAATCTCATCGTCTCCATGCGCCCATCCTAGGCGCGCCAGGATGTTGACCATAGCCGTGGGGAGATACCCTCGCTCTCGATACTGAACCATGTTGGCGGCATCCTTCCGCTTTGACATTTTCTTCCCGTTCTCATCAAGAATGAGTGGCAAGTGCGTGTATTCCGGCGCTTTTCTTCCTAACGCGGAAAAGATATGGGCCTGGCGCGGGGTGTTGTTCAGGTGGTCGTCTCCTCGGATGACGCGCGTCACGCCCGAGTCCATGTCGTCCACCACGACGGCCAAATGATACGTCGCGCTCCCGTCCGCTCGAGCGATCACCAGGTCGTCCAGTTCGGAGTTGGAAAAGCGCAGCTCCCCTTTCAGGCTGTCCTGGATCACGACCTCGCCCTCAAGCGGGGTCTTGAAGCGAATGACCGACCGCGTCGAAAGCGGATTGCCCCGGTCTCGACAGTGGCGGTCATATCGCGGCTTGATTTTCTTCGCCATCTGCTCCTCCCGCAACCGCTGGAGGCGCTCCGGGGAACAGTCGCAATAGTACGCGTCTCCCTGGTCGACCAGTTGCTGAATGATTTCCCGGTATCTTTCCGACCTCCGCGACTGACGCGTCACCTCGCCATCCCAGTCCATGCCCATCCAGCGCAATATGGACATGATTTGGTGACGGTGCTCGTCCCGAGAGCGCTCTCGGTCGGTGTCCTCGATTCGCAAGACGAACTCCCCACCTTGATGTCGTGCATAAAGCCAGTTGTACAAAGCGGTGCGGGCTCCTCCCAAGTGCAGGGCCCCGGTCGGGCTGGGAGCGAACCGAGTGCGGACTATGAAACTGGACATTTCGGGCGAATCGCGGAGATATGGAGAAAGCTAAAAATCGAGCGCCGATTCCAGATCGGATTGGTTCTGGCTTCGCGTTTGAAACGGTTCGGCGGGATTATCCATAAATTTCCGTATAGCTCTGCACGAGATCGCCCTTGCGGAAGCCAGGAACCGAAGTTCCCGTATCACGCGCCAGGCGTTCATAGTCGAACGCGAGCAACCGATCCAGCGCTTTTCCGCTCGCCTGCAACAGCATCCATTGCTTGCTTTTCTCACAGGCTTCCGCCCGAGTTTCCCGGCGAGCGTAATTCTGCCATCCTTGGCAGGGCACCGCGAAACTGAATGGCGAATCAAAAACCTTCAGCGCCTCTTTCGTGTTGTTGTATTGACGCATCAAGAAATCCGGATGCCTGATGGGCAGAGGGTTCGTTTGCCGAAGATCCCTCTCGACGTTCGCCCGCGTCCATATTTGAAAGATCGTGTTCACGTCGAAGGGTTTACCGTCCGCTAAGCGGAAAGCGTCCTTTGGCAATCTCATTTGCTTGGCGAGTTTCAGATCTTTTGGAAGTTTTTTGTGGATTGCGTGCTTGCGAAAGCACATCGGGACGATGAACGCCACGGTGTCGGCGATCTCCGTGGCCTTGCGCAGGAAATCCACCGCGACGTTCCCGCGTTTCCCGAACGGAGGATTTCCAACCACCACTCTGGACGCGTTCCGCCCTCCACGCGGGCTCCATAGGAAAAAATCTCTTTTCATCAGTCCGCCACGCTTGGGATCTAGGTCAACGCCGACGCGTCTGTTTCTCGGCAACAGGTCATAGAAAGCTCCATCGCCTGCGGACGGCTCGATGAAATGCATATGGTCCCGCATTTCTCCAAGGTGCTCCAGCAACGCGTCGTAGCAAAGCCTCGCGTATTTTTCCTTCGTGTAGAACTGGTCGAGCGCCATGCTTTCCAAACCTCTGGTCGGTAATCCGCCACCGCGCACCTCGGCGGGCGTTATCTCTCATTTTATAGTTCCTTGCCAAGCTCCGTCGTCTAGCTTGAAACTGCGAAGGTTCGAGGGAGCGTTTGGCTTCGCGTTCTCTGCTTGGAAATTGGCGCTCGCCCACACGTGGCCGTCTATTAGAATGGGGCTTCGCATCACGCGCAAAGTTATGTTTCTCGACGCGTACGAAGAGCAAATCGCCCGGAGGAGGTACACGGCCGACCCGGCGCAACAGGCGGCCGCCCGGCAGTTCCAGCGCGTGTTCGATCATCTCACGCGCAACTCTCGCGCCAAGGCATTGATCAAGGATCGGCTACGGCGGTTGAAATCCAACCCGGATGAATCGACCGCGGGCCTGTGGCTGTGGGGTTCGGTTGGAAGTGGAAAGACGTACCTGATGGATATGTTTTTTCACTCTTTGCCTTTGCGCAAGAAGCGACGCTTGCACTTCCATCGCTTCATGCGGCAAATCCACCATGAGCTCGAGGGTCTGCGAAATCGGCGCGACCCCGTCGATCTCATCGCCGCCCAGATGGCGAAACGATATCGCGTCCTCTGCATCGATGAGTTTTTCGTCTCGGATATCACGGACGCCATGATCTTGGGGGGATTGCTAGAAGGCATGTTTCGGCGGCGGGTCACCGTGGTGGCCACCTCCAATTCGGCTCCAGATGACCTTTACGCGGGCGGGTTGCAGAGAGAGCGATTCCTACCCGCGATCAATCAGATCAAGAAGCGCATGATGGTATACGAGCTAGCGACCTCCCGCGATTATCGTCTGCAGCATCTCGACCAGACCAAGACCTATTGCGTCACCGGTAACGGAACCGCGGAGGCCACGCTCGAGGATCATTTTCGGCATATGGCTTCCGATCTGGTGCGCGACCAGACGACGATCGAGGTCGAGGACCGGACCATTCCGGTCAAGCGTCTGTCGCACGATGCCATTTGGTTCGATTTTAACGATCTGTGCCAATCGCCGCGTTGCGTTCGCGACTACATATCGATCGCGCGATGCTTCCACACCGTGCTGGTTTCCGGCGTCCCGACGTTCGATTCCTCGATGGAGGACAGCGCCCGGCGCTTCATCGAGATGATCGACGAGTTCTATGATCGCAACGTGACCTTGATCGTTTCCGCCGCCGCCGAGCCGGATAAGTTGTACCGAGGAAAACGCCTGCGGCGCGAATTCGAGCGGACCGCGAGCCGTTTGCATGAGATGCGCGGCCACGCGTACTTGGGCCGCTCGCGTCGTCTCCATTAGATGTGCGGTATTATTTTCTCTCACCCTGCCCGAAAAGGACCAGTTATGACGAACACGCCTAAGCGAATCGCCATCACCGGCGCGGCCGGCAACATCGCGTATCAGGCCATGTTCCGAATCGCGGCTGGCGAGTTTTTGGGAGACCAGCAACCGGTCGCCCTGAGCCTGATCGATATTCCGCCCGCCATGCCGTCGCTCGGCGGCACCGCTATGGAGCTAGAGGATTGCGCCTTCCCTCTGCTACGTGGCGTCTCGCTAAGCGCTGACGTCGAGGAAGGCTTCGGTGATGCCGACTATGTGTTCATGTTCGGGTCGCGTCCGCGTGGAAAAGGCATGGAGCGAAGCGACCTGATTCGGGAAAATGGAAAGATCTTCGGTCCCCAGGGCAAGGCCATCAACGACTGCGCGCGCCGCGATGTCCGGGTTCTGGTCATCGGAAATCCGGCCAACACCAACGCGTTGATCGCCCTGCGTCACGCTCCAGACCTCGACCCGCGCCAGTTCTCCGCGATGACCCGCTTGGACCACGAGCGCTCTCGCTCGATGCTGGCGAGAAAGATTGGCGAGCCGGTGGCCAACATCGCTCGCATGACGGTCTGGGGGAATCATTCCCCGGAGATGTTTCCCGACATCGGCTACTGCACGGCATCTGGAACCCCGGCCCGAGACTTGGTGGACGCGGACTGGTATCGGGGAGAGTTCATTCCGGCGATCCAGCAGCGTGGAGCCAAGGTCATTGAGGCGCGCGGCGCCTCCTCCGCCGCCTCGGCCGCGAACGCGGCCATCCTGCACATGCGCGACTGGGTTCGAGGAACGCCAAAAAACGACTGGGTCAGCATGAGCGTGCTCTCGGACGGCTCGTATGGCGTGGCGGAAGGAATCGTGTTCTCTTTTCCCTGCCAATGCTCGGAGGCCGAATACTCGATCATGTCCCAGCTGGAGCTGGACGCGGTCGGGCGCGAGCGGATCAAGGCGAACGAGGCTGAGTTGCTGAGCGAGCGCGACGCGGTCGCCGACTTGCTTTCTTGATCGACCGAAGGGATTTATTCCGCTCGGGAAGCGAGGACCTCCACCCGCACGGTCACGATATCCGCGTCGTGGTATTGCTGGTGACGGACCGAAGACGCGAGGTGCTGGAGCAAGCGCAGAGAGACTTCGCGCTCGACGTGAGGCGACACGGTTTTTTGGCCGAGCAAGGCGATGCGGTCCTGAAGGTTCCCCTCTCCCGCGGCGGCGACGAGTTCGAGAACCGCCTCATCGCCTTCCTTGCGGGCGGTCAAGAGCAGGCGCCGTCCGTCGACCTCCTCACCTTCCCGCTCGCGCAGCGTCAGCAACGTCTCTTCGGTGACCGCGTAAAGACGATCCAGCATTCCTTCGTCCCAGCCATGCCTGGTAGCGAATTCGCGCAGAAATTTCTTGATCTCGGGCAACAGCGAGATGTCGAGACCGCCCTCGATTCGGTGGCGACGAGGTTTCGTCAGTTCCATGAACAGCGTCATGAGGATGGCGAGGAGGCCGCCAGCAGTGATTCCGTTGGTCAGCAGGCCCCCCGCGAAGTCCTTGACGTATTCAGGATAGATCAAGCCGTTTTGCAACCCGACTCCAGCCCAGAAGGAGACCCCGACGATCAAGGCCGTTCGATAGTCGATTCCGTCTTGGACCGCCACTCTCATGCCCACCACGAAGAGCAAAGCCAGCAACACGCTGATGTACGCGCCGGCGACCGGGCCAGGGATCGCCAGAATGACGGCGAGCGCCTTGGGGAGGAACGCCAGGGCCAGAAAAATCGCTCCAAGGGCGATTCCGACCTTGCGGGCTCCGACTCCGGTCAGCTCGGCGACGGAAACGCTGGTCGAATACGTCGTGTTCGGCATCGTTCCCGCGAGGCCAGACAGCAGGTTTCCGACCCCGTCCGCGGCCACCGTGCCCTGCACCGTCCGAAAGTCCACCGCTCGGGGGCGTCGCCAAGCGACGCGCTGGATGGCCACGGAATCCCCCACGGTTTCCACGGCCCCGACCAGAGTCACGAACACGAACGCGGGGGCGAGCGTCCAGAAAGTCGTCCCGAAGCTGAGATCGTAGCCAGGCCATCCGGCCTTGGGAAAGCCTAGCCACGTAGCCTCGGCGACGCGGCTCGCCTCGTAAAGGCCGAGGTATCCAGCGATTCCCGAGCCAACCGCGACCCCGATGACGGGAGCCCAGAGACGCAAGATCCCGGTCGCCTTCAGGGCGATTCCGCCCATGGTTATCAGGGTCGCGGCGGCGCATAGCGCGGCCGCCGACATGGGGGTCCCCTCAGGCACGTCGATCAGAAAATCGAAAACGATCGGCATGACGGTGACCGGCACCAGCATGATGACCGTTCCCGCCACCGCAGGGGTCAGAACCTTTCGAAAGAGCGAGAGGCGCGCGGCGAGCGCGAACTGGAAAATTGACGATAAGGCGACCAAGGTGGCCAGCATCGCCGGCCCGCCTTCCGCGATGGCGGTGATGCAGATCGCGATGAACGCTCCGGACGGCCCCATAGCGAGCGTATAGCCCGCCCCAATTCGACCGATCCGAACAGCTTGCAGGATCGTGGTGACGCCGCTGACGATGACGGTGGCGAAGACGATCCAAGACAGAAAGGTCTCGGTCGCTCCGGCAGCTCGAGCGACGATCGCCGGAGACAGGACGATACCGGCGATGCAGAGGATGGCGAGCTGCAGGCCGAAGCCGAAGGCGAGAGCGGTCGGCGGGTTCTCGTCGGGCTGATAGCGGATGTTCGCGCGTCCGGCGGAACTCTTGGTGTCTATGGCGCCTCCTGCGTCAGGCCTGCGGGGTTGGCCGGGAAGCGGAGAGATCCGCTTCCCGGCGTGTCGCGTGTTTTCCGCAGCGGCGTCAGTCTTTCAGGGTGACGCGATCCACGTTCGCCCATTCGGTCACGAAGTCGTGGATCAGGTCGACGACGGCGTCGGGGCGGTCTTCCAACACATAGTGTCCGGCCCGCTCGATTATCTCGAACCGGGTCGGTCCCGCGATGGCATCTTTCAGTCGCCGTCCTGACTCGACTGGCATCCAAGCGTCATGCAACGCCCAGCACACCATGGTCGGACAAGTGATCTTGCTGTGGTCGACGCTCATGGTCTCCTCGTTGCTTGGCTCCGAGCAGACGTGCACTAGTGATTTGAAGCCGGTCAGTCCCGGTCCTCGAGCCCAGAACGAGAGGTAGTTCTCTTTGACGTTCTTGTCGGTGAACGCGATCTTGTCGTGGCTCCCCATCAGCAACAACCCGTGAAATCCCGCCGCCGCCTGGCCCATGGCCTGCTGGAGAACCTCGTCCGAAGCTCCGGCCAGGGCGTTGAAGGCCTCCACCTCAAGCACCGGCCAGTAGTCCCAGGCGACCGGGTTGATCAGGATCAGCCGACGGATCAGGTCCCCATACTTGGAAGCGAAGATCTGGCATGCTCCTCCTCCGTGGTCATGGCCGATCAAGATGACGTCTCCCGCGAGCCCTAGCCCCTCGATCACGGCCCTGATGGCTTCCGCTTGATTCGTCAAGGTGTGGGTGAATTTGTCGAGCGGCATGCTCGACTGGCCGTAGCCGACCATGTCCATCGCGTAGGTCTGGTAACGGTCAGACAAGCCTTCCTGCGCATGGCGCCACAGTCGGCTGTTCGTCGGTATGCCATGGACCATCAACAGGGCTGGACCGCTATCGCCTTTCTTCTCGATATGGATCTCAAGATCCAATCCTCCGACATTGATCGCTTGTTTCATGGAGTTCCTCCTTATGCGTATGATGATTCGCTGGGAAATTTTCCCGTATGATCATCATACATCACGATCCCCGCGGAATCTTCCGAAGGTTTTTCTCTACAGGAAGATCTCGCGCGCCCGCTTTTTGATTTCGAGAGGATGCGGTATGCCCTCGCCAAGCGCGGAGAGCGTTCCTTAAATCTCCGCCCGATTATCATACGCTTGACCGTCCCGGAGCCAGCGACGATTTCCCGCCAATGAGATTTCTCCTGATCGCCCTGATTCTGTTCGGGTTGTTCCTGTTTTTGCGATGGCAATACCGGCAGTCTCCCCGTCATCTGTACACGTGGCTCGCCGCGCTCGCCGGCGTTGGGCTGATCGGTTTGGTCCTCACGGGACGGGCCCATTGGGCCGTTGGAGTGGTTGGCGGGCTTCTTCCGTTTCTCGGCAAGGTCGCGGCATTGCTTCGCTGGCTTCCGCTCCTGTCTTGGGCGCGTCGCGCCTACGGATCATCCGCCGCCATTCACCTGCGGACGGCGTGGCTGGATGTCACCGTCGACCGGAAAACCGGCGCGATGGACGGAATCGTGCGCCAAGGCGAATTCGCGAGGCGGAAGCTGTCCCAGCTCGATTTGTCGCAACTGGAGGGCCTGCTTAGGGATTGCCAGAGCGACCCGCGATCAGCCGCGTTGTTGCGAGCCTATCTATCGCGAACCCATGCGCGCTGGAGGGATAAGGAATCAGGCGGAAGCGCGGGTCCCGACGAATTCGAGGAGTCTGGAATGTCGGAGAAGACCGCAGCGCGGATCCTTGGCGTGCGGCTGGGAGCGGCGGAAGAGGAAATCCGGTCCGCCCACCGCGCTCTCGCCCAGAAACTCCATCCCGACCGTGGGGGAAATGACTACTTAGCTAGAAAAATCAATCAAGCGAGAGACGTTCTTATGAAAAAGGCCCGGCACTGATGGTGGAGCGCGTCCGGATTCTGGCCAGCATGAGAATGGCGAAGATCAAGGCGTATATGATTGGCTCCAAGTAGTCCGCCCGAACCAGCCAGAAGTAGTGCACAATTCCGACCATCGTCGCGACGTAAATCAGGCGGTGTAACCGGTTCCAAGCATTCCCAAGCGCCCGCTGGGCGCGGCGGGTGGAAGTCAGCGCCAATGGCGCCAGCAGAACGAAGGCCGTCATGCCCGCGGTGATGAATGGACGGTCCTGAATATCTAGCCAAACCTCCGTCCAATCGAAGAATTTGTCAAACCAGAGATAGGTACCCAAGTGAAGGGACGCGTAGAAGAACGCGAACAGTCCGAGCATTCGGCGGTAGCGTAGCAACGCGGGCGCCTTCGCGACGCGAATCAAGGGCGTGACCAGCAGGGTTAGCAGCAAAAACCTCAGGGCCCAGGCGCCTGTTGACCGAGTCAGCGTCTCCAGTGGGTTGACTCCCAAGGTTTGCGCCCAGGCTCCATGCGCCAGCTCAAGCGCGGGCGCGAGGCAGAGCGAGAACAGCGCGGGCTTGATCCACCGCGCGGTCGAAGGCGAACGCGCGCGCACGCGCTTCAGAAATGTTCGCGCAGATCCATACCGCTATAGAGGTGCGCGACTTCCTCAGCATAGCCGTTGAACATCAACGTCTTTCGCTTTCGGAATTCCCCGATCCGGCGTTCGCGGCGCTGGCTCCAGCGCGGATGGCGGACTTCTGGGTTCACATTGGAATAGAAACCGTATTCTTGAGGAGCCGCGCGATTCCAGGCCGTTGGGGGCCGCGTCTCGACGAACTGGATCCGTACGATGGACTTGATGCTTTTGAAGCCGTATTTCCAAGGAACCACGATCCGGATGGGCGCGCCGTTCTGGTTGGGCAGGACCTGTCCGTACATGCCGACGGCTAGCAGCGTTAGCGGGTGCGCTGCCTCGTCGATGCGCAGACCCTCGACGTAAGGCCAGTCTAGAACGTCGCGCCGTTGCCCTGGCAGATTCTCTGGATCGAGAATCGTCTGGAAGGCCACATAGCGAGCCTTCGATGTTGGCTTCAGCTTCTTGAGCGTGACCGCCAGCGGCGTTCCCAGCCATGGGATCACCATCGACCATGCTTCCACGCAACGCAGTCGATAGATCCGCTCTTCCAGTTGATTCATCGACACTAAGTCCTCGACCGCGTACGTTCCCGGATTCTCGCAGTGTCCCCCCACCTCGACGGACCAAGGCTCGGTGATTAAGGCCGCCGCGTTGCGCGAGGGGTCCTTCTTTCCGTAGCCCAACTCGTAGAAGTTGTTGTAATGGGTTGCCGCGTGCATGGGCGTGATATCCTCCTTCGTGGAGTATGGACCGGAACGCGCCGCCTTAAGCGTCGGGCTGGCCTGAGTTGGCTTTCCCATCACCAGACCGCCCGCCAGTCCTACGGCTCCGGCCGCGCACTGCCGCATGAAGGTTCGGCGCCGTTTATAGAATCCCGGGTCCGTCACTGAGGATTCTTTCTCCCTTGAGCGCCGAGCGACTCGAATCAGCATGTCTCCTCTCTCACCTCGCGAGCGGAAGCGCAAATGGGACAACGCTCGTCCGCCACTAGTTCCACGGTCCTCCATCGCGCCTTGGTCGCGTCGTAAAGCGACAGTTGGTTGTACAGCGGCTCTCCCACGGACAACAAGCACTTGACCGCCTCGACCGCTTGGACGCTGGCGACGGCCCCCGCGACTGGCCCCAGCACGCCGGTCTCGGAACATCTTTCCTCCGGAATCGGCTCGGTTCCGAACAGGCATTGGTAGCAAGCGTCTTCTTTTTGCCGGTTGCGAAAGACCGCCACCTGCCCCTCCATCCGAATCACGGCCCCGGAAACCAATGTCGTTCCGGATTCGACGCAAGCCTGATTGATAGCTAAGCGGGTCTCGAAATTGTCCGTCGCGTCTACGACCAGGTCGGCTACCCGGACTCGCTCTCGAAGAGGATCGCCTCTCAGATATTCGGTGGCGATGTCCACTCGAACTTCTGGATTCAAATTTTCCACGATCCGGCGCGCCTCCTCAGTCTTTGCTCGACCTAGGCTGGATGTGCCGTACAGGATTTGGCGTTGAAGGTTTTCCAACTCCACAAGGTCGGGGTCAGCGAGCGTCAAGCGCCCTACTCCGCACGCCGCCAGATACATGGCGAGTGGAGATCCCAGCCCTCCCAGACCGACCAGCAGGACATGGGACTGGAGCAGAAGGCATTGTCCTTCAATGCCAATCTCCGGCAAGACGATTTGCCGGTTGTAGCGCAGGAGTTGCGGGTCGCCGAGTTCCGCACCCATGGCGGTTCAGGATTCCCGCTTCGTCTTTCCCCTGGCCTCGAACGCGGCCTTTTGCTCCGGGGTGGCTTCTTTCTGATATCGGGCCTTCCACTCGGCATACGGCATGCCGTAAACGATTTCCCTGGCCGCTTCGTAATCCAGTGATATTCCCCGCTCCTCGGCCGCGGCGACGTACCATTTGGAGAGGCAATTCCGGCAGAAGTCCGCCAGGACCATCAGGTCGATGTTTTGGACGTCGGTCTTGCTTCTCAGGTGATCCACGAGACGACGGTGGACGGCTGCCTCGATCGCTTCGCGCTGACTTTCAGGAATTTCTGGCATGGCGTTACGCGCTTGGTTCTTGACGATGTTCAGTATACCCCGCGTTCCCTTAAAATAGGCGGATATCAGCATGGCGCGTCAAGAACACGCATGTCCGCACTACCAGTCAAGCCTTCCCCGCTCACCGGCATGATTCTCGCTGGCGGCAAGGCGCGGCGCATGGGAGGGCTGGACAAGGGGCTGGCTCTTTATCAGGGACGGGCGCTCATAGCGCGCGTTCTGGACCGTCTCAAGCCGCAAGTGGACTCCGTGTTGATCAACGCTAACCGTAGCCGCGACCAGTACGCGAAGTTCGGCTATCCCGTGATCGCGGATGCGGAGAGCGGTTTTTTAGGGCCGCTCGCTGGCATGCTCGCGGGATTGCGCGCCACTCGGACGGATCTGTTGCTATGCGTTCCCTGCGACAGTCCTAAGCTCAGTTTGGAATTGGCGGCCCGATTGGGCGCGCCTCTCGCTCGAGAGACGACCCGAATCGCCGTCGCGAGTTGCGATGGGCGCCTGCAACCGGTCTTCGCGGTCCTTCACTCTGGACTCGCGGACGATCTGGAAGGCTTTTTGCGCGATGGCGGGCGCAAGATCGATGAATTTTACAGCGCGCAAGGGTTCGAGGAAATCCCTTTTGACGATCCCGATGCATTTCGGAACATCAATACCCACGAGGAGCTGATATCCTGATGAATGCTGCCGGATCTCCCGTCCTGCTCGGCTTCGCGGCTTTCAGTGGAACCGGGAAGACCGAGCTCCTGAGCCGATTGATTCCGATCTTGACGGACCAAGGGTCGCGCGTCGGCATGATCAAGCATGCTCACCACGCGTTCGACGTGGACCAGCCGGGGAAAGACAGCTACCGTCTCCGCAAGGCCGGGGCCCGGGAGATGTTGATTTCCTCGGGTCGCCGCTGGGCCTTGATGCACGAGCTTGGCGAGGACGAGGAGGAGATGAGCCTCGCGCGACTGTTACCAAAACTGGACGCGGAATCGCTCGACTTGATTTTGGTGGAGGGTTTCAAGCGCGAGGCGTTTCCAAAAATCGAACTCTGCCGCCCAGATCTCGGGCATCCGTATTTATATCCGAACGATCCCGATATCATCGCTTTGGCGACCGACGCGCCCGCGCCGCCAAAACTCGCGTTGCCGCACCTCGACTTGAACGACGCCGTCGCTATCGCGGCCTTCATTCGGGCCTTGCCACGATGATGAAGGGTTGGCTTCACGCTCGATTTCTGGAATTTCTGAGGCTTGAGGCCATCTGCTGGAGTTCGAATCATCGGCGCGGAAGGCTGGCGAGAGAATCGTTCTGGGCGGCTTCTTATATGCCCACCAACTTCGCCCGTGCGCGCTTTTCGGAAGGCGTTCGAATTTCAAGCGTTGGAACCTTTCGGAGGAGCGTGGGCACGGTGCGTGTAAAATAACTCCATACTCCAAGAGTTCGCGCGCGCTGAAGGCGCGCGAGAAGCGTCAGATAGAAAGATTCATGCCCGAGCGAAAAATAAAACTGGTCAACGGCGGGAAAGAAATCGAACTGCCGATCGCCGAATCCACCGAAGGACCAGCGGCGGTCAGCATCAGCAACTTGTACAAAAAACGGGGATATTTCTCGCTTGATCCCGGCTTCGTCTCCACGGCGAGCTGCCGAAGCCAAATCACCTATATCGACGGAGATCTGGGCTTGTTGCGTTACCGGGGGTATCCCATCGAGCAGCTCGCGGAGTTTGGAAGTCATATCGAGGCTGCCTATCTGTTGCTCATGGGCGAATTGCCGACACGTGATCAGTTGGAGAAATTTTCTAGGGAAATCAAGTCGGAAACGAAAATTCCCGATGGGGCATGGGAGCTAGCGCGGGCGTTTCGGAGCGATGCTCACCCGATGGCGATGCTGATGGGCGGATTGGCCCATCTGGCCGCGGTCTACCATTCCGATATGGATGTCTTCGACGAGGAATACCGCCAGCGCATGGCGCGGCGGCTGATCGCGCAGGTCCCGGTCTTGGCGGCGATCGGGTATCGCGTCCGGACCGGTCAAACCCTTGTCGAGCCGAACCCGGATCTCGATTTCACGTCCAATTTCCTGCGCATGCTGTTCCGAGAGGATCCGGATCCTCTTTTCTCGCATGCCCTGGATGTCTTGCTTCTCCTGCACGCCGATCATGAGCAGAACGCCTCTACCTCCACGGTGCGTCTTTCCGGGAGTTCCGAGACTAGTCCGGTGGCCGCCATCACCGCGGGCGTGGCGACGCTGTGGGGGCCTTCGCATGGCGGGGCTAACGAAGCGGTGATCCGAATGCTAAAGGAAATCCACGACTCCGGGATATCGGTAGAGAAGTACGTCGAGCAGACCAAGAGCAAGAAAAGCCATGTCCGCTTGATGGGCTTCGGGCATCGGGTCTACAAAAACTACGATCCGCGCGCTAAGCTGATTCAGAAAATTTGCTACGACCTGCTCGAGAAGCGTGGAAAAGACAATCCGAACTGCCCGCTTCTGGAGACCGCCATGGCTTTGGAGAAGACGGCCCTGAGCGATGAGTACTTCATCACTCGCAAACTGTACCCGAACGTGGATTTCTATTCAGGCATCATTCTCAAGACCATGGGGATCCCGCTGGACATGTTCACAGTGATCTTCGCCACGGCCCGGACCGCGGGCTGGGTCGCGCACTGGGCCGAGATGATGGCGGACGATCAGTTCCGGATTGGCCGCCCGCGTCAACTCTATACGGGGCGGACCGAGCGAGACTACGTCGCGCTGGATCAGCGCGGCTGATTCTAGGCTCAGGCCGCGAAAAACTCGCGCGCGACGGGAGAGAAGCGCTCCGCGTCGACCAGAAACGAATCGTGCCCTTGGATGGAAGGGAGCGCGACGAGCTCGGCGTCTCGCCCAGCCTTGCGCAGGCCGGTGACGATTTCCCGTTGCTGCTCCAGCGGGAAAAGGATATCGCTCTCCACGCCGATCACTAGAGTTCGACGCGCTTGGATCAGAGCCAGTCCCGCGTTGACCGTACCGCCATGCTCGGCGACATCGAACAGGTCCATCGCCCGCGAGAGATAGAGATAGCTGTTCGCGTCGAACGCGTCGACGAACTTTCGCGCGTTGTGCTCCAGATAGGATTCGACCTCGAACTCGATGCCGAACATCTCGTCCGAAGCGCGGTGCGCGGGTATTCGGGCCCGATTGAAACGCTGCCGCCACTCTTGGGCGGCCCGATACGACATCAGTCCCAGCTTGCGCGCCAGTCGCATGCCGCAAAGCGGCTCGGCGTCCAATTCGTAATGGCCCTCCTTCCAGTTCGGGTCGCAGCGAATGATTTCGCGCTGAAGCGACCGGACCGCTATCGTGAACGGCAAAGCCCTGCAGGCGGCCGAAATCACTAGGAGATGGTCCAGCTCGTCCGGATACTGCAGGGCGTAAGCCAGCGCAGACATGCCGCCCATGGAAGGCCCGACGACGGTGTGGACGTGGTCCACGCCCAACTCGCGCATAGCATGGTGTCCCGCCTTCGCGATATCCTCAATCGACAACTCTGGAAACTCTCCGCCGTAGGGCTCGCCAGTCGCCGGGTTGGTCGACGAGGGGCCAGTCGAGCCGAAGCAACTGCCTAGGGAATTGACGCAGACGACGAAGAAGCGGTCCGTGTCGATCGCCTTGCCTGGCCCGACCATGTATTCCCACCACCCCGCGGCATCGTCTTCCTCACTAGAGGCCGCATGCGCGGTTGGGGACAGTCCGGTGAAGATCAGCACCGCGTTATCTTGGTCGCGCGACAAGGCGCCCCAGGTTTCATAGCCAACTTGGACCCGAGTCAAACGTCCGCCGCGACGCATCACGAAATCGCCTTGCCCATAATCCCCTGGCAGATCAATGATCCGGGTCGCTGAGGGCACCCGGTTATGCGGGCAGGGCTGGAAGTCTGGATGGGTCATGTCCTAGGGATTTCCGACGAGAGACGTGACGCGGTTACGGCCACGACGGATCAGCCACGATTCGGCGAGCTCGCGCGGATTTTTCTGGCAACGGCCTCCATATCCTCGTCTGGAGCTAACCGCGCTTCCAGAAACATTTCCTGAAGTTTCGGATCCGCGCATTCCAGAAGGCGAGCGAATGCCACTCGCTCGGTGGGAGGAGCCTTGGGGTATTCGTGGTCCAGATACCGCGTCAGCATGAGATCCAACTCCCGGGTTCCGCGGCGGCAACGCCAGCGCAACCGGTCCAGCTCCGACATGTCAAGACTTGCGCAGAGCCACCATCTTCTTGATGTTGGCGATGGCTCGGGCCGGGTTCAGCCCCTTGGGACAGGTCTGGGTGCAGTTCATGATCGTATGGCAACGATACAGTTTGAAGGAATCCTCCAGAAACTCAAGTCGCTCGGCCGTCGCGTGGTCGCGGCTGTCCGCGAGCCATCGCCATGCGTGCAGCAGGGCCGCCGGTCCCAGGTATTTGTCCGGATTCCACCAGTAGCTTGGACAACTGGTGGAGCAGCACGCGCACAGGATGCATTCTTCCAGCCCGTCGAGTTCCGCCCGGTCTTCCTTGCGTTGCGGTCGCTCGCGTTCCGGCTCGTCCCCACCGTTCTTCAACCACGGCTCCACGGCGGCATGCTGCCGGTAAAATCCCGAAAGATCCGTTACCAGATCCCGGACTACCGGCATATGGGGCAAGGGATAGATCCGGATTTCCCCCTTGAACTGATCGATTCCGCAAGTGCAAGCCAAGGTGTTTTGGCCATTGATGTTCATGGAGCAGGAACCGCAGATTCCCTCGCGGCAGGAGCGGCGAAAGGATAAGGTCGGGTCAATCTCGTTCTTGATCTTGATGAGCGCGTCGAGGACCATCGGTCCGCATCGATCCAGGTCCACTTCGTAACTGTCCAACCTCGGATTCTCTCCCGTGTCGGGCTCGTAGCGATAGATCTGGAAGGCTCGCGCGTCGCTCGCGTCCGGTGACGCGGCATGCCGGACGCCTCGCTTGCGAACCGTCGCGTTAGCTGGAAGAGTGAATTGGGCCATGGTCCGATTGATTTCGGAGATCCGGGAAATCTCGCTTGGCGCTTTCGCTTATCCTTTAACGTGGCCAAAGCCTCGCGTTTGATTCATTGGGGGGTCCGTTTGGACGGAGACGGAACCGACACGGCATTTCGCTCGGATAATGTGATAGCATTGGATTATATACGAAAGCGTGGGCTGGCCTCAAATGAGCCTGATGAGCATGCACTTTCATAGTGGGAATGGCGTGACGCGGAAGCTTGGCGCATGCGCGATAGCGATTCCCGGCTCGTGGACGCATGGAGGCGCCCACATGGACCCACGCGATGACTGGGCGACGAGTCGGGCCGAACGGCCACGAAAATTGGGATTCGCGCGAACGAGGCATATCCCTAACGGGAACGCTCTGCTTCCCACTCTGGTCATCGCCGCGCTCTTGGCGCTGACCGCTTGCGGAGGAGGTGGAGGCGGAGGTTCCGGAACCGCCACGAACACCCCCACCGACCTTCCGAGCAATCCTCCCTCGGCTCCTCCCGATCCACCCGCCCGGAATCTCTCCACGAACGTCCCGGCCTCTCGAAGCGTCGCGGCTCCCATTCTCCCAAATCCCGCCGATGCCGCGCTGGCACCCATCATTCGATTCTCCAACGCGACCCTCGTCGGCGCCATGCCACCTCCCAAACGAAGCGACCTCGGTCAGTTGGTCGTCACCCACGCCACCACCGCCATCCGCTACGGAAGAATTAGTGACGGACTTGGCGCCCAGGCGATGTTCGACTACATGAGCGCGGCCTTTCGAGGCAGACCCTTCCGCCAGCCTCCGGTCGTGCGTTTCGTCGAAGGCACCACGTCCGCGCAGGCCGCCGAGATCGTCCGCGCCGTGCAGCTTATCAACGGCAATCTTCCGAGAAACTTCCAACTCACCATCAACCCAACTCCTATTTCCGCGGCGGATGATGCGGCTAACGAGGAGCGCTGGACTTTGGGGCGCAATCAGATCCTCGTCGAATATGATCGCCGTGAGAACTGGAGAAGCGGCAAGAACGATGACGATGCCGTCGGTCTGGAAGTCACTTGGGTAAGTAGTAGGGGAGCGACCGTCGCTTCCCGAGTCTGGGTCGACCCTACGCGCATCACCGATTCCTCGCGCATAGCGGTGCTCATGCATGAACTTCTGCACTCCCTAGATTTCAGGCATACGACATTCGAGACCATTCTGAACTACGATTGGATATATCGGCCCAACGGATACGTGATGTATCAACGTGATCGGGAAGCGTTGCTCGCGGCTTACGGCCCGAGCGGAATCGCGTCCGCTCTCGGTCCTTGGGAGGACGAGTCGATCCATGCGCGCGGAGACCTTGGAAATCTCGCTTTCGGAGCCTCCTCGCGCAATGGCCTCGTTCGGTCTTGGGCGTTCGGACCTCCTCCCTCCGCCAATTTAGCCGACAACGCGTCGCTTTCCGGCAGCGTCAGCTGGAGCGGTCGCCTCCTCGGACTCACGCCAGAGGATGACAAAACCGTGGCGGCCGCCGCTGGGTTGACCGTCGACCTCGCGAGTCTGCGCGGCGATCTCGATTTCACAAGGATGGAATACTGGGTTGGCAGACCCGGCGCTCTCGGCACTGGCGCGATGTGGGGCGATGGAGATCTGGACTATGACATAGAAGTCCGGGGAAACGGCTTTTCTCGCCGGGCTGGCGCGGGGAGTGACGAGGGAATCATCACGGGGAGATTTTTCGGCGACTCCCATCAAGGCATGGGTGGCACGCTCGTTCGCGATGACCTGTCCGCCGGATTCGCCGGCATGCGCTGAGCGGAACCGCGAATGGCGGAACTGGTCCGTTCGCCGCTCGCCTCGAGCTTCCAGCGACTCGGTCGACCGGTTTGGATCTACGACAAGTCGATCAGTAGACTCGGGCTTTCGGTGGAATCACTTCCACCTCATCGTCCAGGGCGCGCATGCGGACATCCCGATAATCGATTCGACACGCCCCCTGCCCATCGATCCAGCAGACCGTGTGCTTCATCCATTCGTCGTCGTTCCGCTCCGGATAGTCTTCCCGGGCATGAGCGCCTCGGCTCTCTAGCCTATTGAGCGCTGATTCCAACGTCACCACCCCCTGTTGCAGGAGGTTGCGCAACTCCAGGGTCTCGACCAGATCGGTGTTCCAGATCATGGAACGATCACTGACGCGGATATCGCCAATGGCGCGCTCCGCGTCTCGAACCTGCTCCAGCCCTTCCCGCAAGGTCTCGCCCGTCCGGAACACCGCCGCATGTTTCTGCATGACGCGCTGAAGCTGGGAGCGAAGCTCCGCTGTCGGAGTTTCACCTTTCGCATGGCGGAATCCGTCGAACTGATCCAGGATTCGCTCAATCGACGACCGGGGAGCTTCCGGATGCGCCGCTCCCGCACGGATCAACTCGGTGGCGCGCATGGCCGCCGCCCGTCCGAACACCACTAGATCCAGCAGGGAGTTGGATCCTAGACGGTTGGCACCATGCACGGAAACGCAGGCCGCCTCTCCGATCGCCATCAGTCCGGGCACCACCGCGTCCGGGTTCCCGTTCCGAATCGTCACGACTTCGCCATGATAATTGGTCGGGATGCCACCCATGGTGTAGTGCACGGTCGGCAGGACCGGAATCGCCTCGCGGGTCACGTCGACCCCGGCGAAGATACGCGCCGACTCCGCGATGCCGGGCAAGCGCTCCTGAATGACATCGGCGCCCAAGTGCTCCAAGTGCAGATGGATGTGATCCGCTTCGGTTCCGCAACCGCGTCCCTCGTTGATCTCGATGGTCATTGAGCGGCTTACCACGTCGCGAGAAGCCAGGTCCTTGGCGTTTGGGGCATACCGTTCCATGAAGCGCTCTCCGGCACTGTTAGTCAGATAGCCGCCCTCCCCTCGGACGCCTTCCGTAATCAAGCATCCGGCGCCGTAAATGCCCGTGGGGTGAAACTGCACGAATTCCATGTCCTGCAGAGGCAGGCCCGCGCGTTGCGCCATGCCGTTGCCGTCGCCCGTGCATGTGTGCGCGGAGGTGCAGGAGAAATAGGCGCGTCCATAGCCCCCTGTCGCCAGCAGAACCGTATGGGCGTGAAAATGATGTAGCTCCCCGGTCGCCAAATCCCATGCGAGAACTCCGCAACATCGGCCCGCATCGTCCATGACTAGGTCGATAGCGAAATATTCGATGAAAAACTCGGCCTGGTGCTTGAGGGATTGCTGGTACAGGGTATGCAGGATAGAGTGACCGGTGCGGTCGGCGGCGGCGCAGGTGCGTTGCGCGACCCCCTCTCCAAAATGGGTCGTCATGCCCCCGAAGGGACGTTGGTAGATCTTTCCATCATCCGTGCGGGAGAATGGGACGCCGTAATGCTCCAGCTCGATAATTGCCGGAATCGCCTCGCGACACATGTACTGGATGGCGTCCTGATCACCCAACCAGTCCGACCCTTTAACCGTGTCGTACATGTGCCAGCGCCAGTCGTCCGGACCCATGTTCCCGAGCGCGGCGCTGACTCCGCCTTGCGCGGCCACCGTATGGCTTCGGGTGGGAAACACCTTGGTGACGCAGGCGGTCGACAAGCCTTTCGCCACCATGCCCAGAGTCGCTCGCAAGCCCGCCCCGCCGGCGCCGACGACCACGACGTCGTGGTGATGCTCAATCAATTTGTACGCGGTAGTCATAGCGAAAAACGCGACAGGCCCGCGAAGGCGGCGACAAGAGCGAGAAGCAGAACTCCCCGAACGACCCAGTGAATCATCCGGTTGCGGGACGGATCGCTGACATAGTCGTCGACGATGACCTCAAGTCCGAGCTTGGAATGATAGAGCGACATCAAGAAAAACAGGCCGAGCCAGAGAGTCGTATCGGCGCGACCGAGCCAACGCTCGAAATCGCTCCACTCTGACAAGTCTAGTCCGCCCAGCTCTCGAATAAGCCAAATTGACAGAGGAATTAACGCGATCGAAGTCGCGCGCTCCAGCCACCAATGCCGCCGCGCTCGACCGGATCCGCTCATATTCGGATCCATGCCCAGATGATGGCCGTCAACGCGACGGAACCTGCGAGAATCATCCAGTTGCTCGCCCGCACCAATGGCATGCCGAGGCCCACGCCAGCGTCCCAGACCAAATGCCGAATTCCGGTGCATAGGTGGAACGCCAGCGCGAAGGTCCAAGCGATCAGAAACGCCTGTCCAAACGGGTGCCGCAATCCGTCTATCATGGTCTGCCCGACGGAAGGCGCGTAGACCGCCGTCGCGATCAGGAATGCCAAAATCACCGTGGCGGCCGACAGCAAAACTCCGGTGACGCGGTGACTGATCGAAAGTAATGCCGCCAGCGGCAGGCGGTAGATCTGCAGATGAGGCGATAGAGGGCGCTCGGACGACATTTCGCGGGAATTCAGGGCTGGAAGCCGTGGACAACTATGGGATCAGGCTATTATGCCAAATTCGTCGCGCCGCGGAATTTGTGGCCGCGGTCAATCCGTAGGTTTCTGGTCGCGGCGAGAAACGCCCACAAGGGAGGTTGAGCGAAACGTTCTCATCAAGCGCCAAAACCGAGGCGGTTCGCGGACGGGATTGGTGGAGCTAGGCGGGATCGAACCGCCGACCTCTTGCATGCCATGCAAGCGCTCTCCCAGCTGAGCTATAGCCCCGCCGCCGTGGCGCAGTATTTTCCCCTGTGGACGCGGCGATGTCAATGCGGGCGCAATAAGGTAGAATTTCCCGGATCATGCGACTCGCTCTACGCCACTCGGGGGCGTGGGTCGCCGGCGGAATGATTCTCCTGATCATTCTGTCGCGCATCGTTCCGCACCCCCCGAACTTCACTCCCGTGCTGGCCACGGCGATTTTCTGCGGCGCCTTGTACATGCGTCCTTCCCACGGAATAGCGATCCCGCTTTTGGGCATGGTGGCTGGAGACCTCGTTCTGGGATTTCATGCGCAGATCTGGGCCGTATACCTGGCGATCGCCTTGTGCTCGGCGCTAGGGCGCTGGACGCTGACCTCTCCTTCGGTTTGGACCACCGTGACCGCCGGCGTTTCGGGATCCGCGCTGTTCTTCTTGCTAACCAACTTCGCGGTCTGGTCGCAGGGCGATTTTTATCCGCCTACTCTAGCGGGACTCCTCGCCTGCTACGTGGCCGCGATCCCGTTTTTCCACCATACGCTGATCTCGACCGTTCTGTTCGGGCTGCTCCTTCTTGGCCTCGTTCGGGTGGCGCGAAGCCATCCGTCCTCCCGCGATCTTCTTCCCTTGCGAACTCGTTGATGTCTCAGAGATCGTTCGCTTGGCGAGGCCTTCTCGCGTCCGTCGGAATTCTCGCTTTATTTTCCGAGAGTCTTTCCTCTCCTCAGGAGTTGGACGGACTGTGGCGCGGCAAATTCGATATCAACGAGAAGGGATCCTACGATTTCACCGCCTTGTACGTCGATGGCGTGGTCTCGGCCTATAGCGTGGGCTCCAACGTGGTCTATCGAGGTACGGTCGTCGGGGATGATAGGAAATATCAATCCAGCATGTCCATGTTCATCCGGGATGGCTCCAAGTTTGGAACCGTGCGGCTCCACGGGACAGTGAGCGAGCGAGCCTCGGTCATCACGGCGCGCTATCTGACGACTGGAAAAGACACGGGCGCCTTGACCTTACGCTACGATCCTCTGTTCGAGCGCGAGGTCGACGCTTCCGGCCTCGCCGGGCTATGGGAATACGCTTCCGACCAGCTCAGCATCAGCATCAACCTGATGCCGGACGGAAAGATCGAAGGCACGGACAGCGTGGGGTGCAATTACTATGGCTCCCTCGAGAAAGTCCGCCCTGGCATCAATGCCCTGACCGTGAATATGGAAATGGCTTCCTGCGGCACGGCGGACGGCCACTATATCGGGATGGCCCACGTCGAAGATGCCAAAACTCCGAATGATACCCTGCATCTGCACGTCACTAGCGAGCATTTCGGGCTGTATTACCCATTCAAGAAAGTCATGTCGTTGCGATAGATCGCCTCGGCGAAAACTCTCCTCGACTCTCTGCCTGAAGAACTCGCGCGCACGCCGCGCGGCGTCCAGCGCGGCGCGGGGATCGTAGGCGACCCGTTGCCCCAGATAGACGCTGTCCACTCCCGGAGCGTCAAAACTGTGGAACGCGTTTTCGTAGACCACCAGCTCGACGCGCTCGGGCCGGACCGAGATCATCACTTGGCAACGTCGCGCCGGCGTCCACCGATCCTGCCCTCCTATCAAGATCAGCAGGTCCGTGTAGGAATTGCTGAACTGATCCAGGCACCAAGGCGATATCGCGATGGCTCCGGCGAAAGGCCGCCTCTCGTTCAGGTCGTCGTGCAGAGCGAGCAGAACCGTCGTCGCCCCATGCGAGAATCCGGTCAAATAGATTTCCTGATCGACCGACCAAGGCTGTTCCATCAGCCAGCGCTTCGCCGCGTGCGCGTCTCGCGCTCGATGCCAAGTCGGGATGTCGAACAGGCTACCGCAGATATTGTCTCTTCCCCGTGGTCCGAAACTGTCCACCTGCAGCACCGCGAAGCCCCAGTTCAGATAGCGCTCGAGCCAAGGATTTGAGCGCGTGGGCCAAATTCCATTGCAACCATGCATATCCACGATGGCTGGGCTCGGGCCCTTCCCTTCCGGCCGATAAAGATACGCCCGCAATTCGATCATTTCCTCGGACTGGTATACCGGCGCGGTAAAGCGGATCTCCTGCGGAGGCGGGAGGCCCACGGCTGCCGCGCACCAGAATCCTGGCGCGGCCACGGACCAGATCAGCGTCTTACGCATCGACATGCCCCGCCAAACGGCGATATCGGCGCTGGAGGTCAATAAGCGAATAAGCGGCGTTGGCCGGACTTGGGTTGGGCGTCACATACACTCGCGCTCCCCCGATTTGGCGTGGTTGCTTTCCCCAGCGAATCATGGCGGGAGTCTCTCCGAGCGCGTATCTCAAAAACCCACGATATGCCTGTTTGCCGTGAAACCAGACCCATGCGGGGCGAATCTCCTCAATGAGAAGCGACAGGCGTGGCGCATCGCGCCGAAAATCCGCGGCTCGCAACTCATGTCCCTGCCGACTTGCCCGTTTCACGACATCGGTGAATCCTATGCGGTCCCGCTCCAGAAGCGTCTGGTGAAAGGACCGGGACGGCTCGCCTTGAGTGCGGGCCAGCCCGGATTTCTCGAAAGCCGTCCAGAAACGATTCCGCGGGTTCGCGAAATAGAAGCCTTCGCGGACGGAAAGAGTAGAAGGATTCAACCCTACGGAGAGAACGCGCAGGCCCGAGTCCACGTAATCTGGCAATGTCGCGCGGGATGGCTCCATGCGTCGCGTCGCTCGTTACTTGAATAGTTCCGCTTGACCGGACAGAACGCGAAACCGGTCGGTCCGCAAGGAATGGCGGTGCCCAGCCAAGTTATGCCGCCTGCAGGCCAACTCGAAGCGTTGCCGCAACAATCGCGCGAACTCCCCTTGCCCACTCATGCGTCGACCGAATTTCGGGTCGTAGTCAACCCCGCCGTGCATGCTTCGAACCACGTCCATGATCCTGTCGGCGCGTTCTGGGACATGTCGCTCGAGCCATTCCCGAAACAACTTCTTTAACTCATGCGGCAGGCGCAGGATCACGTACCCGACGCAATAGGCCCCACATCGCGCGGCCGCTTGAATGATCTTTTCCAGTTCCTGATCATTCAAGAACGGAATCATCGGGGCTGCCAAGACCCCCACCGGAATGCCGGCCTTCGACAACGTCCGCACCAGATCCACCCGGACGTGAGGAGCCCCAGCGCGTGGCTCAAGAATTCGGCTCAGTCCGGTGTCCAGCGTGGTGACGGATACTACCACCTCCGCGAGACCGTCTCGAGCCATATCCTGAAGAATGCCAAGATCCCGCTCAATCAGTCCCGACTTGGTGATCACCGAGACCGGATGACGGAATTCTCGCAGGACTTCTAGAATCGAGCGGGTGATCTTAAGTTTTCGCTCGATCGGCTGATAAGCGTCCGTGTTGTAGCCAAGGCCAATGGTTCCACACTGATAGCGAGGCGCGCTGATTTCCCGAGCCAGCACATCCGCGGCGTTCGTCTTGCAGAAAATCCTGGTCTCGAAATCCAGACCTGGCGATAGACCCAGATAAGCGTGGTTGGGCCGCGCGAAGCAGTATGCGCATCCATGCTCACAACCACGGTAAGGATTCGCGGAGCGGTCTAGCGAGATATCTGGAGACTGGTTGTACGTGATGAGGCTCTTCGCCGGAGCGTCGAAGTAGCGCGTCTCCAGGGAATCTTCCTCATATTCGCGACCGTCATGCTGAAATTCGATTCTTTCTGAATCATACCGGCCCGGCGGGTTGCTGATAGATCCCCGACCTTTCCGATAGGTCCATTGAACAGGGCTTTCGGCTGGGTTCACTTTACCAAGTTGATACGGATGGGGTCCGCGAATGATGGTATCACCAAACGCGCCATAATTTGCTGTTTAATTCCATATCACGGCGCGTGAGCAGAAATCAGGACGCAGAAAGTTCGCAAGCATCCTTGATGGCATGCATGGGAACAAGAGAAGTTTGGTGAGGCAAATCGAGAAGCATGGCGCCTTCAGCGAGGTCCGGCTTCCATCGCCCCGCCGCGCTCGAGCGGCTCGCGCCGCCGGTAGTCTTTGAATTCCTTCCTCCGCCGCGGGTCTCGGCGGGCGCGGTCCGCGCGCGGAGCGCGCTCACGCGCTATTTCTACCCGCGCGCGCTCACCACCGGAGGGAGGCGCGCAAGGCGATCCGGCTCTCGCCGCCGGTCTCCGCCTCCAGCGCCAGCGCCAGCGTCTCGCCACGGCGGTAGCGCGTCCCCAATCGCAGCAGCGCCAACCCGGACTCCTCCACCGACAGCCCCGCGTACGGCGTCGCCAGTCCCGCCCACGGCCCCGACAGCCCCTGACCCACCTCCGCCTCCAGCCGCGTCCGAGCCTCCGCCTCCCCCAGCCTCGCCGACGACCCCTCCCGCGCGAACAGCCGCGCCAGCCCGCTCCCCGCGTCGCCCCGACCCAGCGACAGCCGCAGCGACGGACCCCGACCGCTCGCCTCCGGCGTCACCGACATCCGCGCGCTCGCGCTCCACTCGTCGCGATCCGCCTCGTGCGCCACCAGCATGCGCGTCCGAAGCTCCACCGACATCCGGCCCGTCCCATCCAAGTACGACACGCTCGCCCCCAGCTCCGCCCCCGCCCCGTCCGTCGCGTCGCCGGCGTCAGCCGGCCCCCATCCTCCAAGACCCGCTCCCGCGACCCCTCCAGCGCCAGCCGAACGCGGCTCGCGTCCACCGACAGCCCCTCCAGCCCGTCCTCCGCGTCCGTCCGCGCCCGCGCCAGCGAGCCTTCCCCCCGCAGCTCCAATCGCAGAACGTCTCCCCCCGCGCCCGAGCGCTCCGACAGCGTCCGCCAGCCCCCCGCCGACGCGCTCCGCGTCCGCAAGTCCGCCTCCCGCGTCGCCTGACCGTCCTCCCGCACCCGAACCTTCCCGCGCCCGTAGCTCGCGCTCGCCCACAAGCTCGACC
The DNA here is from genome assembly GCA_965116025.1 of uncultured candidatus Poriferisulfidus sp. Classification (GTDB taxonomy): domain Bacteria; phylum Pseudomonadota; class Gammaproteobacteria; order Poriferisulfidales; family Poriferisulfidaceae; genus Poriferisulfidus. Next base: position 1,741,338 of record OZ220480.1, read on the forward strand.
CGTCCTCCAAAAGCCACGCCACATACGGGCGCACCGACGCCAGCCGCGTCTCGTGCCGCCCCCGAACCCCGTCCGCCTCCGTGTCCAGATCGCCCTCCGCATAAGACGCCGCCACCCCCGCCAGAACGTCCGGGCGCGCCCGAAAGTCCACCCCGGCGTGCGCCGACCACACCTCCCCGTCCCAGGACACCCCGTCCTCCGACCCGTCCAGCGACGACAGCGCCCCGCGAACCCACGCCGACGCCACCCGGCTCCCGTCCGCCCCGGTCAGCCCCGTCGCCAGCGCCATCCCGGACAGCGCCGCCCGCCAGTCCGGCCCGTCCGCGCCCGCCCCCGACGCCAGCGCCGCGCCCAGGTCCAGCGCCTCCGGCTCCACCCCCGACGCCGCGACCTCGATCCGCTGGGCGATCACCCCGGTCGCCTGCGCCACCGCCGCCGCCAGCGCCTGCGGCAGCGCCGCCGCGTTCACCCGGCTCGCCCGCGCCGCCGCCCCCAGCCGGTCGCTCACTATCCCGTCCGCCAGGGCGTCCGCCCCCACCGCGTAGCCCGTCCCCGCCAGCAGCTCGACCCGGTACGCCTCCTCCCCCTCCGACCCCTGATCCCCTGCCGTCGGGATCAGCACCATCCCCGTCATCCCCGCCTCTGCCCCGAAGTTCGCCTGGAAGTCCCGCGGGCCCAGCCCGCCCTCCACGTCCTCCGCGTCGAAGCCGCTGTCCTCCCGCGCCGACAGCCTCAGGCGAACCGCCAGCATGCCCGTCACCGCCTTGTCCGACGCCACCGTCAGCCGGATCGCCTCCCCCTCCGCCGTCACCGACGGATCCATCGATAATTGCAGGATCGGCGTCGTCTCCGACACCGACACCGACACGTCCGACAGCGTCGCCGCGTCGTAGCCCCCGCCCGCGATCGCGTGCGTCAGCGTCACCGCCGCCTCCGCCTCCGCGTCCTCGTCCGCCGCCGCCGACACCGTCACCGTCCGCGCCGTCGACCAGCTCGCCGCCGTGAACGTCAGGCTCGTCGGCGCCGCCGACACGTCTCCCGACGCCCCGCCCACCGTCACCACCACGTCCCCCGCCTCCGGCGGCGGAATGTGCAGAACCACCGTGTACGCCGCGCTCCCGCCCTCCACGACCGTCAGCTCCGTCGGCGCCACCGTTCCCCCCGGATCGTCCTCCGTCACCGACACCGACACCGACCCGAACGCCACCGCGTCGTAGCCCCCGCCCGTCGCCGAGTGCGTCAGCCGCGTCGACGGGTCCGGCATCGTGTCGTCGTCCGACGCCGCCGACACCGTCACCGCCTGCGCCGTCGACCAGCTCGCCGTCGTGAACGTCAGGCGCGTCGGCGCCGCCGACACGTCTCCCGACGCCCCGCCCACCGACACCGTCACCGCCGCCGACGGCTCCGCCCCCAGAACCACCGTGTACGAGCCGCTCCCGCCCTCCGCCACCGTCAGCGCCGCCGTCGACACCGTCGCGCTCGCCGCGTCGTCGTCCTTCACCGTCACCGTCACGCTCCCCGCCGTCACGCTCCCGTAGCCCGACACCGCGTGGCTCACCGTCACCTCCTCGTCGCCCACGTCGTTGTCCTGAACCCCGGACACCGTCACCGTCTGGGCCATCGACCAGTTCGCCGTCGTGAACGCCAGCGACCCCGACGCCGTCGCCGCCCCCGGGTCCGAGCTCGACGGCGCCACCGTCACGCCTCCCTCCGGCTTCGTGTTCAGCCGCACCGTGTACGTTCGGGTTCCGTCCTCGGCCACCGTCAGCTCCGACCGCGACAGGATCACCCCCGGCGCCGCCGTCGGCGTCGCCTTCACCTCCGTCGAATAGCCGTTCTCCGGCGCCCGCGTCCCGTCGGGCGCCTCGGCGTACATCCGGAACGTGTACTCCACGCCATTGCGAAACCCCGTGCCCTCGCCCCGCTCCACGGCGCTCGTCTGGCTTCCGCGAACGCGGCGAGTGCCCCACTCGGGCGGCATTTTCGCCCGGCTCTCGTCGTTCGTGTATTGGTAGACCCACCACGCCACCCCCGGCTGGGCGTCCCAGCTCAGCGTCACCGAGCGGTCGCCCGCCGTCGCCATCAGCGTCGGCGTCGCCAGCCCCGCCGTCGGCGTCGCCGGCTCCGGCGACGACGCCGGGCCCGCCCCGGCCGAGTTCCGCGCCCGAACCTGAAACTGATACCGCGCGCCGTTGTCCAGCCCCGTCACCGCGTGGCTTCGGGTCGCCGCCACCGAACCGGAGATGCTGGTCCACCCGCCCCATCGGGCCGCCCTCTTCTTCCGCCTCATCTGCCAGGCCGCGATCGACGCGTCCGCCCGCGGGAGCGTCCACGACAGCGTCACCTGACCGTCGCCCGCCGCCGTCGACAGGGTCGGCCTGCCGGAGGGCTTGACCACCGTCGCCGCCGCCCCGTCGCCCAGCGTCCCGTCCGCGCGCCGCGCCGACGCCGAGGCCGCCACCGCGTAGCCCGTATCGTCCATCAGCGTGATCCGGTAGGTCTCGTCGCCCTCCGTCTCCGCGTCCGCCACCGTCCTGATCGTCACCGTCCCCGCGTGCGACGCGGCGGAGCCGAACTCCGCGACGAAATCCCGCTCCAGCGCCCCCACGATATCGGCCGCGTCGAAGCCGCTGGCGTCCCGCGCCGCCAGCCGCAGGCGCACCGAGAGGTCGCCCGTCAGCGCCTTGTCCGACGTGATCGTCAGGCTGATCGCCGTCCCCTCCGTCACCTTCGCCGGATCGGTCGACAGCCGCAGCGTCGGCGTCGCGTCCGACACCGTCACGACGACGGCGTCCACGCTCAGCGCCGAGCCGTAGGCCGCGTCCCCGCTGGACGCCGCGTGCGTCAGCGTCGCCACGTCGTCCTCCACGTCCTCGTCCGTTCCCGCCGACACCGTCACCGTCTGGGCCGTCGCCCAATTCGCCGTCGTGAACGTCAGCGGCGCGCCCGACGCCGTCACCTCCCCCGACGCCCCGCCCACCGACACCGTCACCGGCGCCGACGGCGCCGCGTCCAGAACCACCGCGTACGACCCGCTCCCGCCCTCCTCCACCGTCAGCTCCGTCGGCGCCACCGACACCCCCGCCGACGCCGCCGGCGTCACCCCCGCCGAGGCGTCCGACGCGGCGCCCACGCCCTCGCCGTTCACCGCCCGAACCCGGAAGCGATACTCCGCCCCGTTCTCCAGCCCCGACACCACGTGGCTCGTCGACGTCGCGTCCGTGCCTTCCATGTTGGCCCAGTCCTCCCAAGCGGCGCTCCCCTTCTTCCATTGAACCCGCCAGACCGTCACCGTGTCGTCGTCCAGATCGTCCCAGCTCAGCGTCGCCCGCCCGGCGCCCGGCGACGCCGCCAGCCCGGTCGGCTTCGCCGGAACCGCCGTCGCCGCCTCCGCCACCGTCACCTTCACGCTCCCCGCCTCCGGGATGAAGTCCGCGCTCGCCCCGGCGAGCCGAAAGGCGTGCGTGAGCGTCGCCGTCCCCGCCGCCACCCCGGACACCGTCACCGTCCGCGCCATGGCGGCGTTGGCCTGGGTGAACGTCAGGACTGGCGGCGACGCCGTCGCCTTCCCCGGCGCCGAGCTCGCGATCGTCAGCGTCCCGGAATCGCCCACCGTGATCAACGCGTCACCGTGCAGGGCCACCGTGTAGGTCGCGGTCCCGTTCGGCTCCACCGACACCGGCGCCCCCGCGAGGGTCAGCGCCGACCGGGCGGCGCTGGCGTTGGTCATCGTCGCCTCCGCCGCGTTCGACCACGGGCCAAATCGGTTGCCAAAACCCCCCGCGCTCCAAGCCCTGCCAGAATGCCGAACCTGATACTCGATCACCGCGCCGTTCAGCCAGTTCGCCGAATCGTCGTAACTTCGGGTATGGGGCTGGGAGAGGCGCATCCACGTCGACGAGCCCCATCCGGTCTTCCCTTTCCTCCTGGATCGAAAATACCAGTCATTGAGATGGCTGCCGTCCGTCACGACCGCGTGCGGGTCCGCGTCCGCCACCACCCAGCTCAGCCCCGCCGCGCCGCCGGCCTTCGCCGCGACGCTCAAGGTCGGCGCCACCGCCGCCTTCGGCGTCCCCGCGTCCGCGTCCGAGACCAGGCCATTCCCGTTATCGCTCACCGCCCGAACCTGAAACCCGTACGTCGTCCCGTTCGTCAGATCCCCCACATCGTAGTGGGTCGTGCCGGCGCCCGAGCTCGGAACGTCCATCCAGGCGCCGTAGCTCCCGGTCCCCTCCTTCCGCCGATACTGCCACTTGGTGATGGTCGCGTCGCCCGGATCCGTCCACGACAGCCGCGCCCGACCGTCCCCCGGCTGAACCGAGAAGCCGGCCGGCTTCTCCGGAACCGACAGCTCGCGCACCGTCACCGACACGCTCCCCGCGTCCGCGAACGCCGCCGCCGACTTCCCCGCGTACGTGAACCCGTGCGTGAGCGTCGCCGTCCCCGCCGCCACTCCGGTCACCGTCACCGTCTGCGCCACGTTCCAGCTCGACGACGTGAACGTCAGCCGCGACGGCTCGACCGTCGCCTTCCCCGCGTCCGAGCTCGACGCCGACACCACCCCCGACAGCGCCTCCGACAGCGCCACCGCGTAGGTCGCGCCGCCCGTCCGCTCCACGCTCACCGTGGCGGGAGTCAGCGACAGCAACGGCTTGTTCGCGTTGACCACCGTGGCCTCGACCGTGTCGCTCCAGGGCCCGGGGTCCGAGGCGTTCACCCCCCGCGCCTGATACTCCAGAACCTCGCCGTTGAAAAACCCGGACGTCACCACCTCATGCGATCTCGCGCTCCCGTCCGACCCGGGGATCGAGACCTCCGTCCAGTCGGCTTCCCCTTCCCCCTTCCGCCGCCAGCGATAGTCGAAGCTCGTCGAGCCGTGACGCAAGCGCACGCCCCAGCTCAGCCGCGCCATGTCCTCGCTCGCGGTCGCGCTCAGGCTCGTCAGGCTCAGCGGCGGCGCCACCCGAACGGTCACCGTCGTCGAGGTCGTCCCCGCCGGATCCGCGCTGCCGTCCACCCCCCGCCAGCTCCAGGTCACCGTGTGCTTCCCCAAACCCAGATCCGCGCAGGGACTCAGGTTCGTGTTGGGACCACGACTCGACACGCCGGGAATCTCGCTCGTGACCTCCACGCCGATTTTCGAGTCCTTAAGCGCCGAATGCGCCGGAACCGCGGTCATCCCGGACCGCGTCTCCAGATACTTCGTCCCGCCCTGCTCCACCGAAAGCAGGTTGAAGCACTCCCGCACCGTCGACTTCCCGGAAGGCTTGTTCGCGATGAAATCCGCCCTTGAGACTAGCGTCGGGGCCGGCTTCCGCGGCGTGGCCTCCACCCAGCCCTGGTTGTTGGCGGTGCTTATGGCGATCACGGTCCGGCCCCCCGGACCCACCAGCCGAACCCGGAAGACGCCTCGCTCGCCGTCGCCGTTCGCGGGCGCCCCATACGAGGCTTTTCTCGTGCTGACGCCGCCATCCAAATCGAGCCAACGGCCCTCTCCGTTCCGGTCCCGAAGCCGGATCCACTCGACCTGCCAGCTCACCGCCCCATCGGTGGAGCCCTTGTAATTCCAAAAAAGATCGAACCCACGATCCACTCCTACCACCCTGAGGCTGACCTGCGGCAACGTCACGGAGCGCTCGTTGGAACTGGTCGCTAGTGTCGCCCCGCTCCGGTTAATGGAGACCACGGCCTGGAAGTAGTAAGTCTGGCCAGCGGTCAGGTCCGACACGACGTGCGACCCCGAGCTCTTTCCCGCGGAGCCGGGAATAAGATTCCAGCCGCCATAGCTTCCCGAGGAGGTCCCGTACCGGTACTCCCATTTCTGGATATTGCCCGCGATGCCCGTTGAGTAGTTCAGCGTGACCTTCCCGAGTCCCGGACCCGGGGCGACGGTGATACTAGTGGCCCAGGCGACCCGCGGCGCGAGCGCGCAAAGCGCGAGAAAAGCGGCGGCGAGAACGGCCGCGCTCAGGCGGCGGGCATCGCTCCCGAGACGGCCATCCACCGCCTCAGCCCCGCCACCATATAGGGGGGGGGGGGGGGGGGGCAGCGGATACGGAGGAGCGCGCGTCAGGCCCCAAGCGCCCGACCCGCGGCGTCGCCAATACAGTCGTCATCTCTCTCGTATCTCCCTCGCTCCCACGCGCGCGGCGCGCGACATTATAAACGCATTTGAGAGGCGCAGGAAATAGCCTGCGGTTTCGGACCGCGACAGAAAGGCCGAAATCAGAACGCCGAAGCTCACGCTTACCGTTCAAGCGGCGACCAGTATCCATTCGATCATGCCAAGCACTAGCATGGTGAGAACCCCGGCCAGCAAATCGTCGAGCATAATCCCGACTCCTCCGCTAAACCGACGCTCCACCCAGCCGACAGGCCCCGGTTTCAGGATATCGAGAAAACGGAAAATCACGAACCCCGCGACCGCCCACGCTAACCCGCGCGGCGCCGCCGCCATGGCGACTAAATAGCCAGCCATCTCATCCCAAACCACCTCTTTCGGGTCCCGATTTCCCAAAGATCGGGCCGCCTGTTCGCACAGCCAGATTCCTGCCAGTAGCATGATTCCCAGCGCGAGAGCGTAAATATACCAAGGATGCTTGGACAGCCCGAAATAAAGCGTGGCTCCAAGCAAGGTTCCCGCGGTGCCCGGAAATTTCGGGCAGTAGCCAACTCCGAAGCCGGTCGCCAGAAAAACGGTCAAGCGTTGCCATGTGACGCGCATGCCCAGTCAAGCGTCGTTGAAATGGTCGTAACCGAGCCGAGGCGGCAACGACACTGGCTCGCCTTCCAGCGTCAAGCTTAATTCCTCGCTTGAGGACACGGTCCCGATTCCGCTGACCTGCACGCCAAGCTGATCGCCAATTTTCAGGATTTTCTCCCACTCGGATTCCGGAGCCGTGAACACCAGTTCGTAATCCTCACCTCCTCCCAAGATTGAAAACCAATCCCCGGCCACCCTTCGCTCCGTGGCGACTGACACGGATACTGGGATATCCGCCAGCTCCACCGAGGCGCCTTTTCCACTCCGTTTCAGCAATCGTCCCAAATCTTTCAGGATGCCGTCCGAAATATCCATGGCCGCGTGCGCGTGGCCGCGTGCGCGGTGCCCGAATTCCAGTCTGGGCCGTGGTCGCCGCAACCGCTCTCCACATCTCTCCAGCCCGGCACGTCCTGGATGGAGCCGAGCCAAGGCCGCGTCCCCCACTGTTCCGGTGACCCCGATTCTGTCCCCGACCTTCGCCGCGTCGCGCCGAAGGGGTGGCGCGTCCCCTTCCAGGGAGCCAATGACCGTAATGCATGCGCCAAGCTCGCCCCGGGAAAGATCTCCTCCGGCCAGCGCGATCCCATGTTCCCGAGCCAGTTCCCTGATTCCCTCGCTGAAAGCGGCGACCCATCTCTCGTCGATTCGCGGCATGGAAAGTCCCAGCGTGAAGCACACTGGAGTAGCTCCCATCGCGGCCAAATCGCTGAGATTGACCGCCAATGCCTTATAGCCAAGATCGACAGGATCATCCCCCGGGTCGAAGTGCGCGCCCTGCAGGAACAGATCCGTGCTGATCGCGCATTTTCCGGGCGGCGGCGTTAGCAACGCCGCGTCGTCTCCCGGCCCCAAAATAAGTGTTGGCGAATCCGCGTCGAAGCTGAAATACCTTTCGATTAGCGTATCTTCGTCCATCTTGGATTCGAGGGGGCGAGCGCCCGACTGCTCGGAAGGCCGTCAGGCCGCGCGCAAGTCCGCCGACGCTCGGTCAAGGACGGCGTTGACGTATTTACCGCCTTTCTCCGTGCCGAACTTTCCGGCCAGCTGGGTCGCCTCGGACAGAATCACGGCGGTGGGGATTTCCTGGAAATGCAGCAGCTCGTAGCATGCGAAGCGGAGTACCGCGCGCTCCACCGGGTCCAAGCGCCGCATGGGGCGGTCGAGGATCGGGGCCAGCCGCTCCTGGAGAGCCTCCTCAGAGTCCACGACGCCGCGCACCAGTTGCCGGAAATAGTTCGAATCGGCTCGCAGGATGTCGTCTTTGCGCGAGAATTGGTCCAGCAAACCCGGGACATCGTCTCCCGAGACATCCCACTGGTAAAGCGCCTGCAGAGCGAGGCGGCGAGCCCAGTGGCGCCCGCGGCGCTCGGCTCGGTCTTTCTCGAACGATGAGGAAGACTCAGTCATCATCGTCATCGTCATCGATATCTTCCATGATCTCGCCGAGAGTCTCGATCATCTCCAGCGCCGCCACGGCCGCTTCCGCCCCCTTATTGCTGACTTTCCGGCCGTCCTCGATTCTGGGCGCGGGATCTTGCCAGTCCTCTAGCAAGGCCGACCGTCGCTCGGCCTGCTCCCGAGTGTTGGTCGTCAGCACTCCGAAAAGAATCGGCACGTCCTCGCGCCGGGCCAGGCGGGCGAGATTGCGGGCGCATTCCGCCGCCACGTAGTCGAAATGGGGAGTCTCCCCACGGATGACGCAACCCAGCGCGATGATGGCGTCATACATCCCGGTTTCCACGCACAGCCGCGTCGCCGTGGCCAGCTCGAGGGCGCCGGGCACCCGAACGAGATCGACGCTCTCAATGTCGGCTCCACGCGCGACCAGCGTGGCGGTCGCGCCCTCGATCAGGCGATTGACGATCGGCTCGTTGAAGCGAGACGCGACTAGGGCGAATCCCATACCCGCGTCGGCCAACGCGCGTTTCTCTTCCAGATCGCGGATCTGATCGTAGTGCGTCAAGGAATCGTTCATCGCTCTATGTGCTCCATAACTTCAAGGCCAAACCCGCCGAGCCCATGAAGAACCTGCGGCGCGCTCATCAACCGCATCCGGCGAACCCCGAGGTCCGCCAGGATTTGGGAGCCGGCCCCCAGCATCCGGCGATCCGTCTGGGTCGCCCGCTCGCGGGCCGGCTCAGGACTATTGTGCAGCATCCGGATGCGCTTTAGCAAGCGCCCCGAGGATTCCGGCCAGCGCAGAATCACCGCCACCCCTTGGCCTTCGGAGGCGATTCGCCGTAGCGCGTCGCGTAACGGCCAGCCCAAATCCGGAGCCGTCGCCATCGCCACGTCACCCAAGGTGTTCTGCACGTGCACGCGCACCAGAATCGCGTCCCCAGGATCCGGAGTCCCGGCGACCAGCGCCAAGTGCACCGTGTCGACCGTCAGGTCCTCGTAGGCGATCAGCTCGAATTCTCCGTACGCGGTCGCCAAGCGGCAGCTGGCGCCGCGGCGCACGGTCGGCTCGCGCTCGACCCGATAGCGAATCAGGTTCTCGATCGTGCCGACCTTGAGGCCATGCTCCAGCGCCAGCTCCTCCAGCTGCGGTCGCCGCGCCATCGTGCCGTCCTCGTTCAGGATCTCCACGATGACGGCCGCGGGCTCCAATCCGGCGAGCCGGGCCAGATCGCATCCGCCTTCGGTGTGTCCGGCCCGTGTCAAGACGCCGCCAGGCTGTTGCATCAGGCACTGCAGGTGTCCGGGCTGGTGAATGTCACCCGGCCGCGCGTCCGCCGCGACGGCGGTCCGGATCGTCGTCGCACGATCTTGCGCGGACACTCCCGTGCTGATCCCCTCTCGCGCATCGATAGTGAACGTGAAATTCGTGCGATGCGTCTCGTCCGTGGCCGGATCCATCAGGGGCAGGTCCAGCCGCCGGCAACGCTCAGGCGTCAAGGCCAGGCATAACAGGCCGCGTCCGTGGCGAGTCATGAAATTGATGTGCTCCGCCGTCGCGAGCGAGGCGGCGACCACCAGATCCCCCTCATTCTCGCGCGCCTCGTCATCGGCCAGCACGATCATCCGGCCTGCGCGCAAGTCCTGGATCAACTCCTCGGTCGTGTAAAAATTCATGTCTGGCCGCGCTCCTCCAAAAGACGCTCCAGATATCTCGCCAGCATGTCGACTTCCAGATTGACTCGCTGGCCCACTCGGTACTCGCCCGCCAGGCTGGCCGCGCGGGTGTGAGGGATCAGCATGACATCGAAAGCGTCCGCGCTGACCTCGGTGACGGTCAGGCTGACGCCGTCCACGCAGATCGATCCGCGCGGGACCAAATACCTTCCGATCTCCCTTGGAGCCGACACTTCCACGCGACGGCTCTCTCCCTTCGGCTGGATGGACGCGACATCGCCTACCGCGTCGACATGCCCGCTCACGAAATGTCCCCCCAGCGGCTCGCCGACGCGCAAGGCCGGCTCCAGGTTGACGTTTCGCCCGACTTCCATCTCTCCCAGCGTGGTGCGCGCGAGCGTCTCGAGACTCACGTCCACGTCGAAGCTCTTTTCTCGGACCGCGCGGGCGGTCAGGCAGACTCCGTTGATGGCGACGCTGTCGCCTTCCCGGATTTCCCGCAGTCGATCCCCCGCCGGGAGCCGGACGCGCGCGCGGCGGCCCGAGGCCGTGTCCTCCATGGCCAGCACCTGACCTTTCGCCGCGATCAGTCCCGTGAACATCAGCGATTTCGCTGGTACGTGACGCGGATATCCGGATCCAGCGCGTGGACGTCCCGCAGGGTCCAGCCCGGATTTTCCGGCAGATCCTCGGCTGGCGGCAGCGTCGCCAAGGGCGCCGCGCCCGCGCCCAGCAGGCGAGGCGCGATGTATATCATCAACTCGTCGACCAGATCTTCCTGGAGCAACGCTCCCACGAACTTTGGCCCGGCCTCGACCTGCACATCATTGATTTCATGGTCGGTCGCCAAGCTCGACAGCGTCGCTCCCAGGTCCAGCCCCTTCCGCGTCGCCGGAACAGTCCGGACCTCGGCCTTTTCCGAGATTCTCTCCCTGATTTCTCGGGCTCGCTCTTTCAAGGTGTAGACGACGCGGGGTCCCGGCGTGGACCAGAGCGCGAGATCCTCCGAGCACTCCCCTTTTCGGTCCATAATGACGCGCAACGGTTGGCGAATTCGATCCACCCCCAACTCCCGCGCATCGAGACGAACGTTGAGCCGGGCGTTATCCCGGCGCGCGGTCGCGGCCGTCGACAGCACCGCGCCGACGCTAGCGCGCTGCCGTTGCACGTCGGCCCGCGCGCTCTTTCCAGTGATCCACTGGCTACGTCCATTCGCTAGCGCCGTTCCGCCATCCAGGCTCATCGCCTGCTTGACGCGGACCCAGGGCAGCCCGGTCATCATGCGCCGCCAGAATCCTCGGTTCAGCGCTCGCGTCCGCTCGGCTCCAACGCCAATCACGCATTCGACGCCCGCCCGCCTCAGCGTTTCATGTCCGCGTCCGCGCACCAAAGGATTCGGGTCCTCGCAAGCCGAGACGACTCGCGCGATTCCGGCCTTGATGATATTCGGCGCGCACGGCGCCGCGCGTCCTTCGTGCGCGCAGGGCTCGAGCGTCACGTACATCGTGGCGCCGCGCGCTCGGTCTCCCGCTCGCCTCAGTGCCTGGGGCTCGGCGTGGGCCTCTCCGGCGCGACGATGAAACCCGCGCCCGATCACCGTTCCGTCCGCCACCACGAGGCATCCGACGCAGGGATTGGGCGCGGCGGTGTAGCGGCCGCGCGCCGCCAGCTCCAGAGCCTCTTCCATGAAACGCTCGTCCGCCTCCCGATCCGTCATGACGTCAAGCCGTCCGGAGGCTCTCCTCCAAGCGACAGCTCGCGCTGCCTGCGCCGCGCCGATTCCGGCAGCGCGTTGGCCTCGCGCTCCAGCAATTGCCGCCATTGCGCGATCGTGGTGACCCCCTCGAATATCGAGGCGTACAGGATGCAAGCGATCTGGTCCCGCGCCCGCAACTCATCGATCACCCACAATCCCAGAACCCGGCTTGGCACCTTTTTGCTAGGGTAGGCTCGCGCCCGGTCACATACGTTGCGGATCACGTCTTCTATGGCGTCCGGGCTAACCGGACGACTGCGCGTCGCCATCTCGATGCTTCGGGTCAGCTTCTCGGCATCGAAGGCCTGCGGAGCCGACTGGCCTTTTTTGACGATGTCCGGAAGTTTCAGTTCCGGCCGCTCGTAGGTCGTGAAGCGCTTCCGCTCGCACATCGGATTCAGGCACTCTCGGCGGCGGCGTATCCACCTGCCATCCTTAACGGGGCGGGAGTCCAGCACCTTCGTGTCGGCGCTATTGCAGAACGGACAGCGCACGAAGTCTCCTCGCAGGCGCCCCGCTCTCGACCCGGGCGGGTCAGTCGGCTTCGTACACCGGGTAGCGCGCGCAGAGAGCCCGCACGCGGTCCCGCACGCGGTCGATCATGGAGTCATCGCTCAGATCGTCAATGATGTCGCACATCCAGCCCGCCAACGCCCGGCACTCCTCTTCCTGAAAGCCTCGGGTGGTCACGGCGGGCGTTCCGACCCGAATGCCGCTGGTGACGAACGGAGATTTCGGGTCGTTGGGCACGGTGTTCTTGTTCACCGTGATGCGCGCTTTCCCAAGCGCCGCGTCGACTTCCTTGCCGGTTAGTCCTTGGGTGATGAAATCGACCAGAAACAGGTGGTCGTCGGTGCCGCCGGACACGACCTTGTAGCCGCGCTCGAGGAACGTCTCGGCCATGGCCTTGGCGTTGGCCAGAACCTGGCGCTGGTAGTCCCGGAACTCGGGACGCATGGCCTCCCGAAACGCCACCGCCTTGGCGGCGATGACATGCATCAGCGGCCCGCCCTGCATTCCGGGAAACACCATGGAGTTGATCTTCTTGGTGATCTCCTCGTTCTCGCGGGCGATAATGAAGCCGCTGCGCGGACCGCGCAACGTCTTGTGCGTGGTCGACGTCACCACGTCGGCGACCGGCACCGGGCTCGGATAGAGGTCCGCCGCGATCAGGCCGGAGACATGCGCCATGTCGACCATCAGCAGGGCGCCAACGGAATCGCAGATCTCGCGGAAACGGCCCCAGTCCATGACGCGCGAGTATGCGGAAAACCCGGCCACGATCATCTTCGGGCGATGCTCGGTGGCCAGCCTCGCCACCTGATCGTAATCCACCTCGCCAGTTTCCGGATCCAATCCGTACTGGACCGCGTTGTAGTTCTGGCCGGAAAAATTGACATGCGCGCCATGCGTGAGATGGCCGCCGTGCGCCAGGGCCATGCCCAGCAAGACGTCGCCCGGCTCCAGCAGCGCCGTGTACACCGCCGCGTTGGCCTGCGACCCGGAGTGCGGCTGCACGTTGGCGTAGTCCGCCCGATACAACTCGCAAGCTCGCTCGATCGCCAGCCGCTCGACCACGTCCACATGCTCGCAACCTCCATAGTAGCGTTTGGCGGGATAGCCTTCCGCGTACTTGTTGGTCAACGCCGATCCCTGGGCCTCCAGCACGCGAGGGCTGGCGTAGTTCTCGGAGGCGATCAACTCGATGTGCTCTTCCTGGCGAAGGCGTTCCGCCTCCATCGCCGTGGCGAGTTCTGGGTCGAAGCCCGCTATGGTCAAGTTTTTCTTAAACATGAGCGATCCTGTCAAAACGTCGAACGCGGCATTATACGGGGTCGCTCGCGCCAGACCGCGTCTCGCGCTCGGCCAGCCGCAACAAAACCTCGGGCATGCTCGCCTCGGCGCCCAAGTGCTCGCGCAGGTAGATGGCGATGCCCGGGTGCCGCGCGCGCGCCTGATCGAGCGCGGCCGGGATATCGTCGCGGACATGCCGCCCGGCCGCCAGAAAATATGGCAAGACCCACAGTTGCGCCGCGCCCTGCGCGACGCAAACGTCGATCCCAGTCGGGATATCAGGTGCCGCGGCCTCTAGGAAGGCATGCGTAACGACCTCGAAACGCCCGCCAGACGCTTCGCGCAACCGTTCCGCCAGCTGAGCGACCTCTGCGTTGGCCCGCTCCACGCGGGAGCCGTGCGCGACCAATAGCAGGGCGCGTTTCCCAGAGTTCACGCCAAAGCCTCCAGCTCGGCGCGGACGCGCTCCAGATCCTCTGGCGTATCCACTCCCGGCGGCGACGCCTCGACACCCGTCTCGACATGGACGCGAAGGCCATGATGCAACATCCGGCACTGCTCCAGCGATTCCTCGATCTCCCGCGGCGCGGGCGGCAGGTTGGCGTAGCGCGCGAGCCCAGCCGCCCGATACGCGTAAATCCCCAAATGCCGCTGGCATCGCGCCGCCGCGACTCTCGGCGCCCGACCGAACCCCTCAGCGTAGCCCTCCGCGTCCCGCCATACCTTGACCACCTGCGGGCGCTCCCAGTCTCCCTTCTCTAGCGGCTCGCTCAGGGTCGCCGCGAAAGCGTCCGCGCGCGCGGACAGATTTCCCGCTGCTTGGGCGATCAGCGCGGACGGTAACGCCGGCTCGTCCGCTTGCACGTTCACCACGATGGAGTCGTCGTCCCAGTCCATTCGCTCGAGTATCTCGCCCAGCCGGGACGTGCCGTTCGGATGGTCCGGGCGGGTCATCCACACCGTCGCGCCGAAAGATCGGGCGCAATCGGCCACCGCCTCGTCCGCCGCGGCGATCACCACGGAGGCCGCCCCGCTACGTCGCGCGCGCTCGAAAACCCAGCGCAACATCGGTCGCCCAGCGATCTCCAGCAGGGGCTTGCCCGGCAGCCGGCTAGAGGCGCTTCGCGCCGGAATCGCCACGTGGAACGGATCCGTCATGACGCGGACCGATAGCTCCGGCATTCCTCTTCCGTCAGCTCCCGCGCCTCCTCCTCTAGCAACACCGGAATGTCGTCTCGAATCGGATACGCCAAGCGGCCGGACAGCGAGATCAGTTCCTGCCGCGCGCGGTCATACCGGAGCGGGCCCTTGGTGACCGGGCAGACCAAAATGTCCAGCAGTCTCTCGTCCATCTATCTCGACCTTTCGCTCACGCTCTCGCCTCTGACCCCGGAGACGCCTCTCGAGCGCTCTCGACCGCCCGCCGCGCGCCAGCGACGATCTTCTCTCCGACCTCCGGATCCAGCTCCACGTCCACTTCTAAAGAATACCATCTTTCGCGCGCGAACCGCTCGCACTTGACCGCGTCCTTCGGCGTCATGACCACCGCGAGCTCATCCGCGAAATCGAGCTCTCCGGCGCGAAAAGGGTGATGGTCCTCATAGACGTGCGGGATCGCGTCGATCCCCGCCTCGGCTAAGGACTCCAAGAACCGGTCCGGGTTTCCCACCGCGCAGACCGCGTGCACGGTACGCCCCGCGAGGTCCGACAATGGCGTCGCGCTTCCGTCGAGAAGCGCGCGCAGGTGCCGGACCTTCAGGTCGAATCGGATCTCCCCCGGGCCTGGTTCCCCTCCGTGCGTCAGCGCCCAGTCCACCGAGCGGACGCGCCCGATCGGCTCGCGCAGAGGTCCGGCGGGCAGGCACAGGCCGTTGCCATACCGGCGCTTTCCGTCCACCACCAGAATCTCGATCTGCCGCGCCAACCTGAGGTGCTGCAGGCCATCGTCCGAAAGAATGATGTCGATGGAATGCCGCTCGCGCATCGCCCGGGCCGCGGCGACGCGGTCCGGTCCCGCGAACACGGGGCGGCCCGTCTGCGCCGCGATCAGAATGGCCTCCTCCCCCACCTCGTCCGGACTGGTCGCCGCGGTCACCTCGCGCGGCCAAGCCTGACTATCGCCCTGGTAGCCTCGGCACACGATTCCTGCCGAGATTCCAGCGTCCCGAAGCCGCGACGCGAGCCAGATCACCACCGGAGTCTTCCCGGTTCCGCCAACGCTCAGGTTGCCGACGACGATCACCGGTTCCGGCAAGGCCGCGGGCCGGACCAGCCAGCGATACCAGTTTCGTCGCAGAAAAACCCCGGTCCGATACAGCCAGCCCAGCGGCCGCAAAACCCAGCCCCAACGGTTATCCTCGTACCAGATGGACTCGGCGAGGCGCGTGGGCCAGGTCTGATGCGAGGTTCTCTCCTCTTCCAGCAGGCTTCCTCGTCGGGGACGCGGTTTCCTGACCTCGCCCGTATCCTGAAACTGATGCTGGTAAAGCTTTCGATACACTTGATTTCTCTGGATGAGATCGGCATGAGTTCCTTGCTCCACGACCTCGCCATGCTCCAGCACGACGATTTGGTCGGCGCGCTCGACCGTCGACAAGCGATGCGCGATGATCAGGGTCGTGGAAATGCCCATGATCTTGTCCAGAGCCTCCTGCACGTAGCGCTCGGACTCGCTGTCTAGCGACGAGGTCGCCTCGTCCAGAATCAGGATCGGCGCTCGCTTGTACAGGGCTCGCGCCAAGGCCAGGCGCTGCCGTTGTCCTCCAGACAGCTGCACGCCTCCCTCTCCGATCACGGTCTCCAGCCCTTGCGGCAGGCGATTCACGAATTCGTCGACATGCGCGCCACGCAACGCGGCGTCCAGCTCGCGCCTCTGGCCCGTATCGACTCCGTAGGTGATGTTGTTGCGAACCGTATCGTTGAACAGCACCACGTTCTGCCCCACGTAGCTGATCAGCCCGCGCAAGTCGGCCAGACGCAATTCATCGATAGAAACGCCGTCCACTCGGATCTCTCCGTCGGTCGGCGAGTAGAAACGCGGCAAAAGGTTGGCCAGCGTGGACTTGCCCGATCCCGAGCGGCCAACCAGCGCGACGGTCTCCCCACGGCGGATCGTCAGCGAGACCTCGCGCAGCGCGTCGCGCTCCGCGTTGCGATAGCGCAAGCTGACCCGGTCGTACACGATCGACTCCCGCAGCTCCCGCTTGGCGCGCTCGCCCTCGTCCCGCTCCCCCGGAACGTCGAGCATCTGGAACACCTGCTGCCCGGCGGCGATGCTCTGTTGCAGGCGCGTGTTGACCTGCACCAGATTGCGCGCGGGCGCGAGCAGCATGAGCATGGCGAACATGAACGACACGAAGCCACCAACCGTGATGGTCTCCAGCACGCCCTCCAGAGTCACCAAATAGACGATTCCGGCCCAAGCCAACCCCACTAAAAGCATGATGATCGAAGACACTAGAGCCGTCATGCGCGCCGTTCGGACCTGCCGCTGACGGTACTGCTCGGTCGTCTGGGCGAACCGCGCTCTCTCCAGGGCCTCGGCCTGAAACACCCGCACGACCCGATAGCCCTGGATCACCTCCTGGGCGTTCCGCACCGTGTCGGTCAGCGCCTCCATCATGCTGTGGCTGAGTTTCCGGATTCGCCGATTGCCGCGCGGGATCAGCCAAGCGAAGATCGGCGCGGTGACCAGAAACGCCACGGTCAAAACCCAGCTGACGTACAGCATCCAGCTGAGCAGGCCGACCACCATCAGGCTGTCCCGGATCAGAATGGTGAGACTCCGCGAGGCGGCCTCGGAGACGCCCTGGACGTGATTGGTGATGCGCGCCAGGAAATCGCTGGACGGCGTGTGGTCGTGCGTTTCGGCCGGGATCTCAAGCAACTGCGCGAACATTTTCCGGCGCAAATCCCGCACCAGCCGCGCCCCGATCCGCGCCATGCAGGACGCGCTGACGTACGAGCCCGCCGCCCGCAGCACGAAAATCCCGACCAAGGCCAGTGGCACCCAGCGAATGACTTCCGGCTGTCGCTCGACGATCGCGCCATCCAGAATCGGCTTCATCAAGGCGGACAGGGCCGGACCCGACGCGGCCTCCATCACCATCCCAAGGACCGCCAACCCCAGGACTCCGGCTTGACCGCGCAACGCCATGCGCAACAGCTGCCGGTAGATGTCCGCGCCGGCGCGGCGTTCAATCTCATTCACGGCAAGCGCTCGCCCAAGGTGGCGACTCGGAGGTTTCGAACGCCTTGCGCGCGGGCCTGCGCCATCAGGCGAACCACCAGCTGATGCGGCGTCAGCGCGTGCGCATAGACGTAGACCACGGCATCGGGCCGCGCTTCCACCTCTGCCCGGAGCCGAGCCCCAAGCGCCTCGGTCTCGCCCGGCAACAGCTGCCCATCCAAATAATGGTCGCCCATCGCGTCGATCGCCAGGACGATACGCCCCTCGGCCGCCACCGTCTCGGCCTCGCCTCGCGGGAGCTGGATTCTCAAGAAATCCAACTGGCTGAACGTGGTGGTCAGCATGAAGAACAGCAAGAGCAAAAACACCACATCGATCAGCGGCGTCAGCGGAATCGAGATCGCGTCCTCTTGGCGCGCTTGGAATTTCATGAAGACTCCGGCTCGCGTTGCCTGAGGATATCCACCAGCTGGCGCGCCACCGCCTCCATTCGGGAAACCAGCACCGAGACTCGACGATGGAAGTAGCGGTGAAAGATCACCGCCGGAATCGCCACCGCGAGTCCAGCCGCGGTCGTGATCAAGGCCTGCGCTATTCCACCCGCCAAGTCCGACGGCTGTCCCAGCCCGGTAGCGGTAATTTGGTCGAACACCACGATCAATCCCCAAACCGTTCCCAGCAACCCTAGCAAAGGCGCGATCATGGCGATGGTGCCGAGCGCCACCAGAAAGCGCTCCAGCTCGACCGCCCCCCGGCGACCAGCGTCCTCAATCGCCGTCTTGCGCTCCTCCAGCGTCCGGCAGTGCGGGCTCAACCCACTCGCCAGGACGCGCCCCAGTTGCGAACTGTCGCGCAAGACGCCCAGACGATCTGGATCCAAGGCTCCTTGTCGCAACCAGGCGCGAACCTTCGCCAGCAACCCTTCCGGCATGACCTGGGCTTGGCGCAAGGCCCAGCCCCGCTCCAGAATGATGGCGAGCGCCAGGACCGAGCACAGCAGAATCGGAGCCATCACCCAGCCTCCGGCCTGTACCAAATCCAGCATCAATGGGAGGGAAAACGGCGAAAGCGAGAGATTTATTGTAGAGTATGCGCGCGTTCACCCTCTGGCCCGCCCCCGCGATGGCCCGCAAGATTTTTCAAAAATATCTCCCTCGCTTCCACCGGGTGAGGGACCACCATACCCTTCGCCTGTTCGGGTCGGCGGCGCTGAAGGACAACCTGTGGCACCTCAACCGCCGCTCGGTCGCGCGCGCCTTCTCGATCGGCGTGTTCTGCGCGCTCCTCCCCGTTCCGGGACAAATGCCGCTGGCCGCCGCGCTCGCTATTCTGTTCGCCTCCAACCTTCCTCTCTCCGTCCTTCTGGTCTGGATCACGAATCCCGTCACTATTCCTCCCATCTTCCTGACCTGCTATTGGATCGGCAGCTGGGCGCTCGGCACGCCCGAATACCATTTCGATTTCGAGTGGTCTTGGACCTGGTTCACGGAAGAGCTGCACACCGTCGGCCTGCCCCTGCTCGTTGGCTCCCTGATCTGCGGCGCCATCGGCGCGGCGGTCAGCTACTGGGGAATCCTGCTGTACTGGCGATGGTACGTGGTTCGCGTCTGGCAGACCCGCCACAAACGCAGGGTCAAGAAGGTCCTGCACGACATCCTGGATTGATCGACATGCCCGCGCTGCGCTCCACCGGCGTGCATGTGGCGCCCAGCGCGGCGTCGACCCAGCGAGAGCGCTTGCGACGCCTCGCCCAATCCCTTCGCCAATGCGCCCTATGCGCGGAGAAATTCGAGTCGCTCGGGCACGCGCCGAGGCCGGTCGCGAGGCTATCGGCCACGGCGCGAATCTGCGTATGCGGACAAGCTCCTGGAACCTGCGTTCATCGCAGCGGGCTTCCTTTCGATGACCCGTCCGGAAAGCGCTTGCGCGACTGGATGGGCGTGGACGAAGAGACGTTCTACGACGCGAGGCGGGTCGTCACCTTGCCGATGGCGTTCTGCTTTCCTGGGCAAGACCCGCGCGGAGCGGACCTGCCCCCGCCAAAAATCTGCGGCGAGCGATGGCGCGCGCGCCTGCTCGATGCCATGCCGCGGCTGGAGCTGTTTCTGCTGATCGGATTCCACGCGCAACGCTGGCATCTCGGCGATCAATGCCGAAACTCCCTGACCGCCAACGTGGCCGCTTGGGAAGAATTCTTGCCGTCGGGCAAACTCCCTTTGCCACACCCGTCCTGGAGGAATAACGGGTGGCTCCGGAAAAATGCTTGGTTCGAGAAACAGTTGCTCCCAGTTCTGAAGAAAGCGGTTCGGTCTCATCTATGAGCGATCAGACTGAAAGCGGCTCATACCGCATGCAGGGCAAGGGCGGTACGCCCTCACCGATTTGGTACACTGGCGTGTAGCGTGAGTTGGTGACTAAGTTCGACCTGAAAGCATTGGAACGGCGCATGGATGAAATGGTGCTCAGTTATCAAAGCGGTATGGAGAACGCGTGGCTTGGCTGCCCGCTCAAAGTATGGATGCCAATTTCCGATGGATAATGAACAAGCTCGGCAAAAACCCGAGAGAGCTTGGGTATCTTTTAGCTTCCATCGGCGGGATGAGGGACATCGTCAACGCGGCGTCGATTTACGTGGGCGTGAGATTGAGCCGTGACCGTTGTAAGAAGCGAACGAGGCATAGCGATTTCGTAGCCTCCGAATGGCGGGTTTGGCACTCATCACCAGGCCCGTGCTGGACCGGACGCATCAGTTCACGCCAATCCCACTATCGGGATAAACTCCCTCTCCAATGAGCGCTCCCATGCGTGCACGGCCCCGAATCGTCGGATCCCAAGAGAAATTCGACCTCTCCATGCCCATTAGTAACGTGTCGCTCGCGCGGCCGCTTTTCGGGCCACGCGCGCTGGAAGACGACGATTTCCCCTTTGAAGATATCAGTTCCATCGCGACTCTGGAAAGCTGGAGGAAGGAAATCAACCGCCCTACCTATCACATACACAAATGGTGGGCGCGACGGCTTGGAACGATCTTTCGCGCCATGATCCTAGGGGCCATGGCGCCTTCCGGCGCGGAAATCATGGACCTCTTCTATCGACCCGCGCGGCTGAAGAACGCGGTGATCTTCGACCCTTTCATGGGGAGTGGAACCACCATAGGAGAGGCGGCTAAGATGGGCGCGCGGGCGATTGGGCGCGATATCAACCCAGTCGCGCGTTTTCTCGTTCGAAACGCCATGTCCCGCCATGATCGTCAAAAAATCTTGACGGAATTCGCTTTGATCGAACGAGACGTCTCCCCCAGCATTCGATCCTTCTACAAGACGTTCCTGCCGGATGGTCAGTCCGCGGAAGTTCTTTACTATTTCTGAGTCAAGGTCGTCCCTTGTCCCAACTGCCAGCATGGAGTCGACCTCTTCTCCTCTCGAATTTTCGCGCGGCATGCCGACGCGAAACGGAATCCTGAAGTTCGTTCGGTATGCCCCTCATGCGGAGAGATCTGCACGTCGCTCCATGACGATGAAGAAGTCCACTGCAAGTCGTGCGGAGCGCGATTCGACCCACATTCCGGACCAGCGAACGGACAAAAAGCGATTTGTCCCGAATGTCATAGCAAGTTCCAGATCGCTCGGGCGATTCGAGAGACTGGACAGCCGCCCGAGCACAGGCTTTACGCGAAACTCGCGCTCCTCGAGGATGGCTCCAAGCGATACGTCGCCGCGATGAAGGAAGACCGAGAATCGTACGCTGCCGCCTCCCGTCAGCTCTCGGAGCGCGTCAATCCATATCCGATAGTGAATATCGAGCCAGGTCACAACACGAATCAAGCGCTCGGCTATAACTACCGATATTGGCATCAGATGTTCAACGACCGACAATTGCTGTGCCTATCGATCTTGGCGGAGAGAATTCGCGACATTGACGAACCGGTTTCGCGCGAGCTGTTCGCTTGTCTCTTCTCGGGCGCGCTCGAATTCAACAATATGTTCGCCTCTTACAAAGGCGAGGGCACGGGCGCGGTGCGACATATGTTCGCGCATCATATCCTGAAGCCGGAGCGGACCCCACTGGAAGCGAATGTATGGGGAACGCCCAAAAGCTCCGGCTCATTCATGACTCTGTTTAAGAGCCGTCTCTGCCGCGCGTTGAATTACGCGGATAATCCCTTCGAGCTTCGCCTAAAATCTCAAACCGGAAGAAAAAGCGGCGAAAAGGTTTTTGGCCTGTCGGACCAGATTGGCTTTGATCTCGCGAAAGATTACGCTGACTTCGCGTCCGGAAAGCGAGTCTATCTGTCGTGCGGCGATTCCAGTGGCACCGATTTGCCGGACCGGTCGGTCGACGCGGTCATTACCGATCCTCCATTTTTCGACAATGTCCACTACTCCCAGCTCGCCGACTTCTTCTACGTCTGGCAACGACACCTTCTGGGCCCAAGCGACTGCTTGGAAAGCCATACGACCCGGTCGTCAGCCGAGGTGCAGAATACCGATGTCGATAAATTCGCGGATCGCCTTTCCGCCGTATGGTCCGAAGCGTATCGCGTTCTGAAAGACGATGGCGTCCTAGCGTTCACCTACCATCACTCGCGCCATGACGGCTGGCAAGCGATCCTCCGGTCCCTCCTCGCGGCCGACTTCGGCATTACGGCGGTCCAGCCAGTCAAGGCCGAAATGTCCGTAGCGGTACCGAAACGCCAAGCGAAAGAGCCTATCAGCCTTGACGTGATTCTGGTCTGCCGCAAGAAATCCCAACTTCCCCGACAAGGATGTACCGAGGAGAATTCTTGGAGCGCGGTAACCCATGCCGCGGCGAGTCAGGTCAAGCGTCTGCGCGACAATGGCCACCGCCTAAGCAGGAGCGATGTCCGAGTGATCTTTATGGCGCAACTTCTCCGGCGACTGGCCCGCGTTCCATGTCTCGACGAGGCACTGGCCTCTCTGGATAGCCTCTCTCCCAAGGTCGAGACGACTATCACCGCGTTGCACGACGACGAGGCGAAAAGCCCTCTGGAATCGCCAACATGCTTTTAAGCTCAACCATCTTCAAGGAATGCGTGCAGGCTATTCGTGACGGGGCGCTCGTTGAGCGAGAGAATCGACGCGACAAAGAATTTCATTTTCAAAGATGGTTCAAAGCCCGGCTCGACCGGATTGGAGAGGATTTCAACGAGTCTGGACGGAATTCCTATCCTGACTTTCAGTTCGTTCACCATGCGGAAGGCTATGAGGTTAAAGGGCTGGCATACCCCGGACGGGAAACCAGCTACGATTGCAATAGCCAGATTCCTCAAGGAGAGCATAAGCGAGCATCAGATTCTGTACGTGTTCGGGCGCTATCCGCGCGACCCTGATGGCGACAAATACCCGGTCTTTGATTTGGTCATATGCCATGGCGACTTTCTGAACGCTGATAACGCCTATGTTCACAAGAATAGCAGCTTTTGCGGCTTTGGAAACTATGGCGACATATTGGTTCGCGATAGAAAAATGTACGTCGCTCCGACTCCCTTCGCGCTCGTGGAGGGGATGGCCCACCACCGAACGTTGATACTTCCAAAGAATATGCCAGCCGGTCCTGGCTTATGCGAAATCGCTATTCTGGTCAGGCGAGAAGCGGAGCGAATAATTGTGGCGTACGATTTCGATTTACAAACTAATGAACTCAACACGATCACCGCGACCAATCCGAACGCGAATCAGGAGCATACTTTCGTAGCCTACCGCGTGGATGGAGATCCGATGGAACCCGTGACGATGCGAGAATGATCTTGATATGGAAAAATCGGCCCACCACGGCTGCATAAAATATTTTCCCTGCTGAATTGAAGAGTGACTCATGCCCCAAGTGACTTCAAATCTGTCAAATGCTCTGTATAAAAGTGTGCGATCTCACTCTAAGGCACAACATCTTTCTATAGCGGAAATTGTTCGCAGAAGCATCGAATACTACCTCGATAATCATGAGACGCTACCGGACTCTTTCAGAAAGTCGGCAAATTCTTACCGGGACAAGATCAAGGATGAGTCGCTCGATATAGACGATGAACAATATACGAATCTGATGAACGAGGTAGAACGTATGCGGAATAGTGTGCAAGTGCTTGAAATCGAGGGCTTGCTTGACGCATTCAATGATTTTTCTGATGGGCTGACCGTGGCCCGAGCCAATCAAATTAAAAAACGAAATGAAGCCGATTCGCATTAGCAAGTATCAGTTCTCGAAATCGAATGTCCCACACAGATGCGATGCTATGGTCTGGCGATGACGCTTAGGCGAGTAAATCACGCTTGGCTTTCTCCCAATCAAGAATGGGATCATCAGGATCGCGGAGCCTCTCCAACGATATCGCGATGTCTTCGAAATCCTCGAGATGATTTCTAATCGCTTCACGAATAACCTCCACCCGACTCCATTTTTGCTGAGCGGCGGTAGAGTCCAGAGCCTGCAGCAGCAAATCAGGCAAACGCGCGGTTATTTGGCGCATGAGGTCACTCGCGAACGAGTCCCTAGGGGGTCAAATATAACGAATATTATCCCGCGGTCACCGCGCGTTCCTGCGACGCGCTCTCGCGAACGAGTAGCGGGAGCGACGCTCTCCCGACATGTGAATCTGGAAAATGCCGCATAACGCCCGAACTTCTTCCATTCTCACGCATAAGGATAGAAGTTGCCACGAAACGCTGTCACCAGGCCCAAGGAAACCTCGCCGAATCTTTTCGACTGGCGACGCGATCACGCGCGCTTTCCAGCCAGCCAGCGATAGGCGAAGACGAAGCATGCCTGGATGTCTTCCCGCTCGAGAAATGGATATTCGCTGAGTATCGTCTCCACGTCGTCTCCCGCCGCCAGCTTTCCCAAGACATGTTCCACCGCGATCCGCGTGTCCCGGATGATTGGCTTGCCGCCAAAAACGTCGGGTCGGGTAGTGACGCGGTCCAGCAGTTCGGCTTCTTTTGTTATGCGTCTTTCCTGTCCGTTCTTCCTAGGTTTCCGAACGCTGGATGATGCCGGTCACCGACCTGGGATCGGTTTCCGGGCCGCCATCGGATTAATGGAACCGGGGCGCGCGGGATTATCGCGCCGAGGCACCTTTACCATTCTCTGACCGCCCGCCCTTCCGACAAACGATATCCTACTTCCATCGCTTTCGCCAATGCCTTGTCGTGGGTGACCAACGCCAGCGCGCTTCCACGCTCAGCGTTCAACTCCCGCATGAGATCGAACGCCTCATGCGCCGTATGGGGGTCCAAATTGCCGGTCGGCTCGTCCGCCAGAACGATGTCGGGATCCATGACCAGCGCTCGACATACCGCGACCCTTTGCCTTTCTCCGCCAGACAACTCGCCCGGGCGATGCTGCAGGCGGTCTTCCATATCCACTCTCCTTAGCAACTCCACGGCTTTCTCGCGCGACTCCTCGGGCGGAAGCCCTCCGATCAGAGGCGACATCATCACGTTTTCCAGGGCGGAAAACTCCGGCAAAAGATGGTGCATCTGATACACGAAACCCAAGTTCCTGTTACGTAGTCGGGCCAATTCCGAGTCCTCCAGCGCATCCACGCGCCGTCCCCCGATCTCGATCACTCCGGAATCGGGGCGATCCAGGCCCGCGAGCAGGTGCAGCAACGTGCTTTTCCCGCACCCGGAGGTCCCGAAAATCGCCACGCTCTCTCCTCTCGGAATTTCCAGATTCAGGTCTCGCAAGACCTCCACACGAATCTTCCCGGAGCCGAATGATTTGCCCAGCCCGGAACAGCGAAGGACCGGGTCATTCATAGCGCAGGACCTCGGCCGGCATGACCTGGAGCACCTTGCGCGCGGGGTAGAGAGCGGCGATCACCGACAGAGCGATCGAGGCCCCGGCCGCGATCAGAACGTCTCCCCAGAGCAGCTGTGAGGGAATTTCGCTAATGTAGTAAACCTCTGGTGAGAAGAGCTTGAAACTAAACAGTTTCTCAATCAGCCCCACGACTACTTGAAGGTTAAGCGACAAGGCCACTCCGCCTCCGATTCCGAGCGCCGTGCCCCCGAGCCCGATGGCCAGTCCTTGCAGCATGAAGATCTGCAGCGTTCCGCGACGGGTCATGCCCAAGGTGCGAAGCACGGCGATATCGGAGCGTTTCTCCAGCACCGTCATCAGCAACGCGGAGATGATATTGAACGCCGCCACCAGCACGATCAGCATCAGCAGAAGGAACAGCATGGTCTTCTCCATTTGGACCGCCTTGAAGAATCCATTGTCCAGTTTCGACCAGTCCAGCACCCAGTAGCGCTTCCCCAACTCCTCGCGGAGCCGGTCGGCGAGCCATGGAGCCTTGAACAGATCTCGCAGGCGCGCCTTCACTCCGCCCACTTCGCCCTCACCTAGCGCCAGCGCTTGGCGAGCGTCGTCCAGATGCAGCAAGGCTAGATGGCGATCATAGGTTCGCATGTCCAGATCGAATATTCCGACCACCTCGAAACGCCGGAATTTTGGGAGAAGCCCAGCGATCGTGCTGGTCGCGCGCGGCACGATCAAGGTCACCTGGTCACCCACCCGCGCCTTCAGGTGCGCGGCCAACTCGTCCCCCAGCACGATTCGGTACGCGCCCGATTCCAGCTGGTCCAGGCTACCTTCGGCCATATGCCGGGCGATTCGCGACGTTCGCGTTTCCGGTTCCGGCAACATGCCGCGTAGTCCAACCCCGCTGACGCGATCCCGGAACAGCAACATCCCCTGCCCTTCGATAAACGGCGCGCTAGCGACTATTTCTGGGAACGTCTCCAGCCGTTCCGCCAGATCTTCCCAGTTCCGCAATCGCCGGCCCGGCTCGCTGACGCTGATATGAGACACCATTCCCAGCAATCGATCCCGAATCTCGGTATGAAACCCGTTCATGACGGACATGACGGCGATCACCGCGGTCAACCCGAGCGCGATGCCTAGAGTCGAGACCAGCGAGATGAACGAGATGAAGCGATGCCGGTGGCGCGCCCGCAGATAGCGGAGACCGATGTACAGGGGGACTGGGAGGCTCATGGAACGCGCTGGTCAATGATCACTTGAACCGCCACGTTGGGGGCGACGTTGACGGGCCCTGCTTCTCCGAATAGGTCTCCGCTTCGTCGCTCAGCTAGCCCACTCTCGCTGATTCGCGCCAGCGTCATGACCTCGCTGGCCGTCGAGAGACTCATCTCAGGCAACATGGCGCGCGCGTCGTCCAATTCCACCCGCGCCGGAAGATCGCTGGCTTTTCCGCGCCAGATGGCCAGCGGCATGGGAGCGCCATCAACCCGGCGCGCATACACGAACAAAGTCGCGTCCGGACTGTAGGAATCCGCGAGATCGGGAGCCACCGTCACTTCCACCTGCAGGGAAGCGCCGGCGGCGGGCTCGCCCGCCTCGACGCGGGCCTCGGCTAGCCAGGCCTCGACCATGGCGCGCACTCCCTCCTCTTCTGGCGACAGAACCATGAGCAGCCGCTCCCAGTTTTTGATCGCCGCTTTCACGTCCTCCCTTTGCCACGATGCCCATCCTGACAGCCAGAGGGCCTTCTGGTGGTTCGGGTCCAGTTCCAGCGCGCGCGCCAGATGGCCCATCGCCTCATCCGAGAATCGATTCTCTCCCGCCATCGCCATCGCGTCCGCCAGCGCCGTAAGCGCCGAGGGGTCGGAGTATTCCAGCAGGGCGTTGGCATGCGTCCACGCGCTCACCGCCTCCTCGCCACGTTCCCGTTGGCGATAAAAATCTCCGAGTTCCGCCCAGACGCTCGCTTCTTCCGGGGTCTTCTCGACTTGTTGGAGCAAGCGCTCGTGGAGCGCTTCCACCCGCGCGTCCTCGTCCGGGGCTCCGCCGAAGACCGCGAAGCGCGTCAGCTCGCTGGACGCCAGCATGAGACCGATGCTCGCTGCCGCCACGCCCAAAGCTAGCGATCCCGCGGTCGCCACGCTTCGCCGGGTCAAGCCCGAGCGCGCGTCGTCCGCGTCCGCCACATCCTCGAGGAGGCTTCGGTCCAGCTCCGTCTCCGCCTCGCCAAACAGTTCTGGAGAAAGCCAGCCAATCTCGACATCCTCTTGCAACTCGTCCCGGCGCAAGTCGTACGCCTGCTTCAGAATTTCCCGCATGGACTCGGATCGTGGACGCTGCCGCGCCCACCATGGGTACAGGACGAAAATCAGCGCCAGCGCGAGTAGCGACAAGCATCCGATGAAGAAACTCCACATCAATCCGACTCCCTCTCGAGCGTTTTCTTAAGGCGCTCGCGCTCCAGCTCGGACAGGTTTCGGGACGGTCGGGCGTGACCGCGGCGAACGCCGCGCAGCAGTAGCCAGACGGCGACCGCCAGAACCACGAACGGGCCAATCCACAAAGCGATCGTGCGCGCGGCCAAGGGAGGCCGATACAAAATAAAATCACCATAGCGCGCCTGCAGGTGCGCGATGATCTCCTCGTCGCCCAGTCCTTGGTCAACCAGATCCCGAACACGGCCGCGGAGGTCCCCGGCCAATTCCGCGCCGGAGTCGGCCAGCGATTGGTTTTGGCAAACCAGGCAACGCAGCTCATACAGGAGATTTCGATATCTCTCGTCCGCCGCATCGTCGTTGGAGCCGCTCACGCCGCTCGCGAACAGCAAGCAGAAGCCTAGGACGGCCTTCCTCATGGGACTTCTCCTTGGACGCGCGCCAGAATCTGTTCCCGATAAGAACGCTCATCCAGCGCGCCAATATGCTTGTAGCGAATCACTCCGTCTGGGTCCAGCAAGAACGTCTCCGGCACCTTGTACACGCCTAGCTCAATCCCCACGTCGCCGCGCTCGTCAAAGGCGCTGGCGCGGTATGGGTCGCCGTGTACCTGAAGCCAGCTTCGGGCCTCGGCGCGAGTATCCCGGTGGTTGATCCCGTACAACGCCAGTCGCCGCGACAAGCGAGTTAGAAGACTGTGCTCTTCCAGACAGGTCGCGCACCAGCTCGCCCACACGTTCAACAAAATCCACTCGCCGCGAAGCGTCGTGGAATCGAAGAAATCGTCAGCTGAGGCCACGCGCTCCGCCCGAAACTCCGGCAATGGCGATCCCACCAGAGGCGAGCTCACGCGCGAAGGATCGCGCGTCAGCCCGAATCCCAGCATGGCGACCAGCCCGACGAACGCGGCCACCGCCAGCCAGCCTCGGATCATGCTCTTCTCCTGCCGCGCCGATAGCGGTAGCGACGGTCTGACAGCGCCAGCAGCCCGCCGAGCGACATCAGCAAGGCTCCGCCCCACAGCCACTGGACGAACGGCTTGACGTACAGGCGCACTCCCCAACCGCCGCCAGGCTGGGCCACTCCGAGAGCCGCGTACACGTCGCGCCAGATCGTCGAATGGATGGCGACCTCGGTCATGGGCGCGTCCTGGACCAGATAAACTCGCTTCTCCGGGCGCAATTCCGTCACCGGCTCGCCGTCGCGGAGCACTGAGAGGCGCCCTTGCTGGGCGCGGTAATTCGGCCCGTCCACCTCCCGCGCGCCACGAAACACGAACTCGTATCCGGCGAGGGTCACGGCGTCGCCCTCGTTCATCACCAGTTCTCGCTCCATCGAGAAAGCCGTGGTGAACGCGATGCCGAGCGCGACCACGCCGAGTCCGACGTGCGCGCAGGTCATCCCGACCATGTGCCTGGGTAGATGACGCAGACTATAGCCGGTGCCGGCGCCCCTCCGCATGCGGGAGAACTGCCGCCACAGCGCGGCCAGCGGCCCCGAGACGCACCAGATCCCAAGCATGGTCCCCGCCACCACCAAGGGCGAGCGCGAATCGAAAACAGCCCATGGAATCGCGACGCCGAGCGCCAGCGCCAGCGCCAGCGGCGCCTGGAGCCGCCGTAGCAATTCGCGGGCCCGCGCCTTTTTCCAGCGCGAAACCGGCCCGACCGCGGCGAGAAACAAAAGCGGCAGCATCAGAGGCAGAAACACCAAATTGAAATACGGTGGCCCGACTGACATCGACGGCAGACCCAGAACGTCCACGATCAGGGGGTACAGGGTGCCGAGCAAGATGGCGAAAGTGGCGACCAGCAAGAAGACGTTGTTGAGCAGCAACAGGGTTTCCCGCGAGAGCAGCTCGAAATGCCCCATGCTCTCGATGCGGTGGGCGCGCGACGCGTACAGCACCAGCCCGCCGCCGGTGACCAGTGCCAGGAAGCCCAGAATGTAGACCCCGCGGGCCGGGTCGTTCGCGAACGCATGCACCGACACCAGCACCCCGGAGCGCACCAGGAACGTTCCCAGCAAGCTGAGCGAGAACGCCAGCAGCGCCAGCAATACGGTCCAGCGCTTGAAGGCGTTGCGTTTCTCGGTGACCGCTAGGGAATGGATCAGCGCGGTCCCGACCAGCCATGGCATGAACGAGGCGTTCTCCACCGGATCCCAGAACCACCATCCGCCCCAGCCGAGCTCATGGTAGGCCCACCAGCTGCCTAGCCCAATGCCCAGCGTCAGAAACACCCACGCGGCGGTCACCCATGGACGCGTCCAGCGCGCCCAAGCCGCATGCAGATGGCCACCCCACAGGGCCGCGATGGCGAACGCGAAGGCGACCGCGAATCCCACGTAGCCCATGTACAGCATCGGCGGATGAATCACGAGACCTGGATCCTGCAGCAATGGATTCAGGTCACGTCCCTGTGGCGCTGGCGGGATCAGGCGGTCGAATGGGTTGGAGGTCGCCAGCATGAAGGCCAGAAATCCTAGGCTGACGAAGCCCAGAACGGCCAGCACGCGCGCCCGAAATAACATCGGGAGGCGACGGCTCAGCGCCACCACCGCCACAGTCCAGATCGACAGGATCAGCGACCACAGAAGCAACGACCCCTCATGCGCGCCCCACACACCGGAGATTCGGTAGGCCAGCGGCAACTCCGCGTTGGAGTTGTTGGCGACGTAGCGCACGGAGAAATCATGCTCGACGAACGCCCAGGTCAGCGCCAGGTAGGCTAGCAGCACCAAGAGCCCCTGGCCGAGCGCGAGCGAATAGGCCCCGCGCATCAGGGTCGGGTTCCCGCGCAGGGTTCCGAGAGATGGAAGCGCCGCCTGCAGGCCCGCCAGCACGCAGGCCAAGACCAGAGCGAAATGCCCGAGTTCCGGGATCACCGAGAGATCCCGACCGGAGCCCGCTTCACCTCGTCCAGCGCTTTCGCCACTTCCGGTGGCATATAGCTCTCGTCATGTTTCGCCAACACTTCCCGCGCCACGAACACGCCATCCTCGTCCAGCCACCCCAAGGCGACGA
Organism: uncultured candidatus Poriferisulfidus sp.; assembly: GCA_965116025.1. GTDB lineage: Bacteria > Pseudomonadota > Gammaproteobacteria > Poriferisulfidales > Poriferisulfidaceae > Poriferisulfidus. Next base: position 1,772,160 of record OZ220480.1, read on the forward strand.
TGCCCTGTCCTTCGCGAAACAGGTCAGGCAGCAGGCCGTGGTAGCGCACCGCCAAATCGCGCGCGCCATCGGTCAAGGAGAATCGCACCCGCATCGTGCCGACTTGCCTCCGCACGCTGCCCTCGGCCACCAAGCCCCCCAGGCGGAACGTGGAGTTTGGTTCCACCATGCCGGCGGCCACCTGCGACGGACTGTAGAAATACAGAAGATTCTGCTGGAACGCGTACAGCATCAGCCCCACCCCGGCGGCGACGCCAACGGAGACGGCCACGGCCAAGCCAAGACGTCGCTTCTGTCGGGCGTTCATGACCGGCCTATTTTAACGAAGGCTCGGAGCCTTGATCAGCGGGCCGCTCTCCGGTCGCCTCTTCCGCTTTTCAATTTTCGGTGCCGCCACCACGGCTCGATGGCGTTGCCGATCAACGCGACCGCCACTAAGGCGTAGGCGCCCCAGACGTAGAGCGCGTAGCCGCCCATCGCGAGGAACTCAGCCACCACGCTCCTCCGCGACCCACTGCCGGTCCGCCTCTCGCTCCAGAACGCGGGTTCGAACGCGCGCGAACAGGACTGTCCAGAAATACAGGACGAACGTCGCGCCCATCCACAACAAGGGCCACAGCATGCTCGAATGCGCCGCCGGTTTGTCGAAGCGAGTCACCGTGGCTCCCTGATGGAGCGTGTTCCACCACTCCACCGAGTAGTGAATGATCGGGATGTTGACGATGCCCGCGAGGGCGAGCACGGACGCGACCCGCGCGCCCTTGCGGGGATCCGCGAACGCGTTGCGCAAGCCCAGAACTCCGAGATAGAGGAACAGCAGAATCAGTTCCGACAGCAGGCGCGCGTCTCCCCATTGCCACCATGCGCCCCACATCGGCTTGCCCCAGAGCATCCCGGTGGCGAGCGCCAAGGCGGTGAACCAGGTGCCGAGCACCGCGCACTCGTAGACCGCGATCTCAGCCAGTTTCACGTGCCAGACCAGAGCGGCCAGTCCCGCCGCCGCCATCACCATGTAAGCCATGAGAGAGAGCCAGGCCGACGGGACGTGAACGTAGATGATCCGGTAGGCCTCGCCCTGCTGGTAGTCTGGAGGCGCCACGACCAATCCCCAGTACAGGCCCACGGCGAACCCTAGCGCGGTCAGCGTGGAGAGCCATGGCAACCAGGCTCCGGAGCGCGCGTAGAAGTGCCGAGGGGAGGAGAGTGGAGCGTATCGATCAAGCATCTTGCTATTCCTGACTGACGCGCAGAGCCGCCGCGGTCGCGAGGGGAATCAGGCTCGCGCTCAGACACAGCAAGCCTCCCAGCAACGCCAAGGCCCCGGCGACGGGCTGCCCTTCCATCGCCGCGCTTGTCGCCCCGGCGCCGAACATCAACACCGGTATGTACAGTGGCAACACGATCAGGGCCAGCAGGATTCCGCCGCGCGGCAGACCCAAGGTCAGCGCCGCGCCCAGCGCGCCAATCCAGCACAGCGCGGGCATCCCCAGCGCCATGGAGACGAGCAACGTCCCGAGCGCCTCGCCCCGGAGTCCCAACCACCCCGCCAACAGTGGGCTGGCCAGGATGAGCGGCGACGAGACGATCATCGCGTGCGCGAGCAGTTTCGCCAGCGCCAGCCAGCTTAATGATACTCCACTGGTCACCCACAGTCCGATGCCGCCCTCCTCCAGGTCGGCCGAGAAGAGCGGTCCTTGCGCGAGCAGAACCGCTAGCAAGGCGGCCATCCAGAGCAGCGACGGAGCGGATCGCTCTAGCAGATCCGGGTGCGCTCCCGCCCCAAGCGGGAACAGCAACGTCACCAACGCGTAGAACGCCAGCGGCTGCAGCAACCGCCCGCGCCGCCGCCACGCCAGTCGGAATTCGCGGCGGAACACGGCGACGAAAACGTCGCGCATCACTCCCCCAGCCGCAAGGTCCAGCCCTGCAGAGAATCCGAAAGCTCGCGGTGCGTCGCCATCACCACCGCGCCGCCCCTCTCCAGTTGCCGCGACAAGCGCTCCTCGAACCAGCGGGTCGAGGCGTCGTCCAGAGAGGTCAAGGGCTCGTCCAGCAACCACAATCGGCGAGCGCTGAACGACAGCCGCGCCAACGCGACGCGCCGGACCTGCCCTTCCGATAGACGACCCGCCAGCGTCTCCGAGAAGCCGCTAAGCCCTACCGCGTCGAGGGCCAGCTCCACGTCTCCCATATAGTCGCCTTCCAACTTCGCCATGAACTCCAGATTCTCGCGGGCCGTCAGATCCGCGCTGACCGCCACCTGATGCCCGACCCACAACGCCGGCTCGGGCTCCCCCGTCCACGCGATCTCTCCCTCCTCGGCCGGCGACAGGCCCGCTAGCATTCTCAACAGCGAGGTCTTGCCACTGCCGTTGGCGCCGCGAAGCAACCACAACTGGCCGGTCGCGACCGCGAAGGAGAGATCCTCGAACAGGACGCGCCCGCCCCGGACGCAACTCAGCGCTCTCGCCTCAAGCACGAAGCCTCCAGGTTTTGACAGGCGGCGCGGTTGCCAGTAAAGTGTCGCGCATGTGGAAAACGGTTTCAGCGGCGGCGGCGATCATGCTGGTGTCGGTCGGGCTCGCGGGCTCCATGGGCGCCTCTATGGTACTGGATGCGACCAACACCACGAAGTTCTGCACCTCCTGCCACTCGATGCAGTGGAACGAGGCGGAGTGGATGGAATCCATGCATTTCAAGAACGTCTCCGGGGTGCGCGCCGGTTGCGCGGACTGCCACGTGCCGGAGGCGCTCGGCCCGAAGCTTGGCGCCAAACTGATCGCGGCGCGCGACGTGTGGGGCGAATTGATGGGAACCATCGATACGGCGGAGAAGTTCGAGGCGCACCGGTGGAAAATGGCCAGCCGGGTCTGGGACCGGATGAAGGCGAGCGACTCTCGGGAATGCCGAAGTTGCCATTCCTACGAGGCAATGGACACCGACGAGCAGGACCGCACCGCGCGCAAGAAGCACCACAAAGCCCCCCAGCGAGGCAAGACCTGCATCGAGTGCCACAAGGGCGTCGCGCACAAGATGCCGACCCGCCCGGTCGCGGCGAATCGTTGATCCCGCGTCCCGGGAACACAGATCGCGCCTCCTCGGTATGAACCCCTTCCCGGCATCCCGATTCCCCGTGGTCAATGAAGCGCGGCGCCGAGGGAGGTGACGCGCTGGCGAAATCGTTTCTCGCGGGTCGATGCTCTCGCGCTGTTACTCGCCTCGAAAACCCTAAAGCGGCGTAACCATGCCAAGAACCTCAGAAGCGGCTTTCAACTACGGCCTGGGAACCGTGCTGCGGAAAAAACACCCGCGCTGGCACGACCGAATTCACTGCGAGCGAACGAGCATATTGAACGAGGCGGCTCTGCGCCCCGACCTCATCATCCATCACCCGGGCGGCCTCCCCGTCGCCGTCGAGACGGAATACGTTCCCGCCCTATCCGTGGAGCTGGACGCATGCGGTCGACTGGGGAATACTCTGCGAAAAGCGGGCGCTCGCATCGAGCAAGCGATCGCGGTGCGCATCCCGGATAACCTCGCCCAGATTCAGCAAGATCAATTGGAAGAAGCGATCGAGAAGGCTGATCTCGAGTTTTGCGTATTATCCGGAAACCCAGAAGAACCATATCGGTATCCCTTATCTGGATGGATTAATGGGGGCGTTAATGACCTCGCGGAGTGCGTCGAACTGGCCGCCCTGTCCGAGAATCAGATCGCTCTCGGCACGGAAATACTGGAGAAGGGCATCGACCAGGCCGCTAATTTTTTACGTGACGAATGCGTCGACGCGCCGTACACGCTCAAGATGATCGCGGCGAAGCTGCATCAGGAAGACGGTGATCAGACATCAAGGATGGCGATGGCCATTCTCACCAACGCGCTCACTTTTCATCTCTCGATCGCGGGCGCTCATGACATACCGGGGCTTGACGAATTACGTCAGGATCCTCCATACAAAAGACGAATTCTTGATGTTTGGCAGCACATACTGAAAAACGTCAATTATTGGCCGATTTTCAAGATCGCATCCGATGTCCTGCTGCCGATTCGAAGCGGAGTCGCCACCAAATTGCTGGAAAAACTCTCCGGCATCGCGATGCAATTGGACGAAATGGGGATGACCAGCAAGCACGACCTCTGTGGCCGCATGTTTCAACGGCTGATCACGGATCGAAAATTTCTCGCGACGTTCTACACCTTACCAAGTTCCGCGGCCTTGCTCGCCGAACTCGCCATTGATCGTCTTGATATCGATTGGTTTGACCGAGAAGCGGTGACCTCGCTTCGAGTTGGCGATTTCGCTTGCGGCACGGGAGCTCTTCTGTACGCGTCCTACGGAGCCATCCTCTCTCGCTATCGACGCGGTGGGAAAGACGATAGCGATATCCACCCGGAAATGATGGAGCGCGCGCTGGTTGGCGCGGATATCATGCCGGCGGCGACCCATCTGACCGCGTCCATCCTGTCAAGCGCGCATCCAAGCGTACCCTTCACCAATACGTCCATTCTCACTCTGCCGTATGGGAAGCAACCGATTGAGCATGGCGAGCAACTTCTCGAACTCGGCTCGCTTGAGCTGATGCTCAAGGAATCGACAAAACCGATCTTCGGTACTGGCAGGAAAAGGATGCGGGGAATCGAGAAAATGAAAGAGGGGAAAGAGGAGCAAATGGACATACCGCACAAAACGTTTGATATCGTCATCATGAACCCGCCATTCACGAGACCAACCAACCACAAGATCACTGACGTTCCCGTTCCTTCGTTCGCAGGCTTCTCAAATAGCGGCGACGAACAAAGAGAAATGTCGAAGCGACTCAAGTCGCTCTCTAGAAAAGTCAAGTCAGCTTATCAAGAGAATTTGGCTGGTCATGGGAACGCCGGACTCGCCTCAAACTTTCTCGATATCGCCCACGTCAAGCTCAAGAGCCCGGGTGGAGTGCTGGCCATAGTTCTTCCCGCTTCGTTTCTGCAGGGCGAATCGTGGACTTCCGCGCGCGAGCTATTGCGCAGGTTCTACAAAGATATCATGATCATAAGCATCGCCGACACTGGCGCGACCATGTACGCTTTCTCCGCCGACACCAACATGGCGGAAGTGCTGGTCGTCGCGACGAGGCGAGAAGACCCCGCTCAGGAAAACGGGAAGGCGCTCTTCGTCAATCTCAGGCATCGTCCAGAAACGATCCTTGAAGCGAAAGATATTGCGCGGAGCGTTCGGTGGCAACGCCTTCAGGCCGATCTTTCTGGCGTGACCGCGACCGATGCTGGATCTGAACAGGCTATCGCGAATATCATCAGAGGGTCCATGTCAGAGACTGGTTGCGCGGGCATTCGCGATGCGGAGGTGGCGAAAGCGGCGATAGGGTTGGCGGAAGGCGAATTGTCGTTGCCCCGTCACCAAAAAACCATACCACTTCGTACCGTACGGCTTGGAGACTTGGGTGAACGAGGCCTACTGCACAGAGACATCAGTGGAAAAGATGGAAAATCCAGCCATCCGAGAGGACCGTTTGACATCGTGGACTTAGTTCCAAGCGAAGTGCCCACTTGGCCCGCTCTATGGGCGCATAAAGCCAGTAGGGAAAGGCGCATGACGGTTTCCCCTGATAGCCAAGGACAAGCTCGGCAAGGATGTGATGGGCGAGCCACAAAAACGTGGAAGGCGACGGCGTCCCGCCTGCATTTCAGTTTGGACTTCTCGTTGGCATCACAATCTCTAGCGGCCTGCCTCACACCTGATTTATCCATAGGCGGGCGGGCTTGGCCTAACTTTCTCTGCACCGAGCCGCGATGGGAGACTCCGCTCGTCCTTTGGGCCAATACGATCTTCGGACTGGTTTCCATGTGGTGGACTGGCTCCCGACAGCAGACGGGACGAGCCATACTCACGATTTCGCGATTGGAAACGCTCGTGACTCTTGACGCGCGGCACCTCACAAAGGCGCAATTGGATCGTGCGGAAGTCATCTTTGACGATTTCCAAAATCGAGAGTTACTTCCCGCCAGCCAGGCATGGAAAGATGACGCGCGGCAAGCCTTGGACCGGGCCGTTCTGGTCGATCTTCTGGAATTGCCCGAAGATATTTTGGAGCCATTGGACTTGCTGCGCAAAAAATGGTGCGCGGAACCTTCCGTGCACGGAGGGAGGAAAACCGCGATAATATTCGATGACGATGCGGCAGGGTAGTATCTCTCACTGTTTTCCAGCGAGTTTCCCGCGTCTGGGTGAGCGGTCGCTCATGCTATGCTACTTATATGAAGCCGAAGCCAATGATCCCCCGTGATTTTTCGGCAATGTCACACCGGAAAACATGGCGCGAGCGCTGATACGGCCGCACCGTCAGATTCCACCGTCACGAACGAGCCCAAGGTAGGAGAATAGTCTACGTCCGACTTGTCCAGCGAATGCCCCCAACCCCCAGATCTAGCGCATGCTCAAGAAACTCTTGGATATGCGGATCCAGGAGTTTCAGACCGATATTATGGAAGACACCCTTGAGGACGCGATGAAGCATCGACCAGGCGGACTCGATTCCCTTGGTTCGCGCTCATCCATAAGCGGCGAACCGCCTCGCACCACCTGGCAACGCCGGTCGGAACTCTCCAGCATAAACCCCTTCCCGACATCCCGATTTCCCGCGGTCAATGTGGCGCAGGTCCCGCAACGCAGCCCGCTTCGATATCCCGGCGGGAAAACTTGGCTCATCCCCCATATCCGGGAATGGCTTTCCATAACGAAACCTCGAATTCTAGTCGAACCTTTCGCCGGTGGCGGGATCGTCTCCCTCACGGCGATAATGGAAAACCTGGTCGAGAGAATCATCATGGTGGAGCTCGATCATGATGTCGCCGCTTTCTGGCATACGGCGCTACGGGACGGAAATGCTCTGGCGGAAAGAATTCGGCGCTTCACGCCAACTCCCGAGCGAGTGGCCGAGCTAGAGCGTCAAGCCCCTTGTCACGTCACGGACCACGGCTTCCGAACGCTCGTCCTAAACCGTACCCGGAAAGCCGGAATTCTCGCGCCCGGCGCGTCGTATAGCAAACGTGGAGAAAATGGCAAGGGCATCTGCTCTCGCTGGTATCCCGACACACTGGTCGCGCGTTTGGAGGCGATTAATGAGCATGCCGAGAAAATCACGTTCTGCGAAACCGACGGAATGGAGATTTTGGGGCCTCTGCTCTACGGATGGGGACATTCGGCGGCCGTATTCATCGATCCTCCCTATACCGCTGGAGGAAAACGTGCCGGAGCAAGGCTGTACGCGCATAGCGAAATCAATCATGCTAGGCTTTTTCAGATGCTCGCGCGCCGCCGAACGAATTTTTTGATGACGTACGATTGCGCGCCAGAAATCGTGGACTTGGTGCGGAGGTACGGCTTCCACGCGGTTTCGGTAACGATGAAAAACGCGCATCACCGATATCAATCGGAGTTAATCATCACGAACGAGCCAATGTTCGCATGAAGATACTGAACGAAGCCAAGGAATGGTACGAAGAGCCAATCGCGCATATTCCTTCCGAGGGATTAGCGAAACGGTATGGCATCGCCGAATGGTATGGGGAGCCATTCATCCAGATGTCTCTGGAACGTCGCCAAACCTTGGCGAACATCGCCCTTGGAAAGGATGCTCCCGCTCCAGCCTGTCCATTTCAACCCGGTGGCAATATTCCATGCAGAAAGAAGGGAGGCGTTTGCTCAATCCGGGCCTATCGAAAACATTCAGGCAAAAACAGCGACCGATTGGGCCTGCCAGTAGAAGCTCCCGTCATCACCTGCCCCAAGAGATTTGAGCAGAACCATCTTGTGCCAAGGTGGCTTGCGGAAATCGTCGGTTTCGATGAGAGTAGATCTTTTCTCGCTCGCGAAGTGCCGTTCATGCGCTCACCAAATACGGGCAGACCGGCGGGGCGCATCGATCTGGTTTTGGCGAATGGCGATATCGAAGATCCACGCTGGTTTGGTTTGGAGATCCAAGCCGTGTATTTTTCTGGAAAGGGAATGGAGACCGAATTCGGACGCTTGGCTCAAGACAAGGGTCACCGGCCTCCGGCTCCAATCGAGATTCGTCGACCCGACTGGCGTTCTTCTAGCGCGAAGCGACTGATGCCTCAACTGCAAGTGAAAGCTCCCACGCTCCGCCGTTGGGGAACCAAATTGGCGGTCACCGTGGATATGCCCTTTTTTGAGGCGATTGGCGGCCCAACTAAGAAACCATCCCACGATTTGGACGAGGGCGATATCATTTGGATGATACCGGAGGTTTCCAATGATTACCAGCTCGAAGCGATGCACTGGGAAGTGTTATCTCTGGAAAAGTCTTGCCAGAAACTGTTGGCCGCGCAAGCGGTGAAGCGAAAGGATTTCGAGAGAATCCTTCTATCGAAGCTTCGTGCCATATGACGGCCCATATCGAGATTTCAATGAGATTCAAGGTCGCAACAATGAATTTGGCCAGCCAATTTCATGCCTGTGTTAGGATATTGACCCTAAAACTTATGGGGTATTCTCGACCTTCGCAGGAGGAAAATTAATGCACCCGCAAATAATTTCTCAAGCCATTCTGGCCAGCGCGCTGGCGCTATCGCCGCCCGTTCTCGCGGACGGGCATGAAAGCGAGGCCGCGATGGCATCAGTGGAGATGCTGACCGGCGCGTGCGTGGCATGCCACGGTCCGGCTGGCGCGAGCGTGGGCCCGGCGACGCCTTCCCTAGCAGGACTTCCGGCCGTGTACTTCATAGGCGCCATGCTGTCCTACAAGCATGGAGAGGATCTGGATGCCGCTGAGGCGGAGGTCGCGTCCGACCCGGAGTTGGAAGACGTGGAGATCTTCGCCCGCTCCGGCACTATCATGGGGCGGATCGCCTCCGGCTACAGCTTGGCCGAGATCAAGGCCATGGCGGACTACTTCGCCGACAAACCGGTAGCATTGGCGAACCAAGAATACGATGAGAAATTGGCGGCGCATGGAGAGGCGCTACATGCGGACAATTGCGAGAAATGCCATGAGGACGGCGGCCGTTCCACCGTGGACGACATGGTCCCGCTCGCGGGGCAATGGGAGCCATATTTGCGCTACAGCCTCGTCGACTTTCACGGCGGCGCTCGGGGAATGCCGAAGAAAATGAAGTCCCGGCTTGAGGAGATCATGGAGACCGAAGGCGAGAAAGGTCGCGCGGCTCTCCTCCACTACTATGCAAGCCAACAGTAATCGAGGAGGAACACGATCATGGCAAATTTGACGAGACGCGGCTTCCTGAAGGCGACTGGCGGCATCGCGGCCACGGGCGCCTTTGGAGTGGGCTTTCCCCATATCGCTCTTGGAGCGACCAAGAGCGTGGTGGTCATTGGTGGCGGCGCAGCGGGCGCGGTCGCGGCGAAACGCGTCAAAATCGCGGACCCGAGCATTGACGTCACGCTCATTGAGGAAAACGAGCACTATTACACCTGCTTCATGAGCAACGAGGTCATCGGCGGAGGGCGCGACATCTCGACGATCCGCCATGGCTATGACGGCTTGGCTAATCACGGGGTGCGGGTCGCGCGCGCTAGAGCCACGGAGGTGGATACCGAAGCCCGCGTCGTGACTACCGACGGAGGGGACAGCTTCTCGTATGACCGGCTCATCGTCAGTCCTGGCATCGACCTCGATCTGAACGCGATTGAGGGCTACGATATGGTAGCGACAGAAGCTATGCCGCACGCTTGGAAGGCGGGCCCGCAAACGGCATTGCTGCGAAATCAGCTCGAAGCCATGGAAGATGGCGGCACGTTCATCATCTGTCCCCCTGGAAACCCGTTCCGTTGTCCACCCGGACCTTACGAGCGAATTTGCCAAGTCGCCCACTACTTCAAGGAGCGCAAACCGAAATCGAAAATCCTGGCTCTTGACGCCAAGGACAAGTTCTCGAAAATGGGACTGTTCACGCAAGGGTGGAAGCGCCGCTACGATGGCATGATCGAATGGGTCTCCGGAACGGAAACCGCGGGCGGAATCGCCTCGGTCAATACTGGCGACATGACGGTAACCACCGAGTTTGGCGACACCCACAAAGGCGCCGTGATCAACGTCATCCCTCCGCAGAGCGCCGGGAAAATCGCGCGAGCGGCCGGCCTAACCGACGATTCCGGATGGTGCCCAGTCCATCTCGACACTTTCGAGTCGAAGCTGGTGCCGGGCGTGCATGTCATCGGCGACGCCAGCATCGCGACCGGCCTTCCGAAGTCAGGGTACGCCGCAAACTCCGAGGCGAAGGTCTGCGCGGCGGCGGTCGTCGCCATGCTGGCCGACGCGGAGCCAGGCACCCCATCGTACGTCAATACCTGCTACAGCCTGATCGCTCCGGACTACGGCATCTCGGTCGCCGCGGTGTATCGCTTGGCGGAAGACAAAAGCAAAATCGCCAAGGTCGCGGGCGGCCTGACCCCCTCGGACGCGTCGGACGAGATGCTGGCCCGCGAAGTTGAATACGCCTACAGCTGGTACAACAACATCGTGGCGGATATGTTCGCCTGAACTTGCCAAAGGCGGAACTCGCCGAACCCGAAAATCGCGGGGGCCGCTGAGGCCCCCGTTTTTTGTCCCTACGTCTCCTTGTGCTTGAGCTCCCTCCGATTCCATCCGCCGGTGAGCGGCTGAGTTGCGGCCGGCTGTACGGCGCGGCCCGCGCTCTGGCCGTCACCGAACTCGCCCGTCAGTCTTCCGGGCTCGTTCTAGTCATCGCTCCCGACATCGCCACCCAAGTTGAACTTGAAGCCGAGTGCAAGTTTTTTCTCGGCGCGGACGCGGACCTCCCGTTGCTGTTTCCCGACTGGGAAACCCTGCCCTACGACCTGACATCGCCGCATGGCGAAATCATCTCGCAACGTCTTCAGACGCTTCATCGCCTTGAGCTCGGAAAAACGGAAGGGTTGCTGATCGCCGCCGCTCCCACCATGCTCCAGCGGCTCTGTCCTCCCACTCATGTCCGCAGTCAATCGGTCGCGTTGTCCATTAATGAGGAAATCGAGATCGAGCGCCTCCGCGGGCAGCTAAATCTGGCTGGCTACCAGACGCGCTCCCAAGTCATGGCGCCGGGAGAATACACCGTGCGCGGCTCCCTTGTCGATCTGTTTCCAATGGGGGCGGAATATCCCTATCGAATTGATTTCTTCGACGACCGCATCGATTCCATTCGAACATTCGATCCAGACCGACAAACATCGATTGCACGGACCGAGCGTCTAGAGCTTCTCCCGGCGAGAGAGTTCCCCCTAAACCCGGAATCGATTGAGCGATTCCGGAAAAACTTTCGGAACGCCTTCGATATCGACCCTTCGCAAAGTCCCGTTTATCGAGATATCAGCGACGCTATCGTCCCAGTTGGGATCGAGTATTACTTGCCGCTCTTTTTCGAGAGTTCCGCTAGTCTGTTCGACTACTTGCCACCAGACGCGACGGTCGCGTGCTGGGAGGATGTCGACGCCACCGTCGAACGGACTCTCGACGAGATAAAGACCCGTTTCGAAAGCTGCCGCCAGGATTCCGAACGTCCGCCTCTACCCGTCCGGGACTTGTACCTGGACGTGAGCGAGTTTAAGGAAGAGCTGCGACGCTATCCACGATTGGATCTGAATCGCTTCGAGCACGAGCGGCGACCGGGAAAACTCATTTTCAACTATTCCTCGCGCGCGCTCCCAGAACTCAAAGTTCGGCCACAAAACCAAGAGCCCGCCCGCGCCTTGCGCCAGTTTCTGGCCAATCATCGGAAGGTCTTGTTCTCCACCCATTCCCCGGGACGGAGAGAGCAATTGAAAGAGCGCCTGAGCGCTCTGGAAATCAAGGTCGAGCAAGTCGATGACTGGGAAGATTTTTCTCGGCGGAAACCCTCCCTCGCGCTAACGGTAGCGAGCATAGAGGGTGGCTTCGATCTTTCCGACGCTGGGGTCGCGGTCATCCCCGAACGCCATCTGTTCCCGGACCGTCCTCCACAGCAAACCCGGCAAAGAAGCCAGAGAGATCCAAAGACGATTTTGTCCGAGCTCGCTAACTTGAAACATGGCAGTCCTGTCGTGCATGAGGATTATGGCGTTGGACGATACCAGGGGCTCCGGAAGCTAGAAATCGACGGTGTCGCGCAAGAGTTCCTGCTCATCCAGTATGCCAGCACGGACCGGCTATACGTGCCGATCATGGAACTGCATCGAATCACTCGCTACAGTGGCGCGGACACGGAGAACGCTCCGCTCCACTCGCTGGCCGGGGATCAGTGGAGAAAAGTCAAGCAGAAAGCGGAGAAACGCGCCTACGACACTGCCGCGGAGTTGCTGGAGATCCAGGCTCGACGCAACGCGCAAAGCGGATGTGAAATCAAGATTCCCCATGATTATCCGAGTTTTGAGGCGAGCTTTCCGTTTGACGAGACTCTGGACCAAGCGCAAGCCATCCAGGAAGTTCTGGAGGGACTGGAAAGCGATGTTCCGATGGATCGGATCGTTTGCGGCGATGTCGGCTTCGGGAAGACCGAGGTCGGGATGCGCGCCGCGTTCGTCGCCGCGTTCAATGGGTTTCAAGTCGCCGTCCTTACGCCCACCACCCTGCTCGCGCAGCAGCATGGAAAAACGTTCCGCGACCGCTTCGCCGACTGGCCAGCTCGAATCGAGACGATATCCCGGTTTCGAACGGCCCAGGAGCAAACCGGGATCTTGCGCGACCTCGCCAAGGGAGAGATCGACATCATCGTCGGCACGCACCGGTTGCTACAGGACGACGTGCGGTTCCATAACCTAGGTCTGGTCATCGTCGACGAGGAGCAACGCTTCGGCGTAAGGCACAAAGAACGGCTGAAGGCATTGCGGACCCGCACCAACCTGCTGACCTTGACCGCCACCCCGATCCCGCGCACGCTTAACATGTCGCTATCCGGCTTACGCGACCTTTCGGTCATCGCTACCGCTCCGGCCTACCGCCATGCCATAAAAACCTATGTCGCCCCTTGGAACCGGCAGCAAATCCGGGACGCTTGCTTGCGCGAGTTGAAGCGTGGCGGACAGGTTTATGTGCTTCATAATCGAACCGCGTCAATCGAGGAAGCCGCGACCTCTATCCGGGAGATCATTCCCGAGGCCGAGGTTCGGGTCGCGCATGGAAAAATGCGAGAGCGGGATCTGGAAGCGGTGATGCGCGATTTCTATCGCCAGCGATTCAACGTTCTGGTCTGCACCACGATCATCGAGAGCGGGATCGATATCCCGACCGCCAACACCATCATCATTGAGCGCGCGGACCGTTTCGGTCTGGCCCAGTTGCACCAACTGAGAGGCCGAGTGGGACGCTCCCATCACCTCGCCTATGCATACTTGATCTGCCCTCCCCTGCAAACGCTGACGGCTGATGCGAGAAAGCGAATCGAGGCCATTGAGGCCATGGAGGAGCTTGGTTCCGGTTTTATGCTGGCGACCCAGGACCTCGAGATTCGGGGAGCTGGCGAATTGCTGGGAGAAGAGCAGAGCGGGCAGATCCAGCAGATTGGCTTCGCGCTGTACCACCGTCTCCTTCAGCGCGCCGTGACAACCTTGAAGAAAGGCGACCTTCCGGAATTCGACAAGCCGCTTGAGCACGGACCCGAGATCGACTTAGGTCTCCAGTCTCTAATCCCGGACGACTACCTTCCCGATATCTATCTGCGACTTACGCTGTACAAGAGAATCGCGGGAGCCACGTCTGGAGCTGAACTCGATGAGTTGCAGGTCGAGATGGTAGACCGTTTCGGCATCTTGCCGCCAGCCGTTATCAACCTGTTCGCGGTCACGCGCCTTAAACTGGAAATCGCGGCACTGGGATTTTTCCGTAAAATACAGATGACGAGACACGGGGGGCGAATCGGCTTCACCGAGGCTGGACCCGAGCCGGATGCGATCCTCCAGATCATTAACGACCAGCCGGACCATTACCACCTGGACAATAAGATGCGCCTGCACATTGAACTGGACCTGCCGACGCTTGAGGACCGGATCCGCGTCATCCAAGATTTGGCGCGTCGCGTCGGGACCCGGAAAGCCGCATGAAAAAAATTCTTCTCGGGATCTTGGCTTGCTTTTTGCCTACCATCGGCATCACCGAGGAACTATACCGCGTGGAAATTTTGGTCTTCGCGCAACCGGAAGAAGCCACCGATTCCATTCGGCGCTTCGAGGAAGCTCCAGAACTAGATATCGCTCCAATAGTCGATTTTCGACAGCATTTCTGCCTTCCCGCGGGACCGAAACTGGACTTCTTGCGGCGTTTCGCCTCCGAAGAGGCAGTCGCGGATTGTTTAGGTGGATACTTGCGCCTGAACGAGCTTCGCCAGCCTATGGTGACGGAGCGCATCCGCCTTGAAAAGTCCGGGCAATACCGGATTCTCCATCATGCCGCTTGGCAGCAACCCGTCACGTCCCCCGATGAGGCGCATCAGATTCGGCTAACCAACGGAAGAACCTTGGCGCAGGCATCATCGGACGCTCCGGTGGTGGACGGAAGCCTGCGACTCTCTCGGGAGCAATTCCTCCAGATCGACCTGAAGATTCTCTACTACTACCCAAACTCCGAGTCCAGGGAAAGCTCAGCGACAGACGGCTTGTTGTTCCAAGTCAGTCGCAAGCTCAGAAGCGGCGACCTCAATTACCTAGATCACCCCGTGATTGGGATTCTGGCCCAAGTCACGGAAGTGAAAGAAAATCCAAATGTTTCGGGTGTTGGCGCAAGCCCCCGCATAGCGGTCAATCCAACACGCTGATCGGCGCTTTTTCAGTCGGATTGCGACTGCACATGCAACGTTCGGGTCGGAAACGCGATCTCGGCCCCATGCCGCTCCACTATTTCCGCCACGTCGAGCAAAATATTCTGCTTTATTTTCGTGTACTCCGCACGATGGACCGTGGTGGTGTAGCACTGGAAAAAGAAGTCTATCGAAGATTCGTTGAACGCGTCAAAACGCGCCAGCACAGGCATCTTATGGTCTATATTAGGCGCTTTTTCCAGTAGAGCCTGCACCTCTTCGACGACGGTCCGCATTTTCCTTAAATCATCGTAGCGCAACCCGATCACTTGCTTGATCATGCGGTGCGACATCCGTCCCGGGTTCTCGATCACGATGGTCAGGAACATGCCGTTCGGGATGTACAGGGCATTTTTCGAGTGCGTCCGAATCAGAGTCTGCCGCCACCCGATTCTCTCGACGGAACCTTCGATCTCGCGGTCTGGAGAGCGTATCCAGTCTCCAGTCTTGAACGGACGATCCATGTGCAGCATCAGGCCTCCAAAGAAATTCCCTAGCATGTCCTTGGCCGCGAGCCCTACCACCAATCCTCCCACCCCGCTGAACGTCAGAAGACCGACGATGCTGACCCCAAAGGTCTGGAGCAAGCCCATGCCAACCAGCACGATGATGGCCGCCTGCAGGGTCCGGGCGACAGCTAGGTGCAGATCCTCATCCAAACTCTTTCCTTCGGCCCGGGCGCGCTGACGCGCCAGTTCGCTGTAGATGCGGACCAGCGAGAACAGGAACCACCCCAAGATCAGGAATACGCCCGATTTCCGCATCTTGACCAGCCACGATGGATCGATGAGTTCATCCAGCAACACACCACCGATCAAGCTCAGCGCCACGAGCCAGATGAGTGCCTGAATGGGTCGAGACACCGAAAGCAACACGGCGTCATCCACTATGTAATACGTGCGCTCCGCGGCTCGGCGCAGGACCTTCAGAAGCCAACGTCCAGCAAAACTAACTACCAACGCCCCGACTAACAACAGCGACACGTTCGTCAATCGCTCCCGCTCCAACAGAGTCAGGACGTATTCAAACCACTGCTCAATCATATATTCAGTTCCATGTCGTCCGCGTCAGCGTATCGGGCCGCCACCTCCGCCGCTTCTTTCCACATCGGCAACTTACGCAATTCCTGAAAGGACATAGATTCCGGGGTGCCGCGCATCCGAAACAGGCGCAAGCTAGCCACCGGGTCGTGGTGCTCCTTCATGCGCTCCAGCGCTTCGATGACGGTTGGCCGATTATTGCACAAAAGCGTTACGTCGCATCCCGCCCGGAGCGCCGAGCGCATCCGGAACTCGATATCCTCATGGAGGTGTGCCGCATGCATGTTCAGATCATCGCTGAAAACGACTCCAGAAAACCCCATCCGTTCACGCAAGATTTGCTGAAGCCACTTGCGCGAGAAAGTGACTGGGGCCTCGTCCACTTCCGGAAAAATTATGTGAGCCGTCATCAAGCCTTCGCTATACGCCGTGCCCAAGTGTTCGAAAGGAATCCAGTCCTCTCCCAGAATTTCCTGGAAACCGCGCGAGTCGACCGGCATATCCTTATGAGAATCCTCATGGACATGACCATGCCCCGGAAAATGCTTGATGACTGACTTCATGCCAGCCTGATGCATGCCCGCGATGTATCGGGACGCTAGTTCGGAGACAACATAGGGATCCCGATGGAAAGCGCGGTTGCCGATGATCTCACTAGCACCCCAGTTCAGGTCCACTACGGGAGCGAACGAGATGTCCACACCCACCGCTTTCAACTCCGCGGCCATCAGCCAGCCCATGCGAGAGCAAGCCAAATAGGAGCACTCTCGGTCTCGACGATACAGCTGGCCAAGAGCTTGGGCGGACGGCAAGCGCGTGAATCCTTCTCGAAAGCGCTGTACCACGCCCCCTTCCTGGTCAACGCAAACCGCCAAGTCAGGACTTCGAATCTGATGAGCCTGCCAGATTAATTCGCGCAATTGCTCGGGAGATTCGTAGTTCCGAGTGAACAGGATCAGGCCTCCGACAAAAGGATGGGCGAGAATCTCTCTGTCTTCAGCACTCAGTTCCTTTCCCTGCACGTCCACGATCAGCGAACCCAGAGGAAGTTCCGCGACGGAAGCGGTTGTCATAGGGTGATTTCAACCCCAGTTTCAACTTTCAAGTGCAACAGCATTGTAACCCGGTGGAGAGCGGCGAGAGCGGCAGGATGACGAAGAGGATCGGGGGAAGCCAGCGAGGGTCGCCCACGTTCCGTCAGGGGAAGACCAGCCTTGCCGCGGTAGATGCCGACCCTTCGCACCACCTCCGCTCAGCTCATGCCGAGGTCGCGGAGCGCCTCGATCTTGGTAACGCTGGGTCTCGGTGAGTTGCATGTAACCGCTCACAAGTGCATCTCTCGGGGGCGGTTGATGACAATGAGCGTTACCGCGACTCATCGCCTCCCCCGCCATTCTTCGCAAGTGTCACACTTGAAAGTTGAAACTGGGGTGGGCATCACACCGCTTCCTCTTCCTTTTTTGCGTCTGTTCCGGTGTAGCATGAAACATCAAAGTACACCGTCAAAGCTTCGGCCAATGTCGCGTTTATGGCGTTTTCTTGGATCGGTATATCAATCGACCACTACATCAGTTTCTGTGCCGGATGACGACGTTACGGCAGCATAGATTGTAAGTATTAGCTCTGATTCATCAATTACACGATATTCTGGAAGCTTCCCAGATAACTGTTCGCTTCGGGAAAGAATAATCGGCACTCCTTCTCCGCGCTTATCCATGATATATGCTCGATGATGCTTGAAATCGTCCTCTTTAACTGGACAACGAGCCAACAAACTGGTAACAGTTTCATTCCTAGTGGCCTGCCTGTGAGGCAAGGTTTCTGGTGTCATTGTATTAATCATGGAACCTGGCGTATATAAATCTAATCTGTCATCGAACAGTCGGAGTCTGACTTTACTACCCGATATCGAATAATCTCGATGAGCAACGGCATTGGTCACCGCCTCGAACACAGCGAGCATATCAAATTGCGGAAGATCCTCACGCCCACCAGCTGGTGTTTTTCTCGCGGATATCACCATGTTCTTCCGAATAAAATCACAAGCATCAAATATCTGCTGGTCCAAAGGACCCGTGATATCCCGAGCATCACGTTGATACACTGATCGCGATTGCGTATCGATTTTTTTCCCTCGATACGCAACAGCCTGTATGAATGCCCCAGGAAGAAATTGTTGAGGTTTTGTGGAAGCTAGCAACATGCCTGCCACCGTGGGCCGCCAGACTCCGTCGCTACTTTGTGTTGCCATGGCCAATTTGGAAAGCAGCTGCTCTCGCGTATCAGTAGTCCTTGATGTCATGAAGCGACTCCACAGCGTCTCGTCTAAATCATCAAAGTTTGCTAAGGGAACAGGGAGCTCGTCAAATCGAACTAACCGCGCCAAGCTACGTTGTTGGAACAGCCTTGCCAAATAGTCTGAAGGCATGAGTCGTTTGGAAGATCCCACACGGTGAAAGTAACCACCAGGGCTCTGATGAATAAACAGGCTAGGAGGGATTTCTACACGTACTATTGGCCGCTCAACCCCGTCACTATCTGGAAAACGAATAATATCGATCACTGGCGAACCCGGTGGATTCAAGGAATCTAGAGACGCTTGCAGCGCTAACGCTTCCACGGCTTCTAACCGCTCTTCAGGAATTCCTAGTATTTCATGCGTCTTATCATTAACCCCTAAAAGCAATATTCCTCCACGGGTGTTAGCAAAAGCGGCGATCTCATCCGCGAGCTCGTTCTGCTTCGGGCCTCGAATCTTGCCACCAGAAAAACGCACTTCTTTTAGTTCTAGAAAATTATCTTCTCCTAGATTAATTTTTTCTAATAATTCACTGCGCGTGAACATCTCAAACCTCACGCCCTAAGCGCATCCAGCGTCGTTTAAATGCTTTGTGTCCACCTTCCATAACGTGGCATACTTCCTCTCGTACATGTTCATCCTGCAACGCGCCTTTTTTCGTGACCCTGCATTGACCGGATTTAAAGCCAAGGGCATGCACCATTTCAGCATCACCGTTGACCACGATATTGGGATTATGCGTAGCGATGATCAATTGCCTGCGTCGTTTGTTTTCAAGTATTTGGCGAACAATCAATTCGTAGATAACATGGTTATCCAGGTCGTCTTCGGGTTGATCTAGGATCAATGGCTCTTCTCCAAATGCAAGCAGAAACGCTAGCAAGGCCGCTGAACGTTGTCCCTGCGAACCTTGCTCGATAGCCTCCCAATCATTACCACGTCCCGTGCGAGAATATTCAGCGCGCAAGTCATCCTCAGGGAACCAGCAACGAATGCGGTCCTCAAACTCGGGATGGTCTAATTTTCGCTGAAGGAATTTTTGGAAGCGTTTGCCAAATTCTCCATCAACAGTAATCAAGCGTTTCTTAATTTTTTCCAAAGTAACTTCCTTGTCTTCGGATCTTGCCTGCGCCAAATCAAATGCCAGCCCCGACTTTCCGTGATCAGCCTGCAGAATATCCTTTTCGAATCTATCATCCAGACAGCCCAACATCTCGCGCAAACTGCGCTCTACGCTTCTAGGATTAAATCCAAAACCAGTAACCTCCATGCGAACAAACTCATTATCTTTCAATGAATTCTGGACAAATTTTTGTCGAGCTTCGGTTATCGCTTGACGAGCTTTTAAGACTTGTACCCACTGATATTCGCTGTCAGTTTCCAGCTCACTCCCATACTTACGCAATTTGTCCAGTTCCCTTATCTGGTTTTCCAACTGCTGCCGTTTCTGCGCAAGGTCTCCAAAGTCCCGAGGCCCTTGGACCCCCTGTTCAGCGAAACTGTCTTGGAGCGCTTGATAATCAGCTTTCGCCTTGTTTGCAGTCGCACTCCATTTTGCCAACCTACGGTCTTTCTTAATGGACTGTATCTTGTCCACGAGGATACTCGCGGCCTTCGCAAGTAGATTTCGTGCCTCACCTGATGCCTGTTCCATCTCGGCTTTCAGAGCAACCACGTCCTGATCTCTCGCAGAATTGAAAACGCCATCTGGCCAATCATCAAGGAGGATATCCTGCGCTAGCGTATTAATTCGTTCAGACATATCATTCAGTTGCTTTAGGGAGGCTCTTATTTCTTGGCGTTGCCGCAATGTCTGCTGGCGTGCCTTAAATATCTCTGCATGGCGAGACCGTGTGATGGCTTCTAACTTACGATTTAGGTCAGTGAGTTTTCTTTTCAACTCTGGGCGACCTTCCAACTGCCCATCTAACTCGCGAAGCCGTGCCCGGCTTGAAAAATATTTGCGCTTCTCGTTTTCAAATCTGCGCTGGACATCAAGCACTCCGGCCGCCTCATCGATAATATCTAGCAAAGCTTGCTTGTTATCCCCCACCATGGCTGAAATCTGACCTTGGGAGAGCAAGCGGACCGGAAATCGTTCCGATGCCAGCGTTTGATCATTCGAATCGCGCCATTCACCGTTTTCGTCTTTCTCTTCAACAATTGTGTTTTGACCATTTTGATTGCTCCACCGCAACCGATGCGCGACACCGTCCCGAAGTATTTCAATACGGATCGCCGTACCTTCTCGTAAAGCACCTTGGGCATGTCGATCAGAAGGAGTTTTCGTAAAATTCTTGAACTGGTGATAAGGATCAGCGTCGCCACCCAATCGTTCCAAATCCCTACCCCGTTGATATGCCAGGCGTGCAGCGTGAATGATAGATGATTTTCCTGTGCCACGTCCGCCGATCAAGGCATTGGAATAAGGTGAAAATTCCAAACGTTCTGGATTCCTATTGCCCATGAAACGAGCCGATTCGATTTCTATACTGGTGATGAAATGCTTCGGGATTTGGAACGGCCGAAAATCCGCATCGTCGCTCCGCCATACCGAGACCCCGTTTCCATCAATAAGCGCCAAACGAACCCCATTAAGTGTAGGGGTGGCGCCCATTTTGATCCATGTATAGCGTGAACCAGGAACACCCTTGTTTGGGTGTCCATGGCAATCGCTACCCAACACCTTCGTTAATTGATCTACCTTCTTTCTTACACAGTCAGGAGGTGGTGATTGGAGATCTAGCCATTCGACCGCGAACAAGCCATCAATATCTACCGCTTGGAGTACTGTTCGCGCATCCAAGACACATTCGCGGGTGTTATGTTTAACGCGAAATAGTCCTTTGCTTTGGTCTGCATGGGCAGGAATAGGAATGCCACCGGCATTGAGTATCCCCTGCAGTACATCAGAGAGACTCGCCTCCGTTACTCCATTGGTGTCCCCAATAGATCCTTTGTATCTAACGGATCCGAGAAGTTGATCTATTTTTTCGGCATTGGTTTCTGGGTCGAAAATGGCAAGTAAATGAATACCCCCATTAACGGAAATTTCCACTCCCGGGAAAATGGTCAATTTTCGAAAGCCGGCGGGGGGTGTTCCTTCTTCTACCCGTTGCTGCATCAGCGCATAAGCATTTTTGAGTTTATCGATCCAATCTCCACTGTTATGGTCGGTTACCGCAACGCAGTCAATCTGGGCTTTCATATACTTTAACAACCATTTTTCTGGAGTCACCTCCTCTTTTCCTTTCGAATTTATCGCTCTTTGCTCACGATAAGCATCACGAGAGGCAGGCGTGTGGGTGTGGAAATCGAATTTCCACCACCGCGAACCAGGGTATGGCCAAATGTTCTGCTTATCTCTAATCATGCTTGTTGACACGCCATTTGGGATGATACCCGTCTTGCGAACACGACAGATTATAAGTCTCAAAGCCCAGTTGGGTTACGATAGTCGCTCAAAGCAACTCACTATGGAGGCTATGCCATGCCAGTGGAAATCAAGCGCGGGTTCAAGCAAATGCTGTCCGAAGCCATCGACCAGGTGGAAGAGGTTTCGGTAGCGGAAGTCGCGCGAGCCCTGAACGACCCCCATGTCGCCATCATCGACGTGCGCGACCAGAACGAACTGGTCCAGACCGGCACCGTGCCCGGCGCGCGCCACGCCTCGCGTGGCATGCTAGAGTTCTACGCTGACCCATCGTCCCCGAAACACCTTCCGGTCTTCGCCGAGGTCGAGAGCTTGATTTTGTATTGCGCGACCAGCGGACGTTCCGCTTTGGCCGCCAACACGCTCAAGCAGATGGGGTTCAAGAACGTGATGCATATGGCAGGAGGGTTCAAGGCTTGGGTCGAAGCCGGAAATCCTGTAGCCTCTCTCGCGTCCGAGGCCAATGGCAAATCTTGAAGAACGCGGGACCCTCGCGCCCAACCTCGAAATGGTTTATTCCACCAGCAAAAAGTCTAGCTGAAGGGTGAACGAGCGAGTTCAGCCCGTATGGCCGTAAGCCAAATACCACCTCGCTCCCTTCAAACACCAACTTTTTCTCCGGAATTCCTCTGCGCGTTCTGGCGAATTTTTCGTAGCCATTCCCCTATCGCCTTCTCATGCCCCCGGTCGACCGGGAAATAGAACGATACTCCCTGCAGAGATTCAGGGAGATAGACCTCGTCGGCAACATAGCCTCCTTCGTGATCATGCGCGTATTGATAGTTTTTTCCATAGCCCAAGTCCTTCATTAACCGAGTCGGAGCATTGCGCAAATGCATCGGGACCTCCAAGCTGCCGGATTTTTTGGCTTGCGCCATGGCCGCCTTATAGGCCATATAGATCGCGTTGCTTTTGGGCGCGCAGGCCAAATACGCGACCGCCGACGCGATCGCCAGCTCTCCTTCCGGGGAGCCTAATCGCTCGTAAGTTTGCCAAGCGGACAGGCACAGGTTGAGCGCTTGCGGGGCAGCGTTTCCGATATCCTCGCTCGCCATCCGTACCACGCGCCGAGCGATATAGCGGGGATCGCATCCCCCGTCCAGCATACGGCACAGCCAATACAAAGCCGCGTCCGGGTCGGAGCCGCGCACCGACTTATGCAGAGCCGAAATCTGGTCGTAAAAATACTCCCCTCCCTTATCGAATCTCCGGATGCCCTGCCCCACGACTTGTCGCATGACCTTCACGTCAATAATTCGATCTCCATCTCGCTCTGACGCGAGATCCAGCCCGATCTCCAGCAAATTCAAAAGGACGCGAGCGTCGCCGTCCGCCACCTGGATCATCAGGTCTCGCGCCTCGTTCTCCAGAACCGCCCTCCGCGCCCCGGCTCCTCGCTCCTCGTCCGTCAGCGCGCGCTCCAGCAACCGCGCCAGATCCTCCACTTCCAAGGTCTTCATGAAGTAGACGCGCACGCGAGACAGCAACGCGTTATTGAGTTCGAAAGAGGGGTTCTCCGTCGTGGCACCGAACAGGCAAATGGTTCCATCCTCGACATGCGGCAGGAAAACGTCCTGCTGCGCTTTGTTCAAGCGATGGACCTCATCAATGAATAGCGCGGTGGCCTTTTGGTCATGCTCTTGAGCCTGCCGCGCCGCCGCGATCTCCTCGCGGATTTCCTTGACCCCAGCCAGCACTGCCGAAAGGCTGATGAATCGGGCCTGGGCGTACTTGCTGATCAGTCTCGCCAGCGTCGTCTTGCCAGTGCCGGGAGGACCCCAGAACACCATGGAATGAAGTTTCCCGGCCTCTATCGCTTGCCGCAAAGGCAATCCCTCCGCGAGCAGGTGCCGTTGACCCACAAACTCTTCCAGGCCACGCGGGCGCATTCGATCCGACAGAGGCCGGAACTCCTCGCGCGAATCGAACAGCTCAGTCATCGGGCCGGCGAGCCAAGAATATCCGTTCCCGCGGGAGGGCGATAGGAAAAGTTCTCCGGTCGCAATGGTGGATTCACTCGCACCTGCTCAAACCGCACGCGCACCTGCTGTCCGAACTGATCCACGAACCGTAAACGCTCCAGCGTCCCCGCGCGCAGTCCGATCAGAATCTCGACCGGGCGCTCGGCATCGGCTCGAGAGCTCAGCGTGGTCCAGTCGATCCCATCTTGCCGCCAAGCCTGCTTGACGGTGAATACGTCTTCCAGAATCCGTGAGCCCAGCAAGGCCGAGAGAGGAGTGTCGCTCATGGCCTCCTCTATTGGCGAGACCGTCGCCTGCTCAAGCACAGGATCGTACAACCAAAAGTCGATGCCATCCGAAACCAGGATCAAAGGCTCGGGCTCTCGATAGTTCCAGCGCATGAAATTCGGTCGCAACAAACTCATGTCTCCGTGACCAGAACTCAGCAAAACACCATCTGGCGACCAAACCGATTGCTGGAAAAACGCGGTCAGGGACTGAGTCCGCTCGAAAAACTTCCCGAGCTCGTCCTCTGGAGACGCTTGCGCGATATGCGTCACCGCCACCCCCCCGAGAAAGCATGCCAGCGTCAGGACCCACGTCGGGCGCATGTTCAGGATTCGCCAGGAGGTGGCAGAAGAATCTCGCGGCTTCCTCCCGACTGCACCGCGCCCACGATCCGCGCTTCCTCCATTTCCTCAATCAAGCGCGCGGCGCGGTTATAACCAACCTTGAGGCGCCGCTGCAAGTAGGAAATGGAGGCCTTTCGGTCCCGTAGCACGATGTCCACCGCCTCTTGGTACAAAGGGTCTTCCGCGCCCCCTTCCCCCTCCTCGGTCAAGCCAGGAATCGCCGACATCGCACCCTTTTCGGTGACCTCCTCCAGATAGTTTGGCCCCCCTCCATGCTCGCGCAGATACTTGGCCACTTTAAGCACCTCGTCATCCGAAATAAACGCGCCATGCACCCTCATCGGCAAGACCTCTCCCGCGTCCGAGAAAAGCATGTCCCCATGTCCCAGCAACTGCTCCGCTCCCCCCTGATCCAGAATCGTGCGCGAATCGACTTGCGAGGCGACCCGAAACGAGATGCGGGCGGGAATGTTCGACTTGATCAGACCAGTGATCGCCTCTCGAGTTGGGCGTTGCGTGGCGAGGATCAGGTGGATGCCGGCGGCGCGGGCTTTTTGGGCGAGGCGGATGATGTAGTCCTCGACCTTTTTGCCCGCGACCATCATCAAATCCGCGAACTCGTCGATCATGACCACGATGTAGTGCAGATGATCCAGAAGCGGCGCCTCGTCCTCCTCGCCAACACTTTCATGAGTGGGATCTGGAATCGGCTCGCCTTTCTCTTTCGCCTCCTTGATCTTCCGGTTGTAGCCATTCAAGTTTCGCACGCCCAGTCTAGACATGACCTTATAGCGTTTCTCCATCTCGCTCACACACCACAGCAAGGCATGCTCCGCCTTCTCCATGTCGGTCACCACCGGGGTCAGAAGGTGCGGGATCCCCTCGTACACCGCGAGCTCCAGCATCTTCGGGTCGATCAGAATCAACCTCAGATCTCGCGGCAGAGCCTTATACAGCAGACTCATGATCATCGCGTTAATCGCCACGGATTTTCCAGAGCCGGTCGTGCCGGCGACCAGCAAATGAGGCATTTTCGCCAAATCGCAGACGATCGGCTCACCGTTGATGCTTTTTCCGAGCGCTAGGGTCAACAGGGATCCAGATTGATTGAACGCTTTCGACCGCAGGATCTCGCCAGCCACGATCATCTCGCGATCCTCATTGGGCACTTCCAGCCCGATAACCGATTTTCCCTCGACCACTTCTTCCACGCGAACGCTGACCACCGACATGGAACGCGCCAAGTCTTTCGCGAAACTGCTGATCTTGCTACCTCGCACTCCTGGGGCCGGCTCCAAGTCGAAACGAGTCACGATCGGCCCGGGCGTGACGGCCACGACCGTGACGCCCACGTTGAACTCCTCCATTTTGATCTCGATTTGTCTAGACATGTTGTTGAGAGCTTCCTCGGAATATCCCGGATTGCCCTCCCCTGGCTGGTCCAGCAAATCAAGCGGTGGAAGCTCCTTCGATCCTTGGGGCTGCAACAGGGTCATTTGGCGTTCCCGGGCCGCTCTTTGGGCATCGGTCTCGATATGGATTTTTGGCTCAACTCGGGTGGGCTTCTTAGTGGCGCGCCGCGCTTTGGCCTGTTTACGCTTTCGCTCCCGTTGCTGGCGGTCCGCGCGGCCGGAGAGAAACTCGCGCGCCCACTGGATCCCCGCGATGGCAGAAGAACCAGCCTCCCAGGCCATTTTTCCCAACGCGTCGATCATCCTCATCCATGAAAAACCGGTCCACATGGTGATCCCGACACCGAGCGAGGCCAGCAGCAAGACGGTCGCGCCAACCTCGCTGAACGCGAAGACGAATCCGCTAGCGACGCCCTGCCCGATCAGTCCACCGCTTCCAGACGGCAACGCCGGAGCTAGTAAGTAGAGTCCGATCAGGGAGCAAGTCGCCGTCAAAGTCGCGAAAAACCCGCCCCAGCGCACCGCGGTCAAGACCCAAGCCGATCTCTCGGCCTCACGGGATACAGGACCCTGGCTGTACAGCAACCAACCGTGATAGCCCAGCATGAACGGGACCAAATACGCGATGTAGCCTAGCAAGAACAAGAGCATGTTCGCGAGGACCGCCCCGACCTGCCCCGCCGCGTTCCGGACCTCGCCATCCCCGGTGTCCAGCCAGCTCGGGTCATCTGGATGGTAAGTGATCAGGGCGACCAGCAAGTAGGCGGCCAGAGCCGTGAAGATGAGCAGCGCGCCCTCACGGAACGCCGGAGACACGCGTATTGGCCGTGAATCCTGCTTTTTCGCGCGCTTGGGAGGCTGCTTTTTCAAGATGGAATCGGAAAGTCGCGCCCAAATTATAGGATAGGCGCTTCGGGATTCGGTAAAATGCGCTTATGGTCGATCTTTCCCAAACACGCGAACTGATCATCCTCGGGTCTGGCCCCGCGGGATATACCGCCGCCATCTACGCCGCCCGCGCGAATCTGGACGTTCTCCTGATCACCGGCATGGAGCAAGGCGGCCAACTGACGCTGACCACCGACGTTGACAACTGGCCCGGCGATGTTGAAGGGTTGCAGGGCCCAGACCTGATGGACCGGATGCAGCGACATGTCGAGCGCTACGGCGTGCCCATTGAATTCGACCACATCATCAAGGCCGATCTGGAGCGGCGCCCTTTCCGTCTTGTCGGAGGAAATGGCGAGTACGCCTGCAAGTCTCTGATCATCGCGACCGGCGCGACCGCGCGCTATCTCGGCCTGCCCTCGGAAGAGACGTACAAAGGCAAAGGCGTGTCGGCCTGCGCTACCTGCGACGGCTTTTTCTTCAAGGATCAGCCAGTCGCCGTCATAGGCGGAGGAAACACCGCGGTCGAGGAAGCGATCTATCTCGGAAAACTGGCATCATCCGTCACTCTGGTGCACCGCCGGGATGAGCTGCGGGCCGAAAAGATCCTGCAGAAACAATTATTCGAGCTGCAAGAAAGCGGGGTCGCGCGCATCGTCTGGAACCACGTGCTGGATGAGGTGCTGGGCGACGGCAATGCCGTGACCGGCGTTCGGCTTCGGAACGTCCAAGAGGACTCCACCCGGGAACTGGAAGTCCAAGGCGTCTTCATCGCCATCGGACATGTGCCGAACACTGGCCTGTTTCAAGGACAACTCGACATGTCCGAGGGTGGCTATCTCACCGTCGCTAGCGGACTGGAGGGGAACGCGACGGCGACCAACCATCCGGGCGTTTTCGCCGCCGGAGACGTCATGGATCGGGTCTACCGCCAAGCCGTGACCTCCGCAGGAACGGGCTGCATGGCGGCGCTGGACGCGGAGAAGTACTTGGCGAAACTCGACTAGATCACTCGGGCTCCTCGCCCTTCTCGAGGATATCGGACCAGCGCAACGCCATGCTGTTGTAGGCGAAGGACGGGATCCGGAACGCCCATCTCTCGAAATGGCGGGCGAGAAGCTCCGCCCGGGCGTGGTCCTCGTCATTCACACCCTCCTCTATTTCTATCTTGAAACGCGCGTATCGCTCCACGCCCACGGAGAACAAGCGCGCCTCCAGGCTATAGCCTTGATCCAGCGCGTACCGAGCCTGGACCGCGTCTCCCAAATAGGTCTCGGCCTGATCCGCCGGCATGACATCTTCCAAAGACAGGCTAGTGATGGCGCTGGCCATCCGATTGAGCGCGTATTCGCTCTTCAGAGTCGCTCCTTCCGGAATGTTAAGCGCGGTGAATCTCACGTCCGCCGCTTCTTCCGCACGTCGTCCCTCGATCCTCTCACCGTCTGGATGCGTGACTTCCATGAACGTCACATGCTCCATCCCTATGTCCAGCAACTCCGGCTCAAGCCAACGACGCGGCTCTCCCGGAATCGCGAACGCCCGATCCACGAGCCAAGCCTGATCGTCATCGGCGACCCGCACGTAGGTAGCGTTGCGTCTCTCTGGACTCGCGCCAATCCGAACTGACCGGCTTTCCGTTTCGGAGCCCAGCGTGATTCGCTGGCCCCGCGCGTCCACCCGATCAATGCCGCCCAATCCCAGCTGCGCATGCTGCGCCGGATCTCCGGTCTTGCGCTCCAAAATCTTCGCTTCCGAGAGATCCAGCAATAATCCTCGGATAACGCCAACGTTCGCGGGGTAGAGACTCCGTTGCTTCACGCCCCATCCTTCTGGACGGCGTTCCAAGGTCACTTGCGGCAAATCGCCGGGACCGACGACCTCGATCCTGGTGACCGAGTTGATATCGAGATCTTCAAGCCAATGGGCTCCCAAGTATTCCTGATCGCCAGCCTGATGCCGAATGCCGTGCATCACGATGGTCAGCGATAGCACGACCCCGGTCGCGGCCGCCAAGAAAAACAACTCGCGGCGAGTCACGCGGACACCCTCCTGACCCGTCGGCGACGCTGGAAAAGCCACAGGCCAATGGCTCCCATAGTGATCAAAGCCGGCACCAGCCAGATATTGATCAAGCGCAGGACGAAGCCCAAGCGCTCGATATCCCGGTCCAGCTCATGACGAACCGAGCGCAAATCGCGCCGCACCCGCGAACGCTCCTGCTGAAACGCCTCAATCTCCGCGCGCTGCTGCTCCGTCATCAGGTTTTGCTCTCCCTCATTCCGTAGCTGTTGGATCCGATTGATGCTCTCCTCCGTTTCTCGCAATCGCCGCTGGAGCTCCTCCTCCTTCGCGTGAAAACGCTGCTCCGCCTGTCGGCGGAGCCGCTCGACCACGTGGAACGGGCGCGAGAATCCCGAGCGGCCACGCAAGCCGATCAGGTCGCCGCTACCCGCTAGGCTTTCCAGCGCGTTGGTCACGAAATCGCCATTGCTGGCCCAAGCCCGCGAGATTCTCTGTCCAAAGAAGTTCTGCGCGCGCGTCCATAAGGTATCTGACAGCATGTCCGCGTCGGCGACCACGATGGCGTCGACCGTCTCTCGCGCTTCGGCCAAATGACCGTCCGCCGGAGCCTGAGCGCCTTCCGGCGGACCGGACGGATACATGCTTCGCGGCCGCAACCGGACCCAAGCGGCCAAAGTCAAGGGAGCGTTTCCGGGCTCGAACCATTCCAGCAAAGCCGTCGGATCCGGGAGATATCGATAACGCGGCTTTGGAATCTCACCGGAATCCGGTGAGGTGCGCAGCAACGGCTCGAACTCGCCCGCGAACGCTTCCGTCTTCCGGATCTGGCCCGGGAACCCGAACGTGACTCGGGACAGTTGGGCGGAGATCATGTTGTCCCTGTTGATCCGCTTCTCGTCCAGCCCAATAATCGAGACATGGCGGACCGGACGCTGGGAGCCCTGGTTCTGCACCGGTAAGGCCAAGGCGCGGTCGGCCACGATCGCGTCCATGTCGATCTTGAGGCCCCAGACATCCAGCAGTCTCTTGATCTCGGACGCTTGAATGCCCCCGGCGTCGGGTGGGTTGCTGGCGTCCTGGAACATGGGGTCCTTGTCCGCGTACGGATCGGCGAACAGCATCAGCCGCCCGCCGCGCATCAGAAACTGATCCACCGCGTACAACATCTCCTCGGACAGTCCCTTCGGATGAATCAGCATCATGATACGAATATCCGGGTCGATCTCCCCGGATTCGACATCAATCTGGCGAACCTCGAACAGTTGCTCGATCTGGTCGAGAATCGCCCACTGCGGGGTCGCCCGCTGGCTCGCGAGGTCGAAGCCCCCGAACACCTGCAAGTTCGTCAGGATCCCCACCACGGGCTTCGCTGGATTCGTCAGGGAATAGACCAACTGGCTGATGTCGTACTCAAGGAACGCTTCCCGATCCGGCTGAAAGAACTCGATGATCTCGACATCGTCCACCACGTTCGTGCCCACCAAGCCAAAATACAACTGGTCTCCACCCGGAACCGGGATGGACCGCAGATTGAACTCCGTCGCCCGGTCCTCCTCCTCCGAGTACGGCGTCGGGTCGATCACCCGCAGGTTGATCCGCCCACCCGCGTAATGCGCGTACTCTTCCAGCAACTCCCGGACTCTCCGAGCGTAGTTGCGCAACTGAGCGTTGTCCGAGCTTGCCCGGTCCGAGAAGAACAAATACAGGTTGATCGGTTGCTGAACGCCATCAAGCACCTTTAAGGTTCCCTCGCTCATGGTGTACAGCTTCTGCTCGGTCAAATCCAACCGCATGTTGTCCAGCGTCAGGTTGCTGAGCATGACGCCGGACACGAACAATACCGCCAGCAGACCCAAGCCCGCCGCCGTGTAGGTCCGGTCGTTCGACGCGCTCATGCCGCCTTGCGCGCCCGAACTATGACCACGTTCGCGTACAGCCATACCGAGATCAAGATCACGAAATACGACAGATCCCGCAAATCGATAACGCCCCTGTTGATCGAGGAGAAGTGCGTGAGAAAACTGAGCGACGCGATGGCGTCGACGACTGGTTGCGGCAGCCACAACTGAAAGAAATCCAGCACGAGAGGAAAGCCACTCAACAGAAACAGGAAACAGGTCACCAGGCTAAGGATGAACGCCACGACCTGGTTGCGGGTGGTCGCGGAGATGCAGGCGCCGATCGCCAGAAAGCCGCCCGCCATCAGGAAGCTCCCCAGATAGGCGCCGAGAATAATCCCGTTGTCTGGATCTCCTAAATAGTTGACCGTCAGCCAGATCGGGAACGTCAGCGACAGAGCGATGCCAGTGAAAGCCCAAGCGGCCAGGAATTTTCCAAGCACGGCCTCCAGCACGGTCACCGGCAACGTCATCAGCAACTCGATACTGCCGCTCTTGCGCTCCTCCGCCCATAGGCGCATGGATATGGCCGGCACCAGAAACAGATACAGCCACGGATGGAACATGAAAAACGC
This sequence comes from uncultured candidatus Poriferisulfidus sp., assembly GCA_965116025.1. Taxonomy (GTDB): domain Bacteria; phylum Pseudomonadota; class Gammaproteobacteria; order Poriferisulfidales; family Poriferisulfidaceae; genus Poriferisulfidus. Next base: position 1,803,125 of record OZ220480.1, read on the forward strand.
GCTCAGGTCCGCCTGCTCGCGCTCGTAGAAATTCCCCAGATAGAAGCTCAGCGCTCCAGACAGCAAAAGGAAGATCATGATGAAGACGTAGGCGACCGGGGTCTGAAAATACCCGACCAGCTCTCGTCGCAAGATCGCCCGTAAATTACTCATGGACATCGTGGGTCAAGGTATGGAACACGTCGTCTAGCCGTCCGGCCTGGATATGCAGCGGCGCGTCGCTCCGGTCGTGGCGCCGCAACACGTCGCGGACCGCGTCTTCCAGCACACGGCCGGAGCGAGGAATCAAGGTCAGTCCCTGACGCTCCGGCTCCACCATGGCGACTCCGTCCAGGTCCCCGAGAGCGACCCGCGTCGCCTCCTCCAAACGCGCCTGGATCGTGACCGCGTTGCAGTACCGAGAGCGTTGGCGCAAATCCTCGGGGGATTCGTCGACCAGCAGCTTTCCTTCAGAGACGATGATGGCCCGCGTGCAGATAGCCTCGACCTCCTCGAGTATGTGCGTCGAGATGACGATGGTCTTGTCTCGCGCCATCTCGTTGATGAACGCGCGCACCTGCCGCTTCTGGTTCGGGTCCAGCCCGTCGGTCGGCTCGTCCATGATCAGGACGCGCGGGTCATGCAGCATGGCCTGCGCCAGCCCGACCCGTCGGCGATATCCTTTCGAAAGCGTGTCGACCGGACGGTGCAGCACTGGCTCCAGCCCCAACTGGCCGATCACCCGGTCCAACCGGCCGCGGCGGTTTTTCGGGCGGCGGACATCCGCCACGAAATTCAGGAACTGCCAAGGAGTCATCTCGCCGTACGCCGGCGCGCCCTCCGGCAGATAGCCCAAACATCGCTTAGCCTTGATCGGCTCCGTCGCCACCGGATGCCCGCAGACCGATACCCGACCGGCCGTCGGCGGCAAAAAGCCGGTGATGATCTTCATGGTCGTGGATTTGCCGGCGCCATTCGGGCCAAGAAAGCCCAGCACCTCGCCCGGACCGACCTCGAAGCTCAGGTCGTCGACGGCATGCAGGTCACCATAGATCTTGACCAGATTCTCGACTGTGATCGACTTGGCCACGCGCGTTTTCTCCGCTTCCCTCTCGGTTTCTTGACGCTTCAGCGAGCGCCGATTAAATGGGGAGGAACGCTCGTCGTTTCAAGCGGAGCCAAGGATTCGCGCCGCAAGGCTCGAGCCTCTCTATTCCTGATAATAGTAATCATAACGTCTCAACAAATCGAGCGAGAATCTCCAAGCATCCTGGTAGGTTAAGTCGCTGTCCATCGGGATCACGATGCGGACGAACAGCCGGTCGCCATGCTCCCGCTTAAGATGCGCCAGGATCTGATGCATCTCCCCCTCCTCAACAGCCTCGAACTTCGAGGCGTCTGGGAGCCGGAGCGTGAAGGCGGGGCGTCCATCCACTTTTCGGTGACGAACCGCGACCACCACCTTTCCTTGATCGCTGCGGGCCGGCCTCGACAACGCCGCGTACTTTTCCCCCATCTCCTCGTATTCTTTCCGCAAACGCTCCAACTCCTCGTGGGTCTGGCGCCGTTCCGCCTCGACCTCCACATACATTCGCTCGCGCAACAAGCCTTCCTCCCGCATTTCCGCCAACCGCCGCTGCACATCAAGCAACTCCCGCTCCCGCTCCGCGCTGACGGTGCGACTTTCCCGCATCTCGTCCCGCATGCGCGCCCGCTCTTCCTGTATGGCGGCCAGTTGGCTCCGTTGCAGAGTCAGCGCCTCGCGCGCGCTCGCCAAATCTCTCTCGCGCGCTTCCAATTGCGCGAGCTTGGCCTGCAGAGTATCGCGCGTGCGGTCCATACGCGACCGCATCTCTTCCAACTCAAGCTGGAGCAGCATCTGGCGCACGTTGAGATCCTCCGCCCGCTCCCTCGCTTGCCGCTCCAGCGCGATCGTCTCCTGAACCTGCCGGGAAAGATCCCAGTTGTGCAGAACCGCGACCAAACTGGACAGAAGGAACACGATCACCACGACCATCATGATGTCGGTGAAAGACGGCCAGAAATTCTCCTCGCTGATGGAGGAGAGATGAGACGCGTGGCTGAGATGCGGAGAAGGAGCGCCAATCACGATTCTTTCTGATCCAGACGGAATCCCGCCCGCAGGGTCTGGTTGACCTCCCGCAACGCCTCCAAGACCTGCCGGGACCGCTCGGTTTGCTCTCGCCAGTCGTGGCGCGTGGCGTCGAGATGCGGAGTCAGGCGGTCCTGGACTTCCGCCAGAGCGGTAGCCACGCCATGCAGGTCTTTCAGCCGAAGCGCCAGGGTCTGGGTCAGGTTTCCGCCTTCCTGCGTGAGCGACGGCATGATCCGGCGAAGGGTCAGCAACTCGATTCGCTGACACACGCTGGATTGGCTGGCCACCAATCGAGAGAAAATGAGGGCGAGCGCCAAGTAGGCCGCGATGGCCGTCATCGTCGTGGAGAGCGCCGTCGCCATCCCGCGAACCACCATGGTGATTCCCCCTCCACCCTGCGGGAGCGACAACAGGTCAGTGGCTCCAACTAAAGCCAGGGACAGCGACGCGACCGTGCCGAACACGCCCAGCAGGATTAGTAGACTCTGGATCAAGCGAACCAAGCCGAGACGAGCCACCTCTTGATTTAGCAAAATGGCCGACAGGATCGCTTGCTGGGGGCGCTCCAGCTCCGAGCGGCTTTGCTGCAGAACGCGGTAGCGCTGCACGATCAAGGATCCCGACAGATTCTCGATGCCCGCCTCGGTCAGTCCGAAGTCCAGCTGCTCCTCGAACTGGTCAGTGGATCGATTCTCGCGAAAGTAGGCGAAAAGCAGATAGAAGCTTCGGGCCAGCGCGACCAGGAACATCGCCGCGATGATGCCGTTGACGATCATGCCGAGCCGCGTCGCCATGGCGCCCCAGTAGATCTCCGTCAGCACGTCCGCCTGCCACAACAGCAGGGCGGCGAACAAGATCAGCGCGACTCCCGCCTGCAACACCATGCGCCCGGGGCGGCTCTTGAATAATTCCTGGATCATGGGCAATGAGGTGGCCGCTTCCTAAGTTTGCTCTCACGGAGCAGGAAAGTGTAGCAGAGTCAAGAACCTGTCGGATTCGCTACTCCAATTCGTGGTGCGGGCGGAGGGATTCGAACCCCCACGGGCAAAGCCCAGCGGATTTTCGCACCAGCTACGGCTTTCGCCGCCGCCGCTCGCGCGGCGTTTGTGGTCCGGACTATCCCTTCGCCCTAGCGATTCCCGCCGTAGGCGCCGCCCGTCTAGTCTCTACACCTTCCCGGAAGCGAGTTCCAGGCTTGGCTCGGGATCGCCATTTCACAGGGTTCCCCGAATTTGAGCGGTTCTGCATCCCCGGTTTCCCGAGGAGCACTCAATGGCCTCAAGTCCGCAGCGTCTACCTGTTCCGCCACGCCCGCGCACCACGCCTATCATAGTGCAATCGAGATATTCCCGACTGGCCAAACAGCGGCGATGACCAGTGAGAACACCGTCGCGCTCACTCCCGATTCCCTCGCGAGAACCAGCCAGCTATCGCCACTATGAGGTAAATGAGCGCGAAATAAAAAACCACGCCCATTGCCGCCACGCCCAACACGCTGTAGAGCAGAAACTCCTCAAACTCGATACTCGCTAGCAGCTCATTCATTGCCTGTCGCCTCGCTCAAGTCAATCGATGATAGCCATCACTAAGCGAACCGCGAGATAAAAGAAACCCGCCAACCCTGCCAACCAGGAACATTTCGCTGCCGCTCATTTGGACATCGCGAACAGCGCGATAGCTTCAATCACCAAAATTCAAAGCTACGCTCCACCGCCCACATCTCTCGCGCCGCCATGATCCTTCGGGCTTTGATCTGGAGGCTGAGGTCGGAATCGAACCGGCGTCCACGGCTTTGCAGGCCGCTGCATAACCACTCTGCCACTCAGCCCATGTCGTCACGGCCCAACCTGGATCGCGTCGGGAACTGGAGCGGGAAACCGGATTCGAACCGGCGACCTTAACCTTGGCAAGGTTACGCTCTACCAACTGAGCTATTCCCGCCCCGCGAAAGCAAAATTGTCGCACCCCTGCCCGAGGCTGTCAAACCAACTGCCAGCGACGCTTCTCCCCCTACGGATTCACGTCCCATCCAATGATCATCTCCCGCGCGCACTTTGTCAGACCGCGCGCTTCCGCGCCCGCGCCTAGAAAGGACTCGCGCATCGCGTTATTAATGCTTGAACCGTTCCCGAACTTCCACGTGTTCGCGCTTGGCCATCACCAGCCGTCCCTCTATCAGGCCATCCAGAATCGCCGCTCCCAGTTTCGCTATATCACCCGTGCCTCGAGGCGGCGGGCTTGCTCCACCAGGAACTTTCAGCCCCGCTTCCCGCGCCATGCTCGCGCACAGGGCAACGGCTACCGGATCATTCTTGACTCGCTTGAACAGAGCCCGAAACGTTCGCTCCACATAATCGTCCATTCGCGGCATTATATCCACCGCCGACTCTGCGCGAAGCATCACGCGGCACTCGACCGTATCACGCTGGAGCTCCGCACCAATAACTCCCTCGGCTGGTTCTTCTTCCTCCGCATTAGTCACCTTCACGCCATCTTGATTCACCAGCACGTAATAGCCGCAAGCCATTCCGTTTCACAATCCAAAAGCGATCAAGCGCCACCACTCGACGCCGCTTCGTCGAAAGACGCACCCACCGCTCCGCAGAGCGAGAGCGACAGTGGGCTTAGCCCTATCAGCCAACGCGCGACTGCGCCCGTCACCGAATCTGTTAAAATCACCTTGAACACCCCGTATTCCCGGAGCCGGCGATTCTCTCGTCGCGCCGGGCGGGATCGCCTGAAACCAATGAGATGAGGAAATCCGCAAGTGGATCGAGAAAAACAGATTGATGCCCTGCAGAAGGATTGGGACAGCAACCCGCGCTGGAGCGATGTGCGCCGAGGCTATACGGCAGAAGATGTCGTTCGCCTGCGCGGCTCGCGCGTGCCAGCCAACAGCACCGCGATGGAAGGCGCGGAAAAGCTTTGGCGCCTGGTCAACGGCGAGGCGCGCAAGGGCTACGTCAATTGCCTCGGCGCCTTGACCGGCGGGCAGGCGGTGCAGCAGGTCAAGGCCGGAATCGAGGCCATCTACCTGTCCGGCTGGCAAGTCGCCGCCGACGCCAACACTTCCGAAACCATGTATCCGGACCAGTCTCTGTACGCCTACGATTCCGTTCCCACCGTGGTGCGCCGCATCAACAACGCGTTCAAGCGAGCGGACGAGATTCAGTGGGCGCGCGGACAGAACCCTGGAGACGAGGGCTTCATTGATTACTTCGCGCCGATCGTGGCGGATGCCGAAGCTGGCTTCGGAGGCGTGCTCAATGCTTTCGAGCTGATGAAAAACATGATCCGCAACGGAGCCGCCGGAGTCCATTACGAAGACCAACTGGCCGCCGTCAAGAAGTGCGGGCATATGGGCGGCAAGGTGCTGGTACCCACTCAAGAGGCGATCCAGAAGCTGATTGCGGCGAGACTAGCCGCCGACGTGATGGGTGTTCCCACCGTGGTGCTAGCCCGCACCGACGCGGAGGCCGCGAACCTCGTGACCTCGGACTTCGACGAGAATGACAAGCCTTTCCTGACTGGCGAGCGGACCTCCGAAGGCTTCTACCGGACGCGCAACGGTCTGGAGCAAGCGATCTCGCGCGGTATCGCCTACGCTCCATACGCGGACTTAGTCTGGTGCGAGACCGGCACCCCGGATCTGGATTTCGCCCGCGCCTTCGCGGAAGCGGTGCGCGAGAAATATCCGAACCAGCTGCTCGCCTACAACTGCTCTCCCTCCTTCAACTGGAAGAAAAATCTGGACGACGCAACCATCGCGAAGTTCCAGCGCGAGTTGTCGGCGATGGGCTACAAATACCAGTTCATCACCTTGGCTGGCATTCATAGCATGTGGTACAACATGTTCGATCTCGCCCACGACTACGCGGGCGAGGAAGGAATGAAGCATTATGTGGAGAAGGTCCAGGAGCCGGAATTCGCGGCCGCGGATCGAGGCTATACGTTCGTCAGCCACCAGCAAGAGGTCGGAGCCGGCTATTTCGATGACGTGACCACCGTCATCCAGGGCGGGAGCTCTTCCGTCACGGCGCTGACCGGGTCAACCGAGGAGGAGCAGTTCTGAGGCGCGCGCCCGGACGCGCCATGACGATGGAGAAATACGAGCACATCCACATTCCGGCCGACGGCGCGCGGATCACCGTTCACTCGGACCAGAGCCTGGACGTTCCGGACCGCCCGATCATCCCATTCATCGAGGGCGACGGCATTGGCATCGATGTCACGCCCGTCATGCGCCAGGTCGTGAAGAACGCGGTGCGCGACGCTTACGGGGGCGACCGGGAGATCTACTGGATGGAGATCTACGCGGGCGAGAAAGCCTGCAAGCTATACCAGGAGGGAACTTTCCTGCCCGACGAGACCTTGCGGGCAATGCAGGACTACGTGGTGTCGATCAAGGGGCCCTTGACGACCCCGGTCGGCAAAGGCATCCGCTCGCTCAACGTCGCTATCCGTCAGAAGATGGACTTGTACGCTTGCGTGCGGCCGATCCGTTTCTTCCCCGGCACTCCGACCCCGCTCAAGGTCTCCGAAACCACCGACATGGTCGTGTTTCGAGAGAACACCGAGGATATCTACGCCGGCATCGAATGGCCCAGCGATTCGCCCGAGGCCCGCAAGCTGATCCGGTTTCTGGAAGAGGAGATGGGCGTCCACGAAATCCGCTTCCCCAAGAGCTCCGGGATCGGCATCAAGCCCGTCTCCCAAGAGGGCTCTTCCCGCTTGATCCGCAAAGCGGTCCGGTACGCGATCGACAACAACCGCTCCTCGGTCACGCTGGTGCATAAGGGAAACATCATGAAATACACCGAGGGCGCCTTCTGCCGCTGGGGCTACGAGTTGGTGACGGAGGAGTTCGGCGCTGAGCTGATCGGGGATGGCCCGTGGAGAACGATTCGGAACCCACGCGGCGGGGAGCCCATCGTGATCAAGGATGTTATCGCCGACAACTTTCTGCAGCAGATTCTCCTGAAACCAGCCGACTACGATGTCATCGCGACCCTGAACCTCAACGGCGATTACATCTCGGACGCGCTCGCGGCCCAAGTCGGGGGGATCGGGATCGCCCCGGGCGCCAACATGGGCGATGCCGTCGCGGTGTTCGAGGCCACGCACGGATCGGCTCCGAAATACGCGGGCAAGAACCGCGTCAACCCGGGCTCCATCCTGCTATCCGCGGAAATGATGCTGCGCTACTTGGGCTGGACCGAGGCCGCCGATCTGGTTCTCAAGGGAATTTCCGGAGCGATCGCCAACAAGTATCTGACCTATGATCTGGCGCGGGTCCGCGCGGGCATCCCGGCGGGCCGCCTCAGTGCCGCCGACAGTCGGCAACAGGTGGAGAAGCACATGCAAGAGCTGATCCCCGGGGCCACGCTGGTGACGACGTCCGGCTTCGCCGAGGCCGTCATCCGGCATATGCGGTAACTCCCACCTTGCTATAATCCCTGTCCACCGAGTCACAGCGCGATCATGAAGGAACCCGAACCCATTTACAAAGTCATTTTCTTCTCGAATGGGGAAATCTACGAAATCTACGCGGAGCACGTATATTCTTCAGACCTGTACGGTTTCATCGTCATCGAGAACATCATTTTCGGCGAGAGGGCGAAAGTCGTGGTCGACCCGAGCGAAGAGCGCCTGAAAACCGAATTCAAGTCGGTGCCCCGAACCTACGTTCCCATGCACGCGATCATGCGCATCGACGAAGTGGAAAAGGCCGGAACCGGCGAGATTCGCAAGGCTGAGGGAAACGTGACGTATTTGTCTCCGATAGCGGGAACGGGCGATATCCAAAAACTTTGAGGCATACGCCCGGAGAATTCCCGAAGTGGAGAGGTGCCGGAGCGGTCGAACGGGCTCGCCTGGAAAGCGAGTGTGCGGTAATACCGCACCGAGGGTTCGAATCCCTCCCTCTCCGCCATTCGCGTCTCCCACTCGCGCGAGCCTGATCGCGGACCACGCTCCGACTTGATCGCGACATTGGCTTGATCGTGAGAAAGAGTCCAGATCGCCGTGACTCGAAGGCTCGCATGGACGGCCAGAAAGCGCGGGCGATGGAGCTCCCCGCTCTCCAGAAATCACGTAACATCGCGACGATACGCGCCTTGCCGCGCTCCTCGGTTCCGGCGCTCCTGCTCACCACCATTCTCACGCTTCCCGCTTGGGGAGCATTCCCATGGGAAAGCGCGGACGGCTCACTTCCCTCGCTCGCTCCCATGCTTGAGGAAGCGGTCCCAGCGGTGGTCAACATCTCCACGGCCCACGAGGAGGTCGTGCGCATGAGCCCGCTTTTCCGCGATCCTTTCTTCCAGCATTTTTTCGGGCAGCCCGGGCGGCGTAGCCACAAGCGAGTGCGCCGAGGTCTCGGCACCGGCGTCATCCTGGACGCGGAGAAAGGCCACGTCGTCACCAATCACCACCTGATAGCGAAAGCGGACCAAATCACCGTGACTCTTGGTGATGGCCGCGAGATCAAGGCCGAAGTGATCGGATCCGACAGCGAGACCGACGTGGCGATGCTCCGCGTCCAAGCCGACAATCTGACGACCTTGCCAATCGCCGATTCCGAGCGAGTGAGCGTCGGCGATTTCGTAGTGGCCATCGGCAACCCCTTCGGCCTCGGCCAGACCGTGACTTCTGGCATCATTAGCGCCTTAGGACGTAGCGGCGTATTCGACAATTACGGCTACGAGGACTTCATCCAAACCGACGCGTCCATTAATCCCGGAAATTCCGGCGGCGCCTTGGTGAACCTGCGCGGAGAGTTGATTGGCATCAACACCGCGATCCTAAGCCGCTCTGGTGGCAACATCGGTATCGGATTCGCGATTCCCATCCACATGGTGCGCCAAGTGGCCGACCAATTAATCGAATTCGGGCAAGTGCGGCGCGGACAGCTAGGCGTGCAAGCGCAGGCCATGACTCCAGAATTGGCCGAGGCGTTTGGTCTTGAGCGCAGCGAGGGCGTCGTCATCACCGAAGTGGTCCCGGGCTCCCCCGCCGAGCGGGCCGGAATCACTCCAGGAGACGTGCTGATTCGCATTGATGGAGAAGAGATATTCGACGTGAAGGACATGCGCAACGTGCTGGGCCTGCTGCGCGCCGGACGCGAGGTGGAGATCGAGCTGCTACGCGGCCGCGCGGTCGTGGCGGTCCGGGCGGCGACCGCCACTCTGCGCATCGATGGCGCGAATCTGCACCCGGGCATGGCCGGACTCACCCTCTCGACCGGGCGCGACTCCGACGCCACGTTCGTGGAGATCATTCGGGTCGAGCCGGGCCACCCTGCCGCGCGGGCTGGAATCCGCGCTGGCGACCGGCTACGCTCGGTCAACCGCCGCCCCGTGAAAAACGTGGAAGATATCCGCGCCGTCATCAGCCGCGACTCTCCCCAAGTGCTGCTCCAAATCCAACGCGGCGCGCGCAGGCAATTTCTCTTGCTTCCCTGACCATGGCCTCTCCATATCAGGACGAACTGGCGCGCGGCGCTCGTCAGACGCACCGGCGGTTGCGGTTGCTGGCGATCTTGGGCAGCTTGCTGCTGACGTTGCTGCTCGTCCGAATTGGCTGGATGCAAACCGTCCACACCAAGCACTTCACCGCGTTGTCGGCCGAGAACCACCTGCGCCAGATTCCAGTCGCGCCATCCCGTGGCTTGATCTTCGACCGCCACGGCGCCTTGCTCGCCGACAATACCGTCCAATACAGCCTGAGCCTGATTCTCTCCCAGGTCAAAGACCTGGACCATACGGTGTCGCGTCTGCGGCAGCTGGTCGACATCCAGGATCAAGAAGTCGCGGTCTTTCGGCAACGCGGACGGCGCCAGAGATTCGAGACCACCCACCTCAAGACCAATCTTTCGGACGAGACGATCGCGCGAACCGCCGTGAAACTGCACCAACTGCCCAGCGTGTATCTAGAGGCTTATACAGCGCGCCGCTACGCCTTTGGCGAAACGACCGCCCACGTGATCGGCCATCTCGCCAGCATCAACAAAAAAGATCGCGAGCGCATGGACCATTATCGTTACCGCGGCACCAGAAGAATCGGCCGAGCCGGCATCGAGCGTCAATACGAGTCTCTGCTGCTCGGGGCGCCAGGCCTGCAGCAGGCTGAGGTCAACGCGCAAGGACGCTCCCTGGTAATGCATGACCTCAAGGCGCCCACTCCTGGAAAAAACCTGATACTCACCTTGGACGCCGAGCTGCAAAAGACCGCGAGCCAGGAAATGGCCGGAATGGCTGGAGCTATCGTCGCCATCGAGCCCGCCACGGGAGACGTTCTGGCCTTGGTCAGCGCACCGAGTTTCGATCCTGGCGTCTTCGGCCACAGCATTGACCCGAAAGCCTACAAAAACTTGATCCAGAACGTGAAGAACCCCTTGCTGAATCGGGCCATTCAGGGGCAGTACGCGCCCGGCTCTACGATCAAGCCGATTATCGCCCTGGCTGGACTGGAATCAGGCCACGCCACCCCTGGAAGAAAGTTTTTCGCCAGCCCCTCTTTTCGCATCCCGAGCTACCAGCGACCCTTTCGGGATTGGAAGAAGGAAGGCCATGGCTGGGTCACGGTCTCTTCCTCGATCATCCAGTCCTGCGACGTCTACTTTTACTCGCTGGCCTACCGCATGGGAATCGAGAACCTGGCGCCCTTCCTCGCGCGATTCGGTCTGGGGCAGGCCCAACGAATCGATCTGCCTGGAGAGCGCCCTGGCTTACTTCCAGACGATGCCTGGAAGCGAAAAACGCGCGGGCAGCCCTGGTATCCGGGAGAAACCGTGAACATGGGCATTGGCCAAGGCTATCTACTGGTCACTCCGCTGCAGCTCGCGACCGCGACCGCGGTCCTGGCGAATCGCGGAACGCGCGTGAAGCCCCGCTTGCTGCTCGCCTATGAGCAGGACGGGGAAACCATCCAGAATCCTCCAGAGGAAATTGGCCATGTGGCGCTGTCCCGACCGGACTGGTGGAATCTGATCACGAAAGCCATGATCGACGTGGTCCATGCCCCCAACGGCACCGCCCGACGTTCCGGGAAAGACGCGGCTTACCTGATCGCGGGCAAGACCGGAACGGTGCAGGTGATCAGCTACGGCGAGGACCACCCCGACTCCGAAGATCTCCCAGAGCATATCCGCGATCATTCCCTATTTATCGCCTTCGCTCCGGCTGAATCTCCACTCATCGCTCTCGCCGTGGTCGTCGAGCACGGAGGGCACGGCTCGACGAAGGCGGCACCCATCGCGCGCCGAATTCTGGATTCTTATCTTATGAGGAATTCCTGATGCCACGAGGACCGCTTTCCGCCGTGGCCCGGCTGGTAGCCCCACTGGATATCTTGCTGACGCTAACGATTCTCGCGGTGCTGGCGATCAGCTTGGCCATCCAGCTCAGCGCCAACGATATGAGCCTGCAGGCCACCCAACGGCATGGCGCGCGCGTCGGCATTGGCTTGCTCGCGCTTTTGGTCTTGGCGCACGTCTCTCCCCGCCATCTGAGACGGTGGGCCCCGACTTTGTTCGCGTTCAACCTTCTCTTGCTGGTTGCGGTCCTTTTCTACGGAAGCGGAGGAAGCGCCCAGCGCTGGCTGGCGATCGGCCCGGTCGTTCTACAGCCATCCGAATTTCTCAAGCTCACCGTCCCCATGATCGCGGCCTACGTCCTAGCGCCTTCCTTGCCCCCCCCGAATCCGATTCGCGTGCTTCTAACGCTGACGCTCGTGGGCGTGGCGACCGCGCTCGTCGCGATCCAGCCGGACCTCGGCACGGCGCTTCTGGTCTCCGCGGTCGGAATGTCGGTGATCCTTCTGGCCGGAGTCTCGAAGCGATGGATCCTCAGCCTGGGAGCGCTGGCCGGAATTAGCTTTCCCTTCGTCTGGCTATACGCCTTGCGCGAGTACCAAAAAGATCGCATCCGTATTTTTTTCAACCCGGAAGCGGACCCGCTCGGCAGCGGCTATAACGTGATCCAGTCCAAGATCGCGGTCGGCTCCGGCGGCCTCACCGGAAAAGGCTGGGCGGAAAGCACCCAAGCGCGGTTCGATTTCCTGCCAGAGCACTCGACCGACTTCATCTTCTCCGTCTACGCCGAGGAGTTCGGCCTGGTCGGAGTGACCGCGCTGATTGGCCTGTATCTGGCAATCCTGTGGCGAGTGGTGGCCATGAATCGAGCCGACCCCGACCGCTTCAGCCAGCTACTGGTCGGAGGGCTTGGCCTATCTCTGCTCATCCACATTCTGATCAATATCGCAATGACCATCGGCTACGCTCCGGTGACCGGCTCGCCATTGCCCCTGATAAGCTATGGGGGAAGCTCCATGATCAGCACCTTGGCCGCTTTCGGTATGATGATGGCCGCCCGACATTACGCTCGCGTGGATCTCAAGTGATGATTCCCCTCAAATACTGGCTTCCACTTTGCCTTTTTCCCGCCTGCTCCCTAGCTGGCGAGGCGGTCGTTCCGTATGGAGAGCGACCTGAAGTTCGCGCTTGGATCGACCGCGTGGTCGAACAGCATGGGCTGCCGGCCAAGCGAGTCCACCGCTTGATTCTCGAAAGCCAGCATCAACCCAAAGTCATCGCCGCGGCTCGCCGTCCCGCGGAATCCAAGCCTTGGCACTGGTATCGGAACGTCTTCCTCACCGACGACCGCATTCGGAAAGGACGAAACTATCTTCGTGAGCGTGCCGCCTTGCTCGCCGACGCGGAGCGCGCTTATCAGGTTCCCGGCGAAGTGATCGCCGCCATCATCGCGGCCGAATCCAACTTCGGGCGTCATACCGGCTCGCATCCGACGCTAGATACCTTGGTGACTCTGGGCTTCGATTACCCGCCTCGCCAGAAATTTTTCCTTGGGCAACTAGAGCATCTGTTCCTGCTGGAACGCGAGGCCGGGCTAGATATCAAGGAACTGCGGGGCTCTTGGGCCGGCGCGCTGGGACAGGCTCAGTTCATTCCCAGCAGCTATCGGAGCTTCGCCGTCGACGGGGACCAGGATGGTCGACGTAACTTGTGGGATAGCCAAGCGGATATCGTGTTCAGCATCGGAAATTATTTTCGGAAGCACCATTGGCGTCCAGGCGAGCCCGTCGCGGAGGTGATACGGCCCGAAGATCCAGACGCGCTCCCATTGAGCGAAGGCCTGTCGCCGAAAATCTCGACGGAGCGGCTGGCCGCGGCCGGAATAAAGCTTCGTCACCCAACATCTGAGCCGGTGGCCGTGCACCGCTTCGAGAATCCATCCTCATTCGAATACTGGGTGGGTTATCACAATTTTTACGTGATCACGCGCTACAACCACAGCGCCTTGTACGCGCTGATGATTCACCAACTGAGCCGGGCCTTGCGGGATGACCCGAAGACTTGATCGCGCGATTGGGACTCTGGTCCTGGCCTCGATCCTTCTCGCCAGCGGCGGATGCGGCGTCTACGACTACGTCGCGGAGGCTTTTTCCGAATCCGAGCCGGCTCCCACCCGTGGGCGTGGACCTTCCAGCTACGTCGTCTTGGGGGTTCGCTACCACGTCATGGATTCGTCGGAAGGTTATGTCGAACGCGGCCTCGCGTCCTGGTATGGGCCGAACTTCCATGGAAAGAAAACGTCCAGCGGCGAGATCTTCGACATGCATCAGGTGAGCGCCGCGCACAAGACCTTGCCGCTGCATACCTGGGTCAGGGTGACGCATCTCGAGACGGGACGCTCCCTCACCCTCCGCGTGAATGATCGCGGCCCCTTCGTGGAGAAGCGAATCATAGACTTGTCATACCAAGCGGCGCTGGCTCTGGGAGTCACCGAAGAGGGCGTGGCTCCAGTCGAGGTCCGGGCCGTTCGCGCCCCCAACGAGGCGAGGCGAGCCAAGGAAAACTGGTTCCTGCAACTCGGCGCCTTCGCTAGTCGGGGCAACGCGGAAGCGTTCGTGCAAAAACTACGCCGTCTTGGGCTAACCCGAATCTCCGTTCGAACACGGCGGCGAGGCGCGACGCTGCACCGGGTTCTGCAGGGTCCGCTCAATACCGACATCGAGTTCGATCAAGCCCTCTCAAGACTCGACTCCCTTGGAATCACCGAGTACACCCCGGTGAGCGTTCCTCATTTGAAACCCATAAGGAAACGATGAAACGTATCGCTCTTCTCGCGTTGCTGGCGGCCGGCTCGGCTTGGGCCGAGTTACCGACTCCGCCACCTCCGCAATTAAGCGCGCCCAGCTACATCCTGATGGACGCGACGAGCGGCGAGGTTCTCGTGGAGGCGAACGCCGACGAGCCCGCGGAACCCGCCAGCCTGACCAAGATCATGACCGTCTATCTAACCTTCCGCGCCTTGAAAGAAGGCTTGATCGGAGCGCGCGACCGGGTCACCATCAGCCACCGGGCGCGCCGAGCGGTCGGCTCCCGCATGTTCGTGGAGGCCAACAGCCAGGTCCCCGTCATCGACCTGCTGCGCGGCGTCATCGTGCAGTCCGGTAACGACGCGAGCGTCGCGCTCGCGGAGCACATAGCCGGAAACGAGAAGTCCTTCGTCACCATGATGAACGCGGAAGCCGAGCGCCTTGGCATGAGCGCGAGTCACTTCACCGACGCATCTGGACTAGGCGGGTCCGACCACCACATGTCCGCCCGCGACATCGCCACCCTGTCCGCGGCCATGATCAACGAATTTCCCGACCTCTACGCGATGTTTCGGGAGCGGGAATACACCTGGAACGGGATCACACAACCAAACCGCAATCGTTTGCTGAGCTTGGATCCCTCGGTAGACGGCATCAAGACCGGATTCACTCAGGCCGCGCGGTACTGCCTGGCCGCGAGCGCCATGCGCCCGGAATTCGAGAACATGCGCTTGGTCTCGGTCGTCCTCGGCGCCAAGGACAACCGGGCCAGAGTACGCGACAGCCGGGCATTGCTGAACTGGGGATTCCGCTTCTTCCGCACCCGGGAAATTCATGCCGGCATGGACGCGTTGACCGAGATTCCGGTCTGGTTCGCGGAAATCGAGAAGATGCCCGTCGGGCTGGCCGAGAGCGTCGTGATGACGTTGCCGGTCGCGGCGTACCTGGAACTGGAGACCACCTACCATCTGGAGCCAGAGCTGGAGGCGCCTATATCCCAAGGGCAAACGGTTGGGAGAATCACCGTACGGCACAAAAATCGCATTCTGGCGCAAGCGCCCGCCATCGCGCTGGCGGACGCGGAGCAAGTCGGATTCTTCACCCGACTTTGGCATCGCTTACGACGGCTGGCGAACTCCATGCTACCCTGATCCTCCACTTGGATTCTCCCGGGCACGGATCGCCCCACGTCCATTAGGGAGCGAGAAAGATCGGTTCCATAATAGAACGCGCCAGACCAAACGAATGGGCGATATGAATCGAAGGGAAACGCTGGAACGAGATGGCAGGCCCGGCGATGCCCAGCATGCCGCCCCGTCGGTCCCCGCCTACCATAACGGCGAATATCGACCTCTCGAGGAAATCAGGATCCCGATCATGGATCACGGTTTTCTATTCGCCGATGGCGTGTACGAGCTGGTCCCGGTCTACCGCAAACGCCCGCGCTGTCTGGATGATCACCTGATACGCCTCGAGAAAAGTTTGGACGCCATTCACATAACGGGAGCTCCGACAACGTCGGCATGGCGCGAAATCTGCGCCACTTTGATCGATCAGAGCCCAGAGGACTGCTTCGTGTATCTGCAGGTCACCCGTGGCGTTATTCCTGATGGCGCCCCGTTTCAAAAACTATTCCAAGATGGCCCGCCCACCGTGTTCGCCATGGCGCGTCCCCTGCCTCAAACGCCCGATTCGATCCGCGCCATCACCCGGGAGGACCAACGCTGGGGGCGTTGCCACATCAAGTCCACCATGTTACTGGAGACCGTCCTGGCGACGCAGGCGGCCGCGGACCAACATGCGGGAGAGGCGATTCTGCATCGAGGCGAAGAGGTTATGGAAGGCGCGACCAGCAACGTTTTCGCGGTCATCGATGGCCTGCCGCGCACTCCGGCGTTAAGCCCTCGGATTCTGCCTGGCGTGACCCGGCAACTAACGTTGCTGCTAATGCGCGAGAATGGAATGAATTTCCGTGAAGGACACCTGAGCGTAGCGGAACTGAGAAACGCCACGGAAATCTGGATCACCAGCTCCACCCGAGGCGTGATGCCCGTGCTCGAGCTCGACGGCGCGCCAGTTGGCGATCAGGCCATCGGCCCGGTCACGCGGCGCGTCCGCGATTGGTATCGCGCGTTCCTCCGCGCGTTATGACTTCGGCGCCGCCGCTCGTCCGACGTTGGGAGTTGTACGAATATGAGCCCTGCGCCGAAGCCATGCGCCGGCTAACCGAGGAAAGAGACGAGGCCAGCGCGGACGAGATCTGGTTGCTGCAACACCCGAGCGTTCTGACCCTCGGAGCGGGAGCCGACCCTAGCCACATCCACTCCTCGCGATCTTTGCCTGTCGTGAGAAGCTCTCGCGGCGGTCAGGCGACCTGTCACGCTCCAGGCCAGCTGATCGTCTATACCTTGCTAGACTTGCGCCGACTGCGCCTCGGGGCGCGCGCCTTGGTCGAGCGGCTGGAAAACGCGCTCCTCGCGTTGCTGGCGGAAGCGAACGCTCCCGCCCATAGAAAAGATGGCATGCCTGGCGTTTACGCGGATGGGAAGAAAATCGCGTCCATCGGCCTGAGGATCAACCGCGGGCGAAGCTCCCACGGGCTCGCGCTGAACGTCCATCCAGACCTTCGCCTGTTCCGGCAAATCGACATCTGCGGCGACCCCGAACTGGAGGCCACGAGCCTGCGCGAATACGGGGTGGAATGGAGCGTCGCCGAGACGGCCCGGAGATTGCTTCCGCATCTGCTACGGTCCTTGTACTCGAACGAGGTCCACGCATGAGCCTCCCCCCCGGCGTCAAGCAAACCGCTCAGCAAAAGATCTCTCGCATACCGATCCAGCCGGCTACCAACGCCCCGGTCTTGCGCAAGCCACCTTGGTTGCGCGTTCAACTGCGACACGCCTCTCCAGTGCGACGGATGCGCGAAATTCTCCGCGCTCAGTCCCTGCGCACCGTCTGCGAGGAAGCGTCCTGCCCGAATCTTCCAGAATGTTATGGGCAGGGCACCGCCACGTTCATGATTCTCGGCGACCTATGCACACGACGCTGCCCGTTCTGCGACGTGGCCCACGGACGCCCGCTTCCCGTAGACTCTGACGAGCCGGAACGCCTAGCGCGAGCGGTCGCGTCGCTGAAGTTGCGCTATGTAGTGATCACCTCGGTGGATCGGGACGACCTGCGTGACGGAGGCGCCCGGCACTTCGCGGAATGCGTCCGCGCCACGCGCGAGCGTAACCCGGGCATTCGCGTCGAGATTCTGGTGCCGGACTTTCGTGGCCGACTGGATCGAGCCTTGGAGGAGCTCAGCGACGAGGTCCCGGACGTTTTCAATCACAACGTAGAAACGGTCCCGCAACTGTATCGCGCCACGCGACCCGGCGCCGACTACCTGCACTCTCTGGAATTGCTGAGGCGGTTCGGCGGCGCGCACCCAGGCGTTCCGACCAAATCGGGCTTGATGCTAGGCCTGGGCGAGACCACTCAACAAATCCATGCCGTCATGCGCGATCTTCTGGATCATGGCTGCCAAATGCTAACGCTGGGGCAATACCTGCAACCGACTCGGCACCACCTCCCGGTCCGTCGCTACGTCCCGCCGGACGAATTCGAGGAGCTGGCGGTCCGAGCCAAGGAACTCGGATTCCTAGAGGTGGCGAGCGGCCCCTTGGTACGCTCTTCCTACCATGCGGACCAGCAGGCGGTGAACGCGCTTAGGCTTGGCTTCGAATCAGAATGATTCGCGCGCGTCTACAGGTGGAAAATAGCGCCGGACGAGCGTGACCGTATCCACTCCCGGCTCGCGCGCGGCGCCAATTCTTCATTACAGAAGCCGCACGCGACGTTCTCTATCGCTTCGAGACGAGTCTCTCCAACTCAGGGATCACCGGCACGCGGGGGGATCCTCATCCAGCCTGTCTTTCGCCAGAAGCACCTGCCACAACTGGCTCTGGCGCGCCCGAAAGGAACCGGCGCAACAACTGAGGTAGTAGCGCCATATTCGGAAAAACCTCTCGTCGTACTTGCCGCGCAAAGACTCCCACGCGCTCTCGAAATTGGCCCTCCACGCCATGAGGGTGCGGTCGTAGTCTCGACCGAAGCCGTGCCAATCCTCCATCACGAACAACCCCTCGATGGACTGCCCGACCTGTCGGATCGAAGGCGTCATTCCATGCGGAAAGATATAGCGATTGATCCAGGGGTCCGTGCTCACCCCCGTAGTGTTTCGGCCAATGGTGTGGAGGAGAAAACGCCCGCAGGACGGTAACAAATCGTACACCTTGCGCATGAAGGATCGATAATTTTTATAGCCGACATGCTCGAACATCCCGATGGAATACGCCGCGTCGAAGGTTTCGCTTGACGACAAATCCCGATAATCTCGATGCAGTATGCGCACCGCATGTCCCGCGCAGTGCTCGCGCGCGAGCTTGGCCTGCTCTCTCGATAAGGTCACCCCAACCACCTCCACTCCGTAACGCTCAGCGAAAAACCGGCAAGCCCCACCCCATCCGCATCCAATATCCAAGACCTTGGCGTGTGGCTGGAGATCCAGCTTGCAAGCGATCAACTCCAACTTGGCTTCTTGCGCCTCATCCAGAGTCTCGGCGTTCCGCCAATAGCCACAGGAATAGATCATCCTTTGATCCAGCATCGCGCGATACAAGTCATTTCCCACGTCGTAATGCTTCCGCGCGACCCGTTTGGAACGTCTCCGGCTCTGCATGTTCAGCATTCGGGAAAGCCCCATGATCTTGAACTGGTTCAGGCCGATGACCCGATGGTCGAGCCCGACTCTCAGTACTCGCGCGAAAAACTCGTCCAGCGCCGCGCAATCCCACCAGCCATCCATATAGGCTTCCCCCAGGCCGAGCGAGCCCCGCGAGAAGATTCGCCAATACAGCCGCGGGTTTCGCACCTGCATATCCCAAGGCTGGGAACCATTCTCCTCAATCCCGGCGAGAGCCAGAATTCTCAGTGCCCAATTCCTCGCGATGGACATTTTCAGGTCTCGTCCGCCAGCGCGAACTGATGCGTTCGCACTCTCCATCCATCGCCACGAGGCGTCAGCATCAGACAGGAAGGCCCCTCGTGAACTCGCACCCGGCCCGCCGCGCCCGGATTCAAGACCCACGGAAGACGCTCTTGGTCGCGAACCAGCCGGTGCGTGTGTCCATAAACGATGATTCGGGCCTCAGGCCAGGATTCTCTCAGGCTCCGATGCGCTGGCTCCGCGCCAAACTGATCGCCGTGCGTCACCACCAGCGTCCCGCCCGGAAGCGGCAACTCGGCAACTCTAGGCAAAAAATCTCCACTGGTGTCCTTGCCCCCCGCGTCATTGTTTCCCGCCACCGCGAGAACCCGTTTTCGCCCTACCAGTCCCTCGAGGGTTTCCAGCACCGACGTTCCCATGATGTCGCCAGCGTGCACGATAAAGTCGGCGCTCTCCAGAACCGCCTGAATTTTCGGATGAATCCATCCATGCGTATCCGATAGGATCCCTATTTGGACATCCTGACGGGAGGTCACCGCCTCTTCGAAGCGGGCCGTGACCCAAGACTCGTTCTCCATATTTCTCCTTATTGAAAAGCGTCCACAAACTTCGTCGCCCGTCGCTGGCGGCAAAAATTCCCGGGTCGCTCGCGTTTTTTGATCCACTTCTCTCGCGCTCTTGGCACCAGCTTTGGCGAATCTCTTCCAAACAGAACCGGTTCCGAGAATCGCGTTACGGACTCGAGTGGGCTGTCCTCATTATCCACCAATCGCCATTTCCGCTCTGGTGGTGGATCGATCACACCCTTGAGCTTCTGGTTTCTAGGAATCGCCCGGAAATCGTTCAGAGCTCCACCAAGCATCTCGAACAACCAAAGGATTCGTTTCAAAGGCGATCTCTCGGCGAGGTTGGTCGAGCAGTTTTTCAGGCACGATGCATCGTGGGGAGCGAGCCACGGATCAGGGCGGAGGCGATCGCTGAAGCGGACGATATCCCTGCGCCAACGAGACTGGAACATGCTGCCGAGAGTCAACTTCACCGGTTGAGCGGAAGAGGCCTGATGAGGCGAGAAATACTTCGCGATGGTGCTCATGGCGCATGCGCTTGCGAACGCCATTTTATCGCACCAAAGGGAGTCTGGGGTCGCGTAGCCGATTTCGATTCCACGATGGACATGGCCAGCTCGAAGCCGCCTGATGTATACTGCACCACACGAGGCACGGATCTGAGGCGCGAACACGCTAGGAGGCCGTGCTTTTTTACTAGTCACAGCGAAAAACACTCGTGCTCGGCCATTCACTCATGTCGCGCATCGGCATCTGCCGAGTGAGAGACTTTTCGCGCCCGCCCTGCGTAGGCGTCATACGCGAAATCGTGGACACGAACTTTCCGAATCCACGTCGCGCCTCGCGCGCCATAGGGCCTGATGCGATCCAACGCATGGCGGGTATTCCGCAACCGTTGAAGGATAACCATGAAACGAATTCTCGTGAACGCCACGCAGCCGGAAGAGTTGCGCGTGGCCATGGTCGATGGCCAAGAGCTATACGACCTCAATATTGAGCTTACGGAGAACAAGCAAAAGAAATCGAACATCTACAAAGCCAAAATCGTTCGCCTCGAGCCTAGCCTCGAAGCGGCCTTCGTGGATTATGGCGCGCCGCGCCATGGGTTTCTTCCTTTCCGGGAAATCGCTCCCAATTATTTCAGGACCCCATCCGCGTCCACCATTCGCGAGGCCGTTCGCAATGGCCAAGAGTTGATCGTCCAAGTCTCCCAAGATGAGCGTGGCAACAAGGGAGCCGCGCTGACGACCTATCCAAGCCTACCGGGTCGCTACCTGGTGCTGACCCCAAACAAACCCCGAGCCAGCGGCATCTCGCGGCAGATTGAGGGCGGAGACCGGGACGAGCTGCAAAAACTCGTTTCCCAGCTAACCCCAGCCAAAGGGGCGGGAGTCATCGTGCGAACCGCGGGAATCGGGCACAGCGTCGAGGAGTTGCAATGGGATCTCGATAATCAGACCCAACTCTGGGAGGCTATTCTTGAGGCGGCGAAAAAGCCCGCTCCATTTCTGATCTACAGTGACAACGACGCGGTCGTCCGCGCCCTTCGAGACAACCTCCGCGACGACATCAGCGAGGTTCTGATCGACAATGAGGAAATTTACGAGCAAGCCCGCAAATTCGTTGGCCGGATGGCCCCGAAATACTTGAGCAACGTCAAACTCTATCAAGAGTCCATCCCCCTGTTCAGCCACTACCAGATCGAGAGCCAAATCGAATCCGCGCACAACCGGATGATCAACCTGCCTTCTGGAGGCACGATCGCGATCGACCACACCGAGGCGCTCGTCTCTATAGATATCAATTCAGCTCGGGCGACCAAAAGCGGCGATATCGAGACGACCGCGCTGAACACGAATCTCGAGGCAGCCAGGGAAATCGCCCGACAGTTACGCCTCCGCGACTTGGGGGGCCTCATCGTGATCGATTTCATCGATATGGTCAGCGGCTCGAACCAGAGGAAAGTGGAAAACGAGTTTCGGGAATGCACCCGCCTGGACCGGGCGCGCGTGCAGACTGGAAAAATCTCCCGCTTCGGACTTCTGGAACTGTCCCGGCAACGGCTTCGCCCCGCGCTTGGGGAGTTCACCCAAGTCACCTGCCCTCGATGCGGCGGACACGGCACGATCCGAACCATTCAATCCCTGTCTCTCGCCATCCTTCGCCTGATTGAAGAAGAGGCGATGAAGCAGGACACGGGAATGGTAGTCACCGAGCTCCCCATTGACCTCACCGCGTACCTGCTCAACGAGAAGCGCGACCACATATCGAGAATCACCCAGCGGCACGGCTCGCATGTCCGCTTGCTGCCCGTGCAAGGGCTGGAAACGCCGCACTATCGGGTGCGTCGCTACCGGGAGGGCGACGAGGAAATCGAGCGCGGTTTCGATTATCAGTCATCGCTCAGCCATGAGCTCGAAGCTAAGGATTTTCGCTCGAGGAGACCCAAACCGGTCTCCGCACGTAAAGAAAGCCAGGACCGACCTGTCGTCGACGTGGCGCAACATGTCACGGAATCCCCGAAATCCATGAAAAAGAAGAGCGCGTCGGGAAGGTTTCAGTGGCTCATCAATCTATTCTCCAAGAATGACCAACAGCTCGCGGAGAAAGCCAAATCTGAGGCCCCCCCTTCCGAGAAAAAGCCTGATCGAGCCAGACCAAGCCGTCGGCGGCGGCGTTCCGGTTCTCGTCCCCGTGGCCCGGCCTCCCAAACTCAAAATGAGAAGCGCGCCAGCAATGGTCAGGGCGAGCAAAACGGCACGCCGCGCCGCCGCCGGCGAGGACGAAGAGGCGGCCGCAATCGTCGGCGCGGTGGCGCGACAGGCGGCGAATCCCCCAACTCCCAATCCAACGGCGGAATGCCTGACCAAGATTCTCCCAAGATCGAGACCAAACCTCCCGCCAAACCCTCATCCCCTCCGCCCCCTACGGAATCATAGGGTCGCTATTTCGATTCCTGCTTGGCGGGCGTGATTTCCTGAATGATCGGGTTCGACCAGGACCCGGTCACCTGGTACGTGACGGCGGTCGCCTGATTGATCCCGAATCCGAGCCAGTCCAGTACCTTGGTGCCAATATACGCTCCGGCGATTCCCACCGGTCCACCAAGCGCCCCGAAAGCCGGAAGCAACGCGCTGGTTTCCGGCGTCGCCACGACGGTCAGATCATAATCCTCGTTCTCCACTCCGATGTGACCACCGATCAGAAACTGCGCCGACGGCCCGATAATGCGAAATTCGCTGGTGCTCAGATTGCCCTGCAGGAAATCGAATTTCCCATCCACGGTTTGATAAGTGAACCCACCCCGCACCACATCATCGAACTCAAGCGACAGGCGCTCGAAGATCATCTCGAGGTTCAGCAGAGCCAGGATGCGCGCGAATTCCGGCGCCACGTTGCGAATGCGCCCATCCTTTCCCTTTATGTCAATATAGCCCTGAAGCTTCTTGAACTCGTATTCATGCGGAGCTCCGGCCCACTGCAGAGCTAAATCCACGTCGATCACCCCCTCCCTCAAGGGATTGTCGACCGACCAATGCTTCAGCGTCTCATGCAGATCGTCCGTATGGACCGCCCCCCGCAACAGGGTAAGGTGCCTGCCATTCTCCAATGACCAGTGCCCACTCAGATCCATGTGGAATTTATGCGATTTCGCCTGGAGTCCGTCGATATTGACTCGCCGCTCTCCTGGCGATGTCACGAGTCGAGCGTCACGGAACTCGTACGGTCCGACATGCAGCAATCTGAATTCCATATCCAAAGGCGGAAGGTCCTGAGGAGCCAAATCCGTTTCTCCCGCATCTTCCATCGTCTCCAGCTGTCTCGTGGAAAGGCGTAACCAATCGAAAGCCCCTCTTATCGGCTTCCCGTCTTCTTTGGGAAGGTCGAGGATGCCTCGAATGGCCGGCGCGTTGATCGCGAATTGATCTTTCTCTTCCGTGAAACGCACCGACAGTTCCGCGTCTTCCACATCCAGACCGAACGCCTCCAGTCGGTCCGCTCGCAAACCAGAAATTTCCGGCCAGACTCCTTCTTGACCCGCGTACCGCTTTTTCCAGTCAATCCAATCTCGCGCGTTGACCTTCGACATGCTTCCCGTCAGCACCAGTTTGGAATCCGAATGAGCCGGCGCCTCATCCAGACCTAAACCGATCGCGCCGCTCACCGCGCTTTCCGGATTTACCCGCAAGCGCGCGCGCGCTAGATCCGCGTATTCGAGCGAGAGATCCGCTCTACCGTCAAGATCGATATCCGCCCTCACTTCCAATCGTCGCGCCTCTTTCTTCGTCTTACCCAAAGGGTCTGGTAAATCAACCTCAGTCCCCCGGAAATCGCTTTTCCCGAATACGGTCAGGTAGTCCCGAGTCGATCTCTCGGTCGCTCCGGGAAGCAGCAACGTAAGGTCCCAAGCCGAGCGGCCCCTGAGCCAAGAAAACGTGGGGCGCGCCTCCCGCGGCAAGTAATCCTGCAAGGACGCGAGCGCCTGGATCTTGACTTGGAAATCTCCCGAGCGAGTCGTAGCCAAATCCACGCGGGCGGGATGGCCAGAAAATCGGGCCTCCAGCGAGCCCGCCAGCCTTTCGTCTTGGTATCTGAGCTCCCCATTAATCTCGTCCAAATGGGAATTGATGGCCAAGATATCCATCCGGTCGTCATGCAACCTCATGACGCCCTTCACTTTGGCTTCATGGTCCAGACGTTGATCCAGAGGAAGGTTTAGCTGCAGGTCCAGCGTCGATCTCCCCTTAAGCAGCAAAGCCTGATTGAAGGCCGGGGACATCCATTCGATAGATTCGAGAAACTCCGGCACATCGCTCACCGGCCCTTCCAGCACGCTGCTCATATGCATATCCATCAAACCCAGATCATCCATTCGAAGCGCCGCATGACGCACGCTCGAGTTTTGGATGCTGGCTTGGTGGATGATGGCATGCAGCGACTGTTTGTCGAGAAGGACCGTTCCCTCAATCTCCCGAAACATCGGCAACCCCGGCTCATAATCGAGATCAACCTCGCGCAGAGCGCCCTCTAGCGTAAACTCGGGACCAGGCGAGGCGGGCGTCTCGTCCGACAACGGCGCATCCAGACGCAAGCGGGCATCAATCAGGCTTCCCGCTTTGAAGGCCGACCTCACCCAGCGGTCATCCGCGTCGGACAAAAACCCGGAAGGGAACCATCGCGAAACGACGGGCAGATCCGCGCGCTCGATTTTCATGTCCGCGCGCAACCTAGGCGACTTGCCCGAGCCCATCCACACTGCGCCATGAAGGCGAAACGCGGGATTCGACACTTGGATATCCTTCGCTCTGAAAGCGCAGCAATCTTCTCCTGTCCACACGTCCAACCGAAGCCTGGATCGTCCAGGCCGAACCGCGTCCAGATTCCACGGCGCATAGGAGATTTCCACATTTTCAGAGTCCAGGTCGAGGCGGAAGCCTCGCTCGGAGACGCTCACCGCGCCGTCAAGTCCACTCAGAGAACCCCCTTTCTCTGGGATGGAAAGCCCGAGTCCCGTCACCTCCGCATGAGCCCAATAGGTCGGCTGGTCCTGCAGGTGGACTTCCCCGCTCAATCGGTAGACCTTCCCAGACGTGATGCCACCAAAAGGAAGGCTTTCCAGTCCATGTCCAGCGATCGCGGCGAGCCGCTTCGCCAACGCGATATCCAAGGAAACCAAGCCACCGCGCATGGCTTCTCCTTGATGCTCCAGACGCGCTCCCTCCGCGACCACGCGCTGATCGAGCTCCAGCCTGCTCAACGAGATCATGTGCCCTTCTCGCAAGGCTCGCCAGTTGAGCGCGCCCGACAACTTTTCCCACTCCGCGCCCTCGGATTTCGGGCGTTCCAGCTCCATACGTACTCCAGCGAATCGCGGCGCCAAATCGTCCCATTCCAGCCTCGCTTCCGCGCGCGCGCGGATATCCTCCGGCAAGAATTCCACCCATCGGCGCGCATCGTTCGGTAGCCAGGCCATCAATTGAACCCAGCGCATGCGGTCCACCCGCAAAACTCCCTTCCCCGCTCCCGCGGTATCGAACTCCACCTGCAACTCGAAGTCGAGGTCGCCCGAACTCGGCACCCGGTTTCGCGCCCGCGCCACGACCCCCAGCAAGCCTACCGACACGTCCATATCTACCGCGCCCAGATCCACTCGATCACCGGTTTTCCGATCAAGGAGATCAATCCGCACATCCCGCAACCATATATCGTCAACAGGCAGGCTCCAAGCTGACTCGGCCGTCTTCTCGGGCATGCCTTCCAAGGCCCAGTTTCCGTCTTCCAGGCGTTGCAGGCGAATCGCTCCACCCACCACGGAAATCCGTTCCGGGATCAGAGACAAGGAGAAAAGACTCTCGAGCAGATCAAGGTTAAAAGACATCCGGTCGAAGCGGTGCGCCACTTCCGTGCCATCGAACCGCAACGTCACGCCATGCAGAATGACGGATGGATAAACGCCCCGCCATTCGCTCACGGCATGATCGACATCAATTCGCACATCGAGAGACTCGGAGAGCCAGCGGCTCAGATACGGATGGACATCGTCCAACGTCAGCAGCACGACGCGCGCAGCGGTCGAGGTGAGCGCCAGAGCGCCCAAGATCAGCGCTAGCGTCAGGCCCAGATAACTGCCAAGCCTTTTCATCGCTGGGAAAGAGAAGAAACGGGCGACCCGCCGCGCGAGGTTGTTCTATGGAGCACGCGCACACGCGGTGGCCAATGAGGCCGGTATTTTAAACGCGGATTTGACGCAAGGAGATCAAGCAAAGGCTATCGCCTCGACGCGCTCATGAAATCCGGAAGAATCCCAAACTCCGACAAGACCGCGCAAGATTCGCACAAGGGCAACCCGACCACGTTGGTGTAGCTACCGCGAATCTCGCGCACTCGGCTTCCCGCCATCCCTTGGATCGCGTAGCCTCCCGCCTTGTCCTTTGGCTCGCCGCTCGCCCAGTACGCTTGGATCCAAGCAGGCGGCAAAACGTCGAACACTACCTCCGTGACGCTCTGGAAAGCGGTCCGCCGATCACGTGACATCACGCAAACGCCGCTGATCACATTGTGGGACGCGCCGCTGATTTCCCTCATCATCGCCACGAAATCCTCATAATTCCGCGGCTTGCCTTGAGGCTCTCCTCCGCACGACACCACAGTGTCCGCCGCCAGAACGACAGATTCCGAATCGTCTTCCAGACCGGCTTCGGCCTTGTCTCGCGCCAGCCGCGACGCTATGGCGAGACCATCTTCTCCTGGACGAGGAGATTCGTCGATCTGGACCGGACGGGCCTCGAAATCGATTCCAGCCATACGCAACAAATCGCCTCGCCTAGGCGAGGCCGAAGCCAGAATCAGACGTCTCATTGGCTGACGCGCGCGTCATCCAGAGAGACGGACCAAAGCTTTTCCAGCGCGTACAGATCGCGGGTCTCCGGTAGCATGACATGCACCACCACGTCCCCCGCATCCAGCAATATCCAATCGCGGCCGCGTTCCGCGGACACCCGCCCCACGCGCGCGGCGCGCGCCTTCTCGACCACTCGATCCGCGATGCTACGCACATGCCGGTCCGAGCGGCCGCTCGCGATGATCATGTATACCGTGATCGTCGTTTTATCCCGAACGTCAAGCACGACCGTATCCTCGGCCTTCATATCGTCCAGAGCCTCGACCACCAGCCGCTTGAGAGCGTCGACCTCCATGCTGGAATCAGCCTTCGACAGCATTCCGCTCAGTCAAGGTACAAGCGATGACGGCGGATATACGCCCACACGGAACCCGGAACGCAGTAGCGCGGTGACGCGCCGGAGCGAATACGGTCGCGAATTTGGCTAGAAGAGAAATTTCGCGGAGTCCCTTGATGCAGATAAATCCTACCACAAGGCGAGCGCCGCAACGCCTCGGGCTCGCGAACGCAACGCGCTTTCCACGAATCCGGCAACGACGCTTCCATTTCGCTCCCAGGCCGCGCGAGGGCCGCCACATGGCACAACTGGATCAGGTCTTCCGCCCGGCGCCAGGATGGCAATCCCCCCAGCGCGTCCGCCCCAACCAGCAAACACAAAGGATTCGAGTCCTCGTCCTTGAGGGATCTCAGCGTGTCGTAGGTATAGGATGGTCCCGGCCTCCTCAGCTCCCGGTCGTCCGCCACCAATTTCGCGCCATCCGCGACCAGCCGCACCATGTTCCAGCGATGCTCCGCAGAAGCGCGCGGCGGAGCGCGATGCGCCGGATGCCCGCATGGAACGAGGCGCACCTCCGTCAAGCTGAGAATCGACAGGAATTCCAGCGCGAGTCTGCAATGCCCGAAATGAATAGGATCGAACAACCCGCCAAGAACGCCGCGCATCGAATCAGAGCGACGCGATATGCTGGATATTCAGCATGCATGAGCGGTGTCCCTGAAACTCGTCCACGCCCAGTTCGTACACCAGCCGAAATCTGGATTTTTCCTTATCCCAGTCGAAACGGTCGTGAGAGAACGCCATCGCCTTGATACGGATCTCTGGATGGCCGACCGGGTTGAGGTGAAAGCGGGTATGCGCGCCCTTGAAGGTCTTTCTCTCCTGTATCTCGAATTCGCCCTCGAACAGCGGGGGCAGGAAATCCCGACCCCAAGGATGTCCGCGCGCGGCGAATTCCGCGTTCTCCAGGGTCCACTCCTCTTTCGCCAATTCGCCATCCGTCTCGATAGTTTGAACCGGACAACAGCCACCGAGCGCCTTCGAAACCGCTTTCTCGAGCAGAGACTGGAATCGCTCCAACCCATCTTCCCGGAGCGTGAGCCCGACCGCCATCGCGTGTCCTCCATAGCGTCGCATGAGGCCGGGCTCCGCCTGATCGACATCGACCAGAGCGTCTCGAAGATTCAGTCCCTGAATCGAACGCCCCGATCCTTTCAGGAGGTTGTCCTGAGATCGCGCGAAAACGATGGCTGGCAGCCCATACTTCTCCTTGATCCTCGACGCGATGATTCCAACCACGCCTTCGTGCCAATTCGGTCGGTAGAGGCACAGGCTCGCGGCCCTCCCAGTCTCCAGCGGCAACCGATCCACTTCGTTGAGCGCCTCGATATGCATCGATCCTTCTTCGGCGCGCCGCTTGACGTTGATCCGATCCAATTGCCTGGCTAGTTCGTGAGCCTCGACGCGACCTTCCGCGAGCAAGCAACGGATTCCGACCGCGATGTCCTCCATCCGTCCGGCCGCGTTGACGCGCGGGCCCACGGCGAAAGCCAAATCCGCGCTACCCACTTGACGAGGGTCTCGATTGCCTTGACGCAAGAGCGAGACGATGCCAGGGACCCCCCGGCCGTTTCGAATGCACCGCAACCCATGCTCCACAAGAATTCGGTTGTTCAGGTCCAGCGGCACCACGTCGGCGATTGTGCCCAGAGCCACCAGATCCAGAAACCGCGCCATGTTCGGCTTCTCGACTCCACGTTCGGAGAACCACCTCTCCTCGTCCAAACGCTGACGCAAGGCCAGCATAACGTAGAACACCACTCCGACGCCAGCGAGAGCCGAACTGGCGAAACTGTCAGGCGGACTGTTCGGATTGACGATGCAATCGGCATCAGGCAACTCGTCTCCTGGCAGATGGTGATCGGTGATCAATACTCGAATTCCGCGCGCGCGAGCCTTCGCGACCGCGTCTTGGCTCGACATCCCGTTATCGATCGTCACGATCAGGGAAGGATCGCGTCGCTCGACCTCCTCCATCAATTCTGGGCAAAACCCATAACCATGCCGAAAACGATCCGGAACCAGGTAATCCACGTTCTCGTAGCCCATCGCGCGCAAACTGCGCATCGCGACGGCCACGCCCGTCGCGCCATCCGCGTCGTAATCCCCGACCAGCAGAATTCGCCCGCCCTCGACCATCACGGAATGCAGTAACTCCGCCGCCCGCGAACATGCCGAAAACTCGCTGACCGGATGCAACCGCCGCAACGATAATTCAAGCTCGCCCGGGTCGGTAATCCCCCGATGAGCGAAAACCCTGCGCTGCAGCGAAGGCAATACCTGAAGCGCCGCCAAGGCATCGGGAGACGCGCTCCGGCGAAGAATTTTCGGTCGAGACTTGACGTTCAAGAACTTGTGAAGTCCAGATGTGGGCACGGCCCGGAACGGTTCCCGCGAGGCGGATCGATAGGTCGGATTTTACAGGACCGCGCGGAAGCGAGATCCCAGTTTCAACTTTCAAGTGCAACAGCATTGTAACCCGGTGGAGAGCGGCGAGAGCGGCAGGATGACGAAGAGGATCGGGGGAAGGCGGCGAGGGTCGGTCGCCGGACGGGAAGAACGGCAGGATGGGGGAGAGGGTCGGGGGAAGCCGGCGACAGTCGGCCGCGTTCCGTCCGGGGAAGGCCGGCCTTCCCCGGACGAATCATCGCCGCGCCAACCTGCCCCCTCGAATTTACAAAAGCCGGGACATCTCCTCTCGCCAGGCCCGAACCACCTCCGAATCCGCTCCGAAAAACGCCTCGTTCGGCGTGCGCCATCCCAAGCGGCGCCGAGGCCGGTTGTTCAGGCGGTCCTCCACCGCCCGCGCCTCCTCCTCCGAGATCGTGTCGAACCGCCGCGACTTCGGGAAATACTGCCGGATCAGCCCATTCGCGTTCTCGTTGCTCCCGCGCTGCCAAGAGGAATACGGATCCGCGAAGTAAAACTCCGCGCCCAGGAGGCGCGCCACCCGCCGGTGATCCGCGAACTCGGTTCCATTGTCCGAGGTCAAGGTCAGAACCCGGTCCTTCAACGGCGCCAGCATGCCGATGATCGCGTCCGCCACCGCGCGCGCCGAGCGCCGGGGCAACCGCTTGAAACGCACCAGCCGCGACTTGCGCTCGAGCAGCGACGCCAGAACCCCGCTGCCCCGCCGTCCGATCACCGTGTCCGCTTCCCAGTCTCCCAGCCGCGAGCGCGTCTCCACCACCTCCGGACGCTCCTGGATCGGCACCCGCCCCGGAATGCGCGACCGGCCCTTCCCGCGCCCATACCGCCGGCGCCGACGGTGGCCTTGCCGCAAATACAGATACAGGTCGCCGCCCCGCCGCCGATCCGCCCATACCCAGCGGTAGATGAGCTCGTGGCTCACCTTCGCCAAGCCCTCCTTGTCCAGCCACGCGCTGATCTGCTGCGGGCTCCAGCCCTGCTTCAGCAGCTTCTTGACCCGCCTCCACACCGCCGGCGAGACCCGCCGCCGAGCCCGCTTCTGGCGGCGCTCTTTCGCCTTTCGGCACGCCAGCTCGGCCCGGTATCGTCCGCTCCGAGCGTCGGCGTTCCGCTTCAGCTCGCGGCACACCGTGCCGCGGTCGACGCCGATCCTTCGCGCCACCTCCGCCTGGCTCATGTCGAGGCCCCGCAGCGCCTCGATCTGGTAACGTTGGGTCTCGGTGAGTTGCGTGTAACTTCTCATAAGCGCCTCTCTCGGGGGCGGTTTTTGACAATGAGACCTTACCGCGACTCATCGCCTCCACCGCCATTCTTCGGAGTGTTGCACTTGAAAGTTGAAACTGGGGATGTTATATTTTTCCAGAATGAGGCGAATCGGATCTGGATCAATGACGTTTCTCTCTCGCCAACGTCAATCGCTTTTTCCTTCGGAGCTCCAGCAATCTGGAAATCGCCATAACGGACAGGATAACCCATGAAACGAAGAGTTTCCGATCTTCCTCACTCATCCTCTTCCTCAATCATGTCTTGATAATCCAGGTATCCGGCGACGATCCACGCGAGAACCGTAGACGCATAGAGAGTCAAGACGACCATGGCCGCCTCCGGGTAATATTCCAGAAGCAACAGGGGTGGCAAGGCGAAAGCGCATGCGAGCAATATCAGATAGCGCATAGTTCATACCTCCATGCGGTGGTTATTCAAGGATTGAGGACCAAGAAGCCGTTCTTCGAAGTGAAAAGCTTGAAATGCGCGCCTGCCGGAGGCGGAAACGATGCCACGATAAGCCCTTCCAGCCATGCAGGCGATATCAACTGATCGGTGGTTTTGAATAATGGTTCAGACTTCGTGAGCTGGAAACCTCCCGGCTGATTTCCTCGCTCATGCCTCGGGAGGATTCTCAAGGCGCGCCAGCCCGGAATTCCAGATTAGCGAAGCGTTCAAGGATTCGTAATTTCACTGGTATATGCGACGTTCTTCCATAAAGCAATCTTTTTTGAGTGCACAAGCATTTTACCAAATGCGCTTTCATTTGTCAAGTCCTCTTACGCGTCGGAAATCTCTTTTGCTCGGCCCGAATCCCTTGGAGCATGAAAGATCGGATGACGCAAGCGGGCACTTCTGGAGTGGCTAATTAAAGCCTGACGAAACGGCGCTCTGGCATCGTGCTTCTTGGGTTCGCCACGCATGTCCACCCATGCTCTTGATTTGGGCGTTTGGACATGAGAGATGGTCTTGACTGATCTCCCATAACCCCCGACGGCTGTTCTCGGACACCGCCTCCGTGTTGGCTTGACAGTGGACGTTGGCCTATTTCAACCAAAGCGAACTGAATATTGTGGAGATACATGCAAGGAAGCGCTGGTAACGCGTTTCCGAAGCGAATCCCGCGACTGGTCAAGACGAGAGAGCGTCCTCTTGATCCGAGCGTGACCAGCGAACCCCCGCGCGAGCACGAGCTTTCAGCAGGAAAAACCTTCGAAAGGCTTGATTTCGGATGGAACGATCATGTCGCATCTTCGCATCTCGCGCTCACCATTGGAAGGAGGCGCGCAGGGCGATCCGGCTCTCGTCGCCGGTCTCCGCCTCCAGCGCCAGCGCCAGCGTCTCGCCACGGCGGTAGCGCGTCCCCAATCGCAGCAGCGCCAACCCGGACTCCTCCACCGACAGCCCCGCGTACGGCGTCGCCAGCCCCGCCCACGGCCCCGACAGCCCCTGACCCACCTCCGCCTCCAGCCGCGTCCGCGCCTCCGCCTCCCCCAGCCTCGCCGACGACCCCTCCCGCGCGAACAGCCGCGCCAGCCCGCTCCCCGCGTCGCCCCGACCCAGCGACAGCCGCAGCGACGGACCCCGACCGCTCGCCTCCGGCGTCACCGACATCCGCGCGCTCGCGCTCCACTCGTCGCGATCCGCCTCGTGCGCCACCAGCGCCCGCGTCCGAAACTCCACCGACATCCGGCCCGTCCCATCCAAGTACGACACGCTCGCCCCCAGCTCCGCCCCCGCCCCGTCCGTCGCGTCGCCCCCGTCGTAGCGCGCCCCCGCCTCCAGCGCCGGCGTCAGCCTGCCCCCGTCCTCCAACATCCGCTCCCGCGACCCCTCCAGCGCCAGCCGAACGCGGCTCGCGTCCACCGACAGCCCCTCCAGCCCGTCCTCCGCGTCCGTCCGCGCCCGCGCCAGCGAGCTCTCCCCCCGCAGCGCCAATCGCAGAACGTCTCCTCCCGCGCCCGAGCGCTCCGACAGCGTCCGCCAGCCCCCCGCCGACGCGCTCCGCGTCCGCAAGTCCGCCTCCCGCGTCGCCTGACCGTCCTCCCGCACCCGAACCTTCCCGCGCCCGTAGCTCGCGCTCGCCCACAAGCTCGACCCGTCCTCCAAAAGCCACGCCACATACGGGCGCACCGACGCCAGCCGCGTCTCGTGCCGCCCCCGAACCCCGTCCGCCTCCGTGTCCAGATCGCCCTCCGCGTAGGACGCCGCCACCCCCGCCAGAACGTCCGGGCGCGCCCGGAAGTCCACCCCGGCGTGCGCCGACCACACCTCCCCGTCCCAGGACACCCCGTCCTCCGACCCGTCCAGCGACGACAGCGCCCCGCGAACCCAGACCGACGCCACCCGGCTCCCGTCCGCCCCGGTCAATCCCGTCGCCAGCGCCGTCCCGGACAACGCCGCCCGCCAGTCCAGCCCGTCCGCGCCCGCCCCCGACGCCAGCGCCGCGCCCAGGTCCAGCGCCTCCGGCTCCACCCCCGACGCCGCGAGCTCGATCCGCCGCGCGATCACCCCGGTCGCCTGCGCCACCGCCGCCGCCAGCGCCTGCGGCAGCGCCGCCGCGTTCACCCGGCTCGCCCGCTCCGCCGCCCCCAGCCGGTCGCTCACTATCCCGTCCGCCAGAGCGTCCGCCCCCACCGCGTAGCCCGTCCCCGCCAGCAGCTCGACCCGGTACGCCTCCTCCCCCTCCGACCCCTGATCCCCTGCCGTCGGGATCAGCACGATCCCCGCCATCCCCGCCTCCGCCCCGAAGTCCGCCTGGAAGTCCCGCGGGCCCAGCCCGCCCTCGATGTCCTCCGCGTCGAAGCCGCTCTCCTCCCGCGCCGATAAATTCAGGCGAACCGTCAGCATGCCCGTCACCGCCTTGTCCGACGCCACCGTCAGCCGGATCGCCTCCCCCTCCGCCGTCACCGACGGGTCCGCCGATAATTGCAGGATCGGCGTCGTCTCCGACACCGACACCGACACGTCCGACAGCGTCGCGTCGTCGTAGCCCCCGCCCGCGGTCGCGTGCGTCAGCGTCACCGCCGCCTCCGCCTCCGCGTCCTCGTCCGCCGCCGCCGACACCGTCACCGTCACCGGAACGTTCCAAGTCGCCGTCGTGAACGTCAGGCTCGATGGCGCCGCCGACACGTCCCCCGACGCCCCGCCCACCGTCACCGTCACGCTCGCCGACGGCTTCGTGTGCAGAACCACCGTGTACGAGCCGCTCCCGCCCTCCACGACCGTCAGCTCCGTCGGCGCCACCGTCCCCCCCGGATCGTCCTCCTTCACCGACACCTCCACCGTCCCGACCGACACCGAGCCGTAGCCCCTGCTCGTCGCCACATGCGTCAGCCGCGTCGGCGGGTCCGTCATCGTGTCGTCGTTCTCCTCCACCGCCTCCACCGTCACCGTCTGGGCCGTCGACCAGTCCGCCGTCGTGAACGTCAGACTCGACGGCGTCGCCGTCACCTCCGCCGTCGTCCCGCCCACCGACACCGTCACCGCCGCCAACGGCTTCGAGCTCAGAACCACCGTGTACGAGCCGCTATCCCCCTCCTCCAGCTCCAGCTCCATCGGCTTGAGGGTCACTCCCGGCAGCGGCATCGGCGTCGCCTTCACCTGGTCCGACCACGACGACTGCACCCCGGGACGGACCGCGGCGAACAGGCGAAACGTGTATTTCGTGCCGTTCGTCAAACCCGTCACCTTGACGCTCGTCCGGCTCCCGCCCGTGAGCGTCGTGGTCGTGCTCCAGCCGCCCGAACTCTTGTACTGGTAACCCCAGCTCGTTATCGGAATGCCCGACAAGGCGTTCCAGCTCAGGGTGGCCGAGGCGTCGCTCCCCGCCGCCGTCAGAACCGGCTTGGGAACAGTATTCGTCGGCGTCGCCTTCACCTGGTCCGACCACACCGACTGCGCGCCGCTGCCGGTGCGGGCGAACAGGCGGAACGTGTATTTCGTGCCGACCGTCAGACCCGACACCCTGACGCTCGTCACGCTCCCGCCCGTGATCGTCGTGGTCCTGCTCCAGGAGCCGCCATCCGGCTTGTACTGGTAGCCCCAGATCGCGACCGTCACGCCCGACAAGGCGCTCCAGCTCAGGGTGACCGAGGCGTAACCCGCTTCGGCGCTCAGCTCCGGCTTGGGAACCGCCGCCGACGCCGACGGCGTCGCCTCCACCACCGCCGACTGCCGCCCGTTGCCGCCACTGTTCCGCGCCCGAATGCGGAAGCGGTACTCCACATCGTTGTCCAGACCCGTCACCGTGTGCCGCACGGTGGCCGCGCCCGAACCGGAAATGGCGGTCCAGCCGCCCCAGGCGGCGCCGCCCTTCTTCTGCCGCAGCTGATACCGCGTGATCGAATCGTCGTCTGGATCGGTCCACGACAGCGTCACCCGCGCGTCGCCCGCCTCCGCCAACAACCCCGTCGGCGCCGCGGGTTTGGCGGCGCTGTCGTCGTCGTCCACGATGGTCAGGGTGAGCCTGCCGGAGGTCCAGCCGGTCTCGTAACCAAGCAGCTTGATGGTCTCGTTCGGCTCGTCCCGCGCGTCGCCGAGGATACGCACTTTCATCGTGCCCTGGGTCTCGCCTTCGGCGATCGAGACCGTGACGCTGGCCGGATAGCACCAGTCGGTATCCGCCGGGATCAGCGGCGCCGCGCAGGGGTCGCGCCCCTTGCTGGAGCCCTTGGCCGTGCCAGAGGGGAAGTCAGAAGTAACGGTAATCGAAAAGCCCGCCGGCGCCGCCTCGCCGAGCGTGACGGTGACCGTCACGTCCGTCGAGCCGGTATCCCCCTCGGTGATCGAGGTCGACGACGCCGAAAGGGTGATGGTTTTGGCGGCGCGGGCGTTTTCGGGCGCGGCGAGCGCCACCAGCGCGAAGAAGACGCAGGCGAGTCCCGCCGTCAGGCGGCGGGCGACTCTCCCGAGGCCACCCACAGCCTCAGCCCCGCCCCCATATGAGGGGGGGGGGGGGGGGGGGGGCGATAAGCGAAGCCGGCGCGCTAACGGCGCTTCCCCGCGACGAGGTTCCGGCGGCGCGCCATCCATTCGTCATCATGCTCATGGCTCCCTGTTCGTCATTGACTTCCGGCGCCAAACGCCAGCGGCGGTCTCGCCGGCGAATTGTAGCAGAATAAGCATACTCACCATCTACTAGCGATCTCGCGCCCAGCCAGCTCCTAGAAAAAACAGATAGACGAATGGCCTCTCCGGGGCTGGACGAAATCCTTGAAACTGGCCCCTCCTTGCTAAAATTTTGATCGGACTCTCGTTCATGACCGAAAAAATCCTGTTTCTGACCGGGCGGCTCGCCGAGCGTAGCCTGAATCGCGTGTTGGAAACCATGCAACCAACGGATTTCGCGTATGAGGTTCGCCAACTCGGCGCGAGCGTAGCCGCGCTGATGACTCCCAAGCTGATCGAGAAGCGCCTTGATCTACCGCCAGACATCGACCGCGTCATGCTTCCCGGACGGATGCGGGGGGATCTGGAAGCGCTGGAAGCCAAGTTTGGAGTTCCATTCGAACGTGGACCTGACGAGCTCAAGGATCTGCCGACTCACTTCGGCCGGGTCACGACGGAGGAAGACCTGTCTCGATACGACGTCCAGATCTTCGCTGAAATCACCGAGGCGCCCAACCTCAGCATGGACGCCATCCTGGCCCAAGCCCGCCACTATCAGGAGGAGGGCGCCGACATCATCGATATCGGTTGCTTGCCAGGAATCGAATTTCCGCACTTGGCCGATACCGTGAAAACGTTGAAGCGGGAAGACTTTTTGGTTAGCGTGGATTCGCTGGAGACGGAAAACCTGATTCTTGGTGGACAAGCCGGAGCGGATTTCCTTCTCAGTCTGCAGTCGGACAGTCTATGGGTCGCTGACGAGGTCGATTCCATTCCCGTGCTCATCGGAAACAGCAATACGGATCTCGAGTCGCTCTGCGCGTGCGTCGATCATTTCCTAGAGAAGGACCGACCTTTCATCGCCGATCCGATCCTAGACCCCATTCACTTCGGATGCGCCGATTCGATCGCTCGTTATGTCGAGCTTCGCCGCCGCTATCCGGACATTGAGATCCTGATGGGAGTCGGCAACCTGACCGAGCTGACTCACGCGGACACGGCCGGCATGAACGCTTTGCTGTTCGGACTGATTTCCGAGCTGAGCATCCGATACACCCTGACCACGCAGGTCAGCGAGCATTGCCGCACGTCATTGCGCGAAGCGGACCGCGCCCGAAGAATCATGCGGGTGGCGGCCAAGCACGGAATCCCCCCAAAAGGCATAGACGACCAGTTGATGATGCTGCACGAGCGACACCCTTATCCGTACAACCCGGAGGAGATCGCCGAGTTCGCCGCTCAGGTCAAAGACCGGAATTTCCGGATCCGAGTCGCCGAGGACGGCGTTCACTTGTACAATCGGGATGGGGAGATCGTTCATACGGACCCGCTCGATTTTTACGAGGACTTGGACTTGGACGACGACCCCGGCCACCTGTACTATTTGGGCATCGAGCTGACGCGAGCCCAAATCGCGTGGCAACTCGGGAAACGCTACGAGCAAGACGAAGAGTTCCTCTGGGGGTGCGCCGTGCGGGCGTCTTCCAAAGATTTGTCAGAATTTCGGGGAGTCGGCCCGACTCGCCAAAAGCGCAAGGAAAAAATGAAACACCGGAAATCCTGATGCCGAAAATCCTGGAAAGCGTCGTGACGACGCGCGACGCCAGCGACCGGACGCATATCGCGCCAATGGGCGTGCGCGTCCTTGACCGAAGGCTTTTGCTCAAGCCATTTCGCCCTTCGCGCACTCTGGAAAATCTCCAGCGAGAAGGTTGCGCGGTGGTGAATCGCCCGGATGACATCCGCGTGTATGCCGGGTGCCTGACGGACCGCCGCGAGTGGCCCGTCACCAGTGCCGAGATCGTTCCCTGCCAGCGACTGGCGAGCTGCCTGTCTCACGCGGAAGTGGAAGTGGAGCGTTTTGACGACGACCCGACGCGCCCCACCTTCACCTGCAAGGTCGTGCACGAGGTCGCTCACGCCCCATTTCAGGGCTACAACCGGGCGCAGGCGGCCGTTATCGAGCTAGCGATCCTGGTCAGCCGCCTGGACCGGCTGCCAAGCGAGAAAATCCATAACGAAATCGAGTACCTTGAGATCGCGATCCAGAAAACAGCCGGAGAAACGGAACTGGAAGCGTGGCGTTGGCTGATGGAGAAAGTCCGCGAGCACGCCGCCCGCGAGGAGGCCAAATCATGACTTATATTCTAGGAAGCGTCCGCGACCCGAGAGAAGCGGAGCTGCTCCTCCAAACCTCCATCAGGATTTTGGATCTTAAAGATCCGGACCGAGGGGCGCTGGGCGCGGCGGACCCCGCGATAGCGCGTCAGATCGTGACGCGGGTCCGTGGGCGAAGAAGAGTCAGCGCGGCCGCCGGTTCGGCGGAAGACGACGACGCGCTGGGGCAGGCGCGCCGATTGTCCACGGAAGGCGTCGACTTCGTCAAGATAGGATTCTCTCTCCAGTCCCAGCAAGCCCTGCTCCCTGAGTTTCGAGCCGCGATCAAGGCTCCAGTTCAAGCGGTCGCGGTGCTGTTCGCGGATCGCCCGGATATCGCCCCCATGCGGTGGATCGAGCCCGCCCGCGCGGCGGGTTTTTCCGGGTTGATGCTGGACACCGCTGACAAGCGTTCCGGCTCGCTGGGCCGGCATCTGGATCTAGCCCGAGCGACGGACTGGGTACAAGCCACCCGGAAGGCGGGATTGCTGTGCGGGCTCGCGGGCCAGTTGGATTCCCGGACTGCCCGGCATTTCCTCCCCGCCCGTCCGGACTATTTGGGTTTTCGAGGAGCCTTGTGCGACCGCGCCGTCAGAACTGGACCGATTTGCCTACGAACGACTCTCGCGTTGCTGGAGGATCTGCGCAAGTCCGGCGTGGAGATACCTTCTCCCACGCCCGGCGCGCGCCAGGACCCGATTTTCGAGCGCGCGTCGTGAGCGTCACCGACAACGAATTCGATTTCGATCATGACCTCGTCCAAAAACTTCGACCTCGCCGCTTTTTCCCATCGCGAAGGCACAGCGTGAGGATCAGCAAGGACAAAGCCGCATAGGGCCACTCGCCGAATCGCGCGTACGGAGCGCTTCCTTCTCGGGGTTGCGCCTCTCCCTCCAAAATGGCGGAGACGAACTGCGGAGCCGTGGCCCGAAGGCTTCCGTCCGCGCCAATGATCGCGGTCACCCCGGTGCTCGCCACGCGAAGAAGATCCCGCGCGGTCTCCGCGGCGCGTGTCCGATTCGCTTCCAGATGCTGCCAGGGAGCTCGAGTTCTTCCGAACCACGCGTCGTTGCTCACGTTCACCAAGTAGACCGCCTCCGGGAAGGATTGGCGAGTGATCGCCGGATACACCGATTCGTAGCAAATGGTCACCCCCACCGGGAGTCCCCGCACCTGAATCAGAGAGCGAGCGCGACCGGGAACGAGAGCGCGCATCCGGAAATGGATCCGCTGATACAACGGACCCAGCCATTCTCTCAGGGGAGAATATTCTCCAAAAGGCACCAAGCGGCGTTTCCCATAGGAGTGACCCGTATCGAGGTTCATTAGCCCATTGTGGGGCCCGGATCGGTTTTCAGCGCGATAGAAGACGCCCGCGAGCAAAGTGGCGCCGCCCTTCAGAGTCTCGTTTTTAATAGTTTCATAAAACTCTTCCACATCGCTGTAATATTTCGGGATCGCGGCTTCTGGCCAAATCACGAGCGCAGCGCCCTCCACCTGTTCCGTCATGCTTCGGTACGCGTCCTGGATGCGGTCCAGATTCCTAGCCCTCCACCGCGCGTCTTGATCCAGATTCGGCTGGATCAGAGCCACCTTGATCGGCTCCCCGACAGGCTCGCTCCACGCGATGGAGCGCAACGCCTCCCCGCTCGCGACCATCACCGCCACGGCTCCCAACCACGCCACCCGCGCGGAAAACGGTCGAAGCGCCCATGCCGTCGTCCATGCGGCTGACAGCAAAAGCGCCAGCCCGGCTCCGTGGACTCCCAGCAAAGGCAGATAACCCGCCCAAGGGCTGTCGAGGCTTCCCTGCCCAACCAGAACCCACGGGAATCCGGTGAGCAAGGTTCCGCGCAACCATTCCGCCGCCGCCAGCAACACGGCCGCTCCCGTCAAACGCTTCACGCCTTCGGGCAGGAAGCGAGCGGCCAGCCAGGCCGCCAACATCGGATACAGGGACAGATAAAGCGCTAGCGTCGTGGCTAGCGCGACAGCGATCCACAACGGCGCGCTGGCATAGGTGTAGAGACTGTAATAAACCCAATAGATTCCGAAACCGAAATATCCCAGCCCGAACAGGCCGCCCCGCCTCGCGGCCGCCGCGGGCGATGCCGAATGCAACGCGCAAAAGAACAGGATCAGTCCGCCCCAGAGAGCGGGGCGAAAAGCGTATGGAGCGAAACCGAACGAGGCTACGGCACCACCCGCCAAACTGCCGAGGCTCGCCCACGGCCACCTGCCCAGCCCGCGCCAAAACCCCAGCGGACCGGACATGCGCGCGCTACTTTCCGTAGGGCGTCCGCGACACGTCCAGCAAGCGTATCCTCCGGTCCTTGACCTTGATCACCGTGAACACGAGTCGCCCGACCTCGACTTTTTCCTCGATGGCGGGCAGATGACCCATCTTTTTCAGCACCATCCCCCCGACGGTCTCCTGACCGTCGGGATCCAGCGAGGACTTGAAGCGCTCGTTGAAGTCCGTGATCGGCATAGCGGCATTCACCTCATAGTGCCCTTCCCCGACGGCGCGGACCAACGGCGATTCCATCTCCCGATCATGCTCGTCCTCAATCTCTCCGACGATCTCCTCCAACACGTCCTCGATCGTCACCAAGCCCGCGGCTTCCCCGTATTCGTTGATCACGATGCCCATATGAATCCGTTTGCGCTGGAAATCCCGTAACAACGCGCTGAGCCTTTTGCTTTCCGGAAACAAGTTCGGCGGCAGCATCATGTCCTTGATGGAGAATTCGGAACGCTCCGAATTCTCCACCCGAGTCAGCACGTCCTTGGCCAGCAAGATGCCCTCGACCATGCCCCGATCATCTCCCATTACCGGATAGCGGGAATGTCCATACCGTTTCACGTTCTCAATCACGTCCTCGCGGGAAGCGTCGGCCTGGATCATCTTCATTTCGGAACGCGGAATCATGATGTCGGACGCCCGCAACCGCGAGATATTGAAAGCCCCCTCGAACATATTGCGCAAGCTTTCGCTGAGCGCGCCTCTTCCATAGAGTTCCCGAATCAAGGTCCGCGCCTCATCTTGGTTCTTCGGTAACAACCAAGGCCTTCTCCACATCCACCGCCGAATCCGAGAGCGAAAGCCTCTCCAAGGTCGCATGTTCATTCGAGCTCGTAAGGATCCGGATACCCCAGACGCTCCATCACGGCGCGCTCCACGCTCTCCATGCTCGCGGCCGCGCGCGCCTCGCCATGGTCATGCCCCAGCAAATGCAGCAATCCGTGAATGGTCATGTGAGCGAACCTCGCCTCGGATTCCTGCCCGAACCGGCACGCCTCCCGAAACACCTCGGGCGCGCAGATCGCTATATCGCCCAAAAAGCCGAGATCGCGCTCACGCCAGTCCGCCGCGAAAGCCAAGACATTGGTCACGCCCAATTCGCCACGATAGCGCTCGTTGAGCGTCCCCATCTCCGTCTCGTCCACCACCCGAATGCATGCCGAAGATTCTCTCTGATGATCCACCGCTCCAGCCCAACGCCGGAACTGTTCTGTCGAAGGCACTCCGGAATGGCTAACCGCGCGCTGGACCTCCGCTCGAATAGCCATCTCACGTCCCGCGCGAATACGCCTTGATCACCTGCCGCACCAACGGGTGCCGGACGATGTCGCGCTCCGTGAAACGCACGCGCGCGATGCCCGGCAGATCGCCAAGGAGATTAAGCGCTTCCTCCAGCCCGGAGGGACCGTTCGCCGGCAAGTCGGACTGCGTCAGGTCACCGGTGATCACGGCGCGCGAGCCGAAGCCGAGCCGAGTCAGAAACATCTTCATCTGTCCGCGAGACGCGTTCTGCGCCTCGTCCAGAATCACGAACGCATGTTTCAGGGTCCTCCCGCGCATGTACGCCAAAGGCGCGATCTCTATAAGATTGCTCTCCATCTTTCGCATCGCCCGTCCATGCCCCATCAACTCGTCCAGCGCGTCGTACATCGGGCGCAAATAAGGATCGATCTTCTGCGCCAGATCGCCAGGAAGGAATCCGAGCCGCTCGCCGGATTCCAGTACCGGGCGCACCAGAACGATCTTCTGCGCCAGATCCTGCTCCAACGCGTAGATCGCCTGCGCGATGGCCAGATGAGTCTTCCCGGTCCCGGCCGGGCCCACGCCGAACACCAAGTCGTGGTCCCGCAAAGCCGTGAGATAGCGCTTCTGTCCCTCGCCATAGGCGCGCAAGCGAGAATTGCGCAGCACCAGCTCCTCCGCCTTTCCCGACTCGGACCCCTCGCCATTCTCGGAGGTTGTTAGCAAAAACCGGCTGACGCTATCTTCCGAAAGATCCGCATGCTCGGTTTGGCGGTAAAGCGCTCGCAAGGTGTCCGCCGCGCCCGTCATGGCCGCCTCCTCGCCCAGCAGCTGAAAGTCATGACCTCGATGCCGGACCTCAATGCCGAACCGCGCCTCCAGCTGGCGCAGGTGCACGTCCAATGGCCCGCAAAGACTGGCCAAGCGAGAGTTGTCCGCAGGCCGCAGAAGCAACTTCAGGATGCCGGCTTGGACGCTCAATGCGGTTGGCGCGCCGCCCATTCTCCGCGCAGCGAGTGAGCGCGCGTCTCGGTGACGCGAACCGGTTGAAACGTGCCGATCAGCTCTCGGCCGCCTTGGAAGTTGACAATCCGGTTGTCCGAGGCGCGCCCCGCCAGCTCCTCCGGGTCGCGTTTCGAAGGGCCTTCCACCAGAACCTGT
Organism: uncultured candidatus Poriferisulfidus sp.; assembly: GCA_965116025.1. Taxonomy (GTDB): domain Bacteria; phylum Pseudomonadota; class Gammaproteobacteria; order Poriferisulfidales; family Poriferisulfidaceae; genus Poriferisulfidus. The sequence goes on from OZ220480.1 coordinate 1,846,302, forward strand.
TGAACGGTGTTGACGCGAGTTTTCGCTATCGCGCGCCCTTGCTCTTCTAACTGCTTCTGGAGTCGGGCCAAGCGGGATCTCTTATTCTGGACCGGCGTGTCGTCCGGAAGGCTCGAGGCGGGCGTGCCGGGGCGCGGGCTGTAGAGGAAACTGAAACTCTGATCGAGACCAACCTCTTCCGCCAAACGGCAGGTGCGCTCGAAGTCCTCGTCGGTCTCGCCAGGGAATCCAACGATGAAATCCGAAGAAATGGAAACGTCGGGCCGCGCGACCCTGAGCTCGCGGATGATGGACTTGTACTCCAGCGCCGTATAGCCGCGTTTCATCGCGGCCAGAACACGGTCCGACCCGCTTTGGACCGGCAAATGCACATGCGCCGCCAACTCCTCGACTTCCGCATGGACCCGAATCAGCGAAGCGGTGAATTCTCGCGGATGCGATGTCGTGTACCGCACTCGCTTGATACCGTCGACGGCCGAGACGTAGCGCAGCAGCAAGGCGAAATCGGCAGGCCGCCCGTCGTGCAGATCACCCCGCCAGGCATTGACGTTCTGTCCAAGCAGCGTGACTTCTCGCACGCCACGCTCCGCCAGCCCGGCGACCTCCCGGATGACGCTGTCGAGCGGCCGGCTGACTTCCTTCCCGCGAGTATAGGGCACCACGCAGAACGAGCAGTATTTGCCGCATCCCTCCATGATCGATACGAACGCCGAAGCGCCCTTCACCGAGGGTTCTGGAAGGTTGTCGAATTTCTCGACTTCCGGAAAGCTGACATCCAGCGCCCCGTCGCCCTCCTGACGCGCCCGCGCGATCAGATCCGGCAAACGATGCAGGGTCTGAGGGCCGAAAACGATATCGACTTGCGGCGCACGCTCGCGCAGAGCTTCTCCCTCTTGACTCGCCACGCACCCCCCAACGCCGATCAGAACGTCGGGCCTCGACTTCTTATGCCGGGCGAGCCGGCCTAAACGGCTGAAGACTTTCTCCTGGGCCTTCTCGCGAACCGAGCAGGTGTTGAGCAACAACAAATCGGCCTCGGACTCGTCCGAAGTTTGGGTCATGCCCAACCGGTCCCGTAGCACGTCCCGCATTCTAGCGGAATCGTACTCGTTCATCTGGCACCCGTGGGTCTCGATGTAGACCTTGCCAGTCATCACCCCTTCCGCCAGCGCGGCGCGGGCTCTTCCCGCGGCGGCCTAGAACGGGATATCGTCATCGAAATCCGCGTCATCGCCCGCTGGGGCTCCTCCCGGTTTTGGAGCCTCGTTGCCAAATCGGGAACTTTCCGGCGCGTAGTTCCCTTGGTTGTCCGAGGCGTAGTTTCCACCGCCGCCACCGCCGCGCGACCCCAGCAACTGCATATCATTGGCGATGACCTCCGTGTTGTAGCGATTGTTCCCTTCTCGGTCCTGCCACTTCCGGGTTCGCAGTCTCCCTTCGATGTATACCTGCGACCCTTTCTTTAGGTATCGCTCGGCCACTTCCGCCATGCGCTTGAACAGCACGATATTGTGCCATTCCGTCGTTTCCACCCGTTCATTGGTCGCGTTGTCTCGTCGCCAGTCATTGGTCGCGATTCGCATGTTGCAGACGCTGGATCCGCTATTGGTCTGGCGGAGCTCGGGATCGGCCCCCAAGGTTCCCACCAGGATGACTTTATTGACTCCTCTCGACATCTTTCATTCTCCAACTGTGATGCTTCCGTCTCGCTTCCGTGCGACTAAACTTGGCATTCTCCTGTTATTATTCAACGCACTACCGCATATTTCAAGAATGAACAAAAGTTCTGCAGTCGTCTTAGATGCGCCGTTCCTCCGACAATTCTAGCCCATTCAGAAGCAGAAGCCAAAACGCGCCGAAACCAGCCAAGACCAAATATAGCGACTCCGCGTCTCTCCACTCCAAAAACGCCCCCGCGAGAATCCCTCCAAGAAAAGCTCCAAAAAACTGAGCCGTGGAAAACACGCCCAGCGCCATTCCCTTGAGATCCACCGGGCACAGACGCGAAACCTGGGTCGGCAATTGCGCCTCCAAAAAATTGAACGCGATAAAAAATAGCAACGATACGCTACCCAAAAGAACGATATCATGCCGCGTGAAAATCAGCAAGACCTCGCAACCGAGCAAAACCAACGCGAAGGCGCGCATCCACCTCGAGACGCGACGTTGCGCCAAGCGAAGTACCGGAAAAAGAAACAGCGCGGAGGCTCCCAGAACGACCAAGTAAAACATGCTGTGACGCTCGACAGGAAAGCTCGCCATGTCCCGCATCGCCAGCGGCAACGACATGAAATTCGCGGTCAGCAACATGTGGATTACGGTCGCCCCCAAACTCAAGCGCAACAACCGAGAATCTCGCAACGTTTTTCCCACGTCGTTCCAGGCTCCCGTCGCCCGGCGAGGCAGATTCCGGCTCACCGGTATCAACGTCGCCACCAAGATCATAGCTAGCGCGGCCAGGCCCGCCACCATGACGAAAATTCCATCGACTCCAATTTTTCTGGCCAGCAACGGCCCGGCGACCAAGGACGCGATGAACGTCGTGCCGATCAACATTCCGACCATTCCCATCATGCGCGCGCGCACCCGCTCTCGACTCAGGTCGGCCACCCACGCGGTCAGGGCGGCGGAAATCGCGCCCGCGCCCTGCAACGCTCGACCGACGATCATCTGCTCGACGCTCGTCGCGGCGGCCGCCACCAGACTCCCCGCCATGAACACGGCTAGCCCCAACAGCACGACGGCACGACGCCCGAATCGGTCCGACAACCATCCCATCGGCACCTGCAGCACCGCCTGCGTCAATCCATACACTCCTACCGCGATGCCAGCCAGCATCGGAGTCGAGTTTCGCAAGGTCTCCGCGTAGATGGCGAAAACAGGCAAGATTATGAACAGCCCCAGCATGCGCAAGGCATACACTCCGCCAAGAGTGCCCACCACCCTGCGCTCAAGCGCGTTCAACGAGGAATCGGTCACGGAAAAGTCAAGCCCATCAAGAATTTCGTGCGCGTGGGCCTGACGCGGCAAAAGCGCGGCCATCCGTTATTTTATCCCGCCCTCCCTTATCCGCTTGACCTTATCCCTCCGCGCACGCCGGTGGATCTTGAACACGGCCCGAGCCCAGACGTAAGCTTCATCGGGAGAGAGATTTTGAATCTTGTCCGGCGATGGCCTGATTCGCTCAGGAGATCAACAACACGCCGGATTACGGATAGTCGCCAATAATATCGTCTCTTTCATCGTAATGCCACAGCCTCATCAGGCCGCGTTTTTTTACCGCCATGCACGGACGGCTCGCGGCACCACTGCAACCTTAGTATTTCCAGCGATTCAAGAGTGCTTTCCGGCATACCGAGAATCCCGCACAGGAATCGGGCGTCAAGATCCTGACGAGCCTCATCCCGATAACATTCGTTCGCGGGAAGCAACGGCCTATCCTTGAAGTCCAAGAATAAACTCTTAACCTGATCGAACTGTTTCTTCGATAACGCCCCACAATCCAGCGCGGGAATGTTTCCTATGGTCGTGACCGACAAGATGGCTCTTCCCGACTGTTGCCTCGTCGATATCCACCAGCGCCCTATCAAGCCAAGCGTCGTGTTCAGCCACAAACAAATCGCTTTTTCTCCTTTCTTCCCATAGAAAGACGCGAACGATGGCCAAGCCCTGCCACCAATCGCCTTCACCGACGTCATGCAAGCTCCCAGCGATTGCGCGTTGACCCCAAAGTCCCGATTGATATGAAGAAACGTCGCGCCGCTCACCTCGTTGTTTCCGCTCCAAAGATCCAGCGCGTCATCGCGATATTTTGGATCGAGAAGCTTTCCTTCCGAACATGGGTCGACGATCATGGCTCTCTCAAAATCTTTTTTATGCCGCCACAGTATTGGCCAACTAACAGATCTACACCGCTTCCGGTCTGGCAAACGCTCAACAGTGAAGCAACCTTGATAGTCAGCATCGATTTTCATATGGTACGGGCCTCGCGTTCCTTGCGTCGATAGACGGGAAAGTGGAATTTTCCACTCTTTCATTTGCGGAAGCACCAACCCCTGCCCATTGGTCAGCGAGGCCGCGCTATAGGCCACATCCGTATTGGCGATTCCCTCTGGAGTTCCCGCACCACTAATGGGGAAAGGAGCCCGCGAGACCCATCCTACGGGCTGGTCACCAACCTTGATAATACCGTTGGTTTTCCGACTTAGGGAGCGAACGCACTCAATCGCCTCTACCGAATTTTCTGGACGTGAGCCCAAGGTCGCGAACGTCGCTTCATGCTCGTGGTCAGCGGAAACTGGCTCCTCGCGCTTCGTCGCCACGAACATCACCTCCGCCATGTTCGTAGAATCGGAAAATGACTGGTCTCGCGGTTTCGTGCCCGCCAAGGACACCACCATGATGTTCGAATACAATAGGTGCAGGCATTCTCGAAACTTCTTCCAAGCCGAGCCAGAAACCGCCGTGGCAGGCAAAATCAGCGCGAGAACACCACCGGGCTTGAGCTTCAGGTTCGCCAAATCAAAGAAATTCGATCCTAGTCCCGCATGAGCGGAATTCGCGGAAGGGACTCTGGCCTTCTTGAATTGTTTGTAGAATTTTTTCAGGACATCGCTCATATCCTTCTGGTCTCGCTCATCGTTGCCCATCCCAGCGAACGCCGGATTCGGGATTCCGCGTTTCTCCGCCTCTTGTCCAACGGAACGGGTATATGGCGGATTCATGATTATCAAATCCATGGAAGACATTCCCACCTGAGCTTGTCGGATACCCTTCTCTTCGGTCGAGGACACCGCTCGCGAGCCATCTCCAAACAGCGTCGGAGTGAAATCGCTTACCAGCAATTCCAGCGACCCGACTCTGATGGCCTCCTTGCCATGCTCTTTCATTCGCCCATACGGCATTAGCCATGTCCGCGCGCTCGTGTAGTCAACGTCTGGATGCTCGCCAGCCAATATGGCAGCGGTTAAATGGACAGCGGTGGGAACGATATCGCAACCGAGAAGAACGCTCTCGATCATCCGCGAATGCAATTTCGCATCGTCTTTCCCGTAAGCTCGATAGCGCTCCGCCATCCGGCGATAAACGGAGACCAGCAAAGCTCCCGTACCGCATGCGAGATCTCCGATTCGCAGTTCGGAAATCGCGCTCGATTCGGACCAATCGACATCCAGCCTAGATACAGCCAGCTCCGAAAGTAGAGAAGCGGATGAGGGCAAAGTATAGTAGGTGGCCAGCAATTTTCTATCGCTAATCAACTGCCCGAACAACTTCCCAACCATCCCCTGCGCGTCAAAAGATTTCGCGAACACGCGCGCGGCCGTCCTGTAAAGCCCAGCCAAAACTCTCGATATCATGCGCTGATCGCTGAACGACCTCAGCAACTCTTTCGCGATCCCGAAAATCGGATAATAGTTGATATCCAATATTCTCTTCCATTCCTCCAAGACATCGACTTGCGTCACGTCATCGTCATCAATCATCTGCCCCGGGTTGCGAATGATTTCGTGATGTCGCGCCACATGTCCCTGAAAAACGATAGCGTTGAAAATAACGACCATCGCCATCAAGTTCGTTTGGTACCCTGCCGGCTGGTACAGAATCCCGCCTAGCATCTTCTCGTCCATCTCTCCCACTTGCTCCGCGGCCAAGCGGACGCAAGCTTGAATGCTATCCACCAAATCATCCGTGTCCATATACTCCATACCCGCTCGATCCACGAAGGCCGAAAAATTCGCGAGCGAGCCAGAAATCCAACCTGCTTCGGGATAGCGCTGGCGACCTTTTTTATCACCTTTCCACGCCGCCCACTGAAAGTCTTGGGCGGTGCTAATCTCTTCATCCAACGCCGCGTCAGCGCATGTATCGAACCGGTCAGGAGTTTTCAGCCCCAGCACCACTCTCACTAGCTCGCCGCTTTCCCATTTGTCTTCCAGCCCTCTCTTGCAGTCGCGCTCAAGCGTCGTTGATTTTTCGGCGTATTTGTTCTCAACGACAATACGTTCTCGGCCCGGCATTTCTACTATCAGATCGGGCTGCTTCCCACCATTTTCCAGCATGCCCGTGCGCTCGACCAAGACTGTTGATCGAGGGTGAAGCTTTCCAAGCGCCCTGCCAAGCGAGGCGTTAATCGCTTTCTCGTCACGATGACCTATAACCACTTCGCTAACTCCTCACGGATGGTGTTGAATCGCCCCAAAATCATCGGGAGGCTAGCGCGCCACTTCGTTCGACATGGCTACCTTCCCCTCCATGACTATGGTATCACTTGCCCAACAAGCGCGCGTCAGCACCGGCCAATTCAGTCCAATTTCCGGCTTTCGTCCGACTGAATTCGGTAGAAAACGAGCCGCGCGCTATCGGTAACGGGTAACGTCCGGTATTCCCGCCGCTTCGAAGCCCTCTCGGCGCAACCGGCAGGCCTCGCAATTCCCGCAAGCGCGTCCTTCCGAATCCGCCCGATAACACGAGACCGTCAACGAATAGTCGATACCCAAACGCGTCCCGGCGCGAATGATCTCGGCTTTGCTGTGATCAATCAGTGGCGTTCGAATTCGGAATGGACGGCCTTCCACTCCGTCCCGAGTCGCCAGATTGGCCATTTTCTCGAACGCCGCGACGAACTCGCCTCTGCAGTCCGGATAGCCCGAGTAATCGATAGCGTTGACGCCGATGCAAATGTCATGGATGCCTCGCGCCTCGGCCAGAGCCAAGGCGACCGACAGAAGCACGGCGTTGCGAGCCGGCACGTACGTGGCCGGTATTCCTTCGTCCGCGCCTTCCGGCACGGCGATGTCCAAGTCGGTCAGCGCCGACGCTCCGAAGCGCGCCAAATCCAGCTCCATCTCCACCAGTTCGCTCTCCGTCTCTTGAGCCAGCCGCCGGGCCGCCCGCAGCTCCACCTCATGCCGCTGGCCGTACCATACGCTCAGGGCGACCACGCCAAAGCCATGAGCGCGGGCCCAGTAAAGGACCGTCGCCGAATCCATTCCGCCCGAGAGCAGCACGACGGCTGGCTTAGCGTCCTCGGACATCACCCCACAAAGCCTTATGCAACTGAATCTGCAACCGCACCGGCAACGCGTCCGCCACGATCCATTCTCCCAGCTCTCCAGCGTCTTGCCGTTGCCAAGAAGGCGAGAAATACACGTCGCAATCCCATTGGCGGTCCCGCACTTGGTCGCGGGCCCATTCGTAGTCCTCGCGCGAGCAAATCACGAACTTCACGAAATCTCCAGACTTGAGCCACCTCAGGTTGCTCCAGTCATTTCGTCGCTCCTCGCCGCTACCCGGGGTCTTGATATCCAGCGCCTTGGCCACCCGAGGGTCCACATCCACCACAGGCAGCGCCCCGCTGGTTTCCAAGATCACGCGATACCCGGCATCGCATAGCGCGCGAAGCAGTCCACCGCACGCGGGCTGCGCCAGCGGCTCGCCGCCGGTCACGCAAACGTCCTGAATCGGCCGTGCGGCGACGGCCCGCAGGATCTCTTCCAGGCTCATCCACTCGCCTCCACGAAACGCGTAGGCGGTGTCGCAGTATTCGCATCGCAACGGGCAACCCGTCAGACGAACGAACGCGCTCGGCCGTCCGCTAGCCGCCCCCTCGCCCTGAATGGAATGGAAGATTTCGGTCACGCGCAGCCGGGTCTCGCGCGCGTCCTTCTGGATCATCGCCTCAATTCTCTTGGCGCCGCATCCGCTCCAGCCGCGCTCGCGCCAACCGAGCCAGATCGCTACCCGCGTTTTGGTCGCGCACATCGACCAAAATGGCTTCCGCCCGCTCGAAGTCGCCCAACTCGAACCATGCGTAGCCGGTTTTCAGGCGCGCCACCTCCCGGCGCGGGCTGGCATCGTCCGAGATCACCTCACCAAAAACGGCGATCGCGTCTTGGAACCGTCCCTCCACGTACAACGCCTCGGCCAGCCAGTAGCGAGCTTCTCCCGCATCCTCGTGGGCTGGATATTTGGTCAGGAACTCCCGGAACACCTGGATTGCATCGTAGAAATTCAGATTCCGAAACGCCTCTCGGCCCCGTTCATACAATTTCGCCGAGGGGTCGGAAAGGCTTGGCGTGAACGAAGCGCCGCCCACTTCGGATCGAGGCGGATCGTTCGGGAACGCGCTGGCCCGTTCGTTCTCGGATTCGAGGGATTCCTCACCCACAAGCGCGGAAGCGTCCACCTCCATATCCGCGGACGAGCCTTCTCCGTCCAAGAGGTCCTCGAGTTCCGCGCGCAACGCTTGTTGCTCCGCTTCCAGGCGGGCCAAAGAATCGAGCAAGCGCATGGCTTCCGAGTCGTTTTCCACCGAGGGCTCTCTTTCCGTCTCCGTGAAATCGCTTCCTTGAGTCAGCGCGGAATTTCGCTGTACCCGAAACGTCTCGATTTCTTGTCGCAACGCCCTCTGGTCCTCTTCCACGCGCTCCAGAGTCTGGAGAATTCGGCCCAACCAAGGCGGTTCGGGGTCTGGCCCCGGGGACGTCTCTTGGGCGAAGGATCCAGAGCCGCAAACGAGACCGGCCGCCAGAGCGAGCGCGCGCCCTTTTCCGCTCCGGCGGACGAAACCGCTCACTCTTCCAGGATGATCTCGACCCTGCGATTCTGGCTCCAGACATCCTCTCCCTGCCCCGTCATCGCGGGGAGCTCCTCGCCGTAGCTGACCCAGTCCACCTGCTCCTGCAAAACTCCCAATTCCAAGATCATATCCCGAACGCTCTGCGCCCGGCGCTCGCCCAAGGCTAGGTTGTAGGCCCTGGTGCCTCGCTCGTCCGTATGTCCTTCCAAGCGCGACCGGGCCGAGGAGTTGTTTCGCAACGTCGCCGCCACGCGTTGGATAATTTCCGCGAAACGCGGCTTCACGTCCGCGCTGTCATACTCGAAGTAGATCGTCATCTCCCGCGGCGCGACACCCGCGCCGTCCGCCACGCCCGCGCCATCCGCATCCGAGGATCCTTCCCGCGAGACGATTTCCAGATCGTCCTCAACGATGTTGCCGTCATCGTCCAGAGCCACACCCTGCACCACATCCGCCTCCGGCTCTTCCTCCGCCAGCAGGATTCTGGATTCCTCGACGGCGGTGGGAAGCTCCTCTTCTGGCGCGCTGCAGGAAGTGAGCGAAACACCCATCCCCAGTGAGGACAGGAGGAAAAAAGTATTGGAAAACAGTCGTTTCATATCCGGACCTTTCAGCGATTTCGGTAGGGCGACCACGCGGGCTCGCGGACGTTGGCGTGGACAAGCTTCAGGCGTTGCCGGATTTTACCATTATGGCTGGCCAGCATCAGGACTCGCTCCCCGCGCCGGGTGGTGCTGGCGTAGATCAAGCTGAATCCGTTTGGCGCGAACGACGGCGCCTCGTCCAAAGTCCCGGAAGACAGCGGGAACAGCCCATTGGTCTCCGGCTCGAAAAGCGCCACCCCATATCCCCCTCTCTCGGTCGACCGGACGAACGCCAAGTAGTGTCCATCGGAGGACGTCGTGGCGTCCGTGGCGTAATTTCCCGGGATCGGCAATGGCTCGGCATCTGAATCGCGCAAGCCTTGACGATAGAGTTTCGGTCTTCCTCCTCGGTCGGACGTGAAGATCAACCCGTTCCCATCGGCCTCCCAGGTCGGCTCCGTATCGATCCCCGAACTGTGCGTGAAGCGAGACAGGTGACCCGTGTCCAGAGAATAGATGAATATCTCCATATTCCCGTTTCGCGTCATGGCCAAGGCCAATTTCCGTCCATCTGGAGAGAAGGCGGGCGCGCTGGAAGCGCGCCCGTCGCCTGGCAGGGCTCTGCGTCTCGCGTCGCGCAAGCTCTGCAGGAACACCTGGGGCCGGCGCGTCTCGAACGACACGTAAGCCAGATGCCTACCGTCCGGCGACCATGTCGGGGATAGCAACGGACGCGGCGAGGTTAGAATCGTGACCGGCGCGTGACCATCCGCGTCAGCCACGTGCAGACGGTAGCGCTTCCGCCCGTTCGCCTGAGTCTCGCTGACGTAGGCGATCCGAGTATCAAACGCTCCGGGGATGCCCGTGATCGTCTCATGCAGCGCGTCCGCGGCCTGGTGCGCCAAGCGACGCGACTGCCGCGCCTTCGCCGCCAAGCGGCGCGCCAGAATCTCTTTGCCCTCGCGCATATCGAACAGCCGGACATCCAACTGAATTCGGTCCAGCTCGATGGGACGCGCCAGAAGCGTCACCGCGTATTCCGCCATGCCGTTTTTCCAAGCGTCCCATTTCAGGGTCTCGCCAACTATAGCGTCTCTCAGCGCGTCAGACGTCTCCAGCACTTTGAAAAACCCGCTTCTCGTCAGATCCGCGCCCACCACTTCCGTCAGTTCCGCGGTCATGGCCGACCGGGTCACCAGCGCGACCGAGATGCCTCGCTCCACGCCTTGGCTTATGTCGACGCGAAATTCCGCGTGAGCCGAGCCCATGGCGCACGACAGCAGCAACAACGCGCAGGCGCGAGGCGAGACCACTCCCATGTCAGCGCGCGCTCTCTGGACGGAACGTGATCACCAGCTGGCGGTCAAACAACTCCGGTGCGGGAGGGAGAGGAAGCGGGCTAGCCCTCCGCACCGCGGAACGCAGGGATTCTTGCCAGGCGCGCGAAGCTCGACACCTCCGCACCTGGACCGACAGCACCTCGCCCTTCTCGTTTTGCTCGACTTGCGCCTCGCACGGCTCAATGCGCCCCGCGGGAGGCTGAAGCCAGCGATCCTGGATCCTTTGCTTGATCGCGATGCGCCAGGCCTCCGCCTGCCGCGCCCGCCGCTCCGCCTCTCGCTGTCGTCGTCGCGCGCTCTCTTCCCGACGCGTCCGCGCGCGCGCTTCGACCTCTTTCAGCGCCCGCTCCTTTTCTTGAGCCTCGCGCTCGGCCTTAGCGCGCGCCGCCGCTCTCTTTTTCGCCTCGGCCTTCCGGCGCGCTTCCCGCTCGCGCTCGGCTTTCTTAGCCGCTTCTCTCTCGGCCTCCACCTTCTGCCGCGCCTCCCGTTCCGCCCTGCGCCTTTCCGCGCGCGCGCGCTCGGCCGCCTCGCGTTCCCGTCGCTCACGCGCCTCCTTCTCGCGCAACGCCTGCCGATAGGCTTCGCGCTTCTGTCGCAACGAACGCTCGTCGGTCGCCTGCACTCGCACCGCCTCCGCTTCCGGGCGTGGTGGAACGTTGGATTGGGCCGACCGGAATCCGAACTGGAACAGCAAAGCCATGATCGCCACGTGAATGGCGGCCGCCCCAATCCAAGAACTCGGGCTGATTCCCCCGAGGGGTCCTTTCCGTCTTCGCCGACTCACGAGCCTTCCCGCGCGGGTTGCGTCAGCAAACTCAAGGCCGGGACTCCTGCTTGGTCCAGCCGGGCGATGGCCGCGACCACCGCGCCATAAGGCAGCCGAGAGTCGGCGCGGACGTACAGCGCATCATCCGCTCCCTCCTTCATCATGCCCTTGACCAACCCCGGCAAGTCCGACTCCTCGACCGCATAGGCGAACACTCCTTCCCGCACTAGCCGGAACTCTCCCTCGCGGTTGATCTCCAGAACCAGCGGCTCTCGATAGGGCTCTGGCTCGACCGATTCGGAAGCCGCTTCCGGCAATTCGATCAGCAGGCCCTGTTGCATGAGTGGCGTGGCGATCATGAAGATCAACAGCAGCACCAGCATGACGTCCACGTACGGCACGATATTGATTTCCGCCATATGCCGGCGCGAGCTTCTCGGCACCATCATGATGAGGGACTCGCGTCCAATGCCTCGCGCTGCAGGAGCGCGGTGAATTCCTCGATGAAGTTTCCGTATCGCGTCAGCAGCTTATCGACCCGGTCCGTGAACCGGTTATAGGCGATCACCGCCGGGATGGCGGCGAACAGGCCTAGAGCGGTCGCTACCAGGGCCTCGGAGATCCCCGGCGCGATCATGGTCAGCATGGAAGCGCCCTGGGTCGGATCCAGGGAGTGGAACGCGTTGATGATGCCCCAGACCGTCCCGAACAATCCGATATATGGGCTGGTCGAGCCGATCGTCGCCAACGTTGGCAGGTGCACCTCCAGACGCTCCGCCTCCCGAGCCAGCGCCACCCGCATGCCGCGCACCGCGGTATGGCTGACCGTGTCTGGTGACAATCGCTTGCTCCGAGCCAGTTGCGCGTATTCCCGAAAGCCGGCGCAGAACACGTCACCAAGCGGCGGACGCGAGCGCCGCTGGCGCATCTGGTCGTAGAACTTCATCAGCTCGATTCCCTGCCAAAACATGTCCTCGAACTCGACCGCGTCCCGATGCTGCTGGCGCAGGACGCGCGACTTGTTGAAGATGATCACCCATGAGACGAACGAGGCCAGCAACAAGACCAGCATCACCGCCTGCACGACCAGGGACGCTTGGGTCAGCATCTCCCAAACGGAAAACTCAGGCATCGGATTCGGGCCTCCCGCGGAGGTCAGGCGGCAACGACGCGGGCGCCCAGGTCTCCACGCTCAGGCATGCGACCTGGACGAACGCCTCGACCAGGCATTCGTCTTCCCGACTCAGCGTCTGCTCGAAATCAAGCGAGAGGCGGGTTCGCCCCAACAATCTGGTGCGCACCGTCAGCTCGTCGTCCAGCCGCCCCGGAAGCCGGTAACGCGCCGACAGGGTTCGCACGGCGAACACGCGCCGATGCTCTCGCGCCAGCGATTCCAAGGTATGCCCACGGCCGCGAAGCCACTCGGTTCGACCGCGGTCCAAGTAGCGGATGGCAGCCGCGTGGTACAGCACGCCGCCCGCGTCGGTGTCCTCGTAATACACCCGCGCCACGAGCTCGTCCACGGCTAGCTCTCCGGCCGCGACAGCGGCAACTCGTCCGGTCCCGGCGCGGGCTTCAATCCTAGATGCTTCCGCGCGCGCGGCGTCGCGACCCTGCCCCGAGGAGTGCGCATCAGGAACCCCAGCTGGATCAGATACGGCTCGACCACGTCCTCTAGCGTCCCGCGCTCCTCATTGACGGCCACGGATAGACTGTCGATCCCGACCGGCCCGCCATCGAACTTCTCGAAGATGACGCGCAGGTATTCGCGGTCCAGCCGATCAATGCCGCACCGATCGACTCGCATGAATTCCAGCGCCTCCGACGCCACGGAGGCGGTCACCTGCCCATCCGCCCGAACTTCCGCGTAATCGCGCACGCGCCGCAACAGGCGGTTCGCTATGCGCGGCGTGCCGCGCGAGCGGCGCCCCACCTCCAACGCGCCCGCCTCATCGATCGGAATCTCAAGAATGCTGGCGGAACGCCGCGCGATGCGGGCCAGATCCTCCTTGGGGTAGAAATCCAACCGCCCGGTGATGCCAAACCGAGACATCAGCGGCGGGGTCAGCAATCCCGCCCGAGTGGTCGCGCCGACCAGCGTGAACGGCGGCAGGTCCAGCTGAATCGAGCGCGCCGCCGCGCCCTCCCCGATCATCAGATCGATCCGGCAGTCCTCCAGCGCCGGATACAGGATCTCCTCCACGGCCGGCTGCAGGCGGTGAATCTCGTCGATGAACAGGACGTCGCCCTCCTGCAGGCTGGTCAGGATCGCGGCCAAATCCCCGCCACGCTCCAGCACTGGTCCCGCCGACTGGCGCAACTGCCCGCCCATCTCATGCGCGACGATGTGCGACACGGTCGTCTTGCCCAGCCCGGGAGGGCCGAACACCAAAACGTGATCCAGGGGACGTCCGCGCCGCCGCGCGGCCTCGATGAACACCCCAAACTGCTCGCGCAGCTCCGCCTGGCCAATGAAGTCCTTCAGCGTCCGAGGACGGATGCTGTTCTCCAGCGACGCCTCGCCCGGCGCGGCTCCGCGCCGCAGCAACGGCTCCCCACTCATCGCGCGCACCCCCGCAAGGCTTGCCGGATGATCTCCTCGGTCCCCATCTCCCGCGTGTCGAAGGCATCGATCATGCGCTGGGCTTCCGCCGGCTTCCACCCCAAGCGCGCCAGCGCCTGCTGCGCCTCGCGTTGCGGCGTGACCGCCTCGGCAGCCTCGCCATCCTCCACCTTCGGCATCATGCCCCGCAACTCCACCAGCAATCGCTGAGCCGTCTTCTTGCCGATGCCCGGGACCTGGACCAATCCCTCCAGGTTCCCCGACTCGACATGCTGTCGAAGCGTCGCTCCCGGCAACGCCGACAGTATCGCCAGCGCGGTCTTGGCCCCGACCCCGTTGACTCGCGTCAACTGGCCGAACCACCCGCGTTCCGCATCGTCGGAAAACCCGTACAGGACATGCGCGTTCTCGCGTACCACCAGCAAGGTCGGGAGCGTCACTTCCGAATCGTCCTCCGGCAAATTGTCGAACGCGGACATCGTCGCCAGCACCAGATAGCCTACGCCGCCCGCCTCCACGATCAGCTCTGGAGGTTGGCGGTAGGTTACGGAACCGCGGAGATAGGCGATCACGTCACGCGCTCCCGCGGCGTCAGCGCGCGGCTATGCGCGTGGCACAAGGCCAGACCCAAAGCGTCGGCCTCGTCCGCCTGCGGTGTGACGGAAAGTCCAAGCAAACGCCGCACCATGAACTGGACCTGCTCCTTGGTGGCGGCACCCTGGCCCGTGATCGCCTGCTTCATGCTGCGCGGAGAGTACTCGAACACCTCAAGCTCGCGCGCCACGCAAGCGCTGATCAGCGCCCCGCGCGCCTGGCCAAGTTTCAGGGCGGTCCCCATGTTGATGGATACGAAAGAGGATTCGATCACGGCGCAGTCCGGCGCGTGAATCCCGAGCACCTCGTCCAAGCGCAGAAACAACTCTCCCAACCGCCGGGGGATCGGGCCCTGATCGGGACTGATGCGCCCGCTGCAGTGATAATGATGGCGATACCCGTCGGTGTCGATCACGCCATAGCCGGTGTGCCGCAAGCCTGGATCCAGCCCGATCACCCGAACCATGGATTAAGCCTCATACACGGAATCCGGGACGCTCGCGTTGGTATAGACGTTCTGCACGTCGTCCAGCTCCTCCAGCGCCTCCACGAGATTCATGAGCTTTCGGGCGTCCTCGCCCTCCAGTTCGACCAGAGTCTGGGCCCGCATCGTCACCTCGGCATGGTCCGGCGACTGCCCCGCCTCGGTCAGGCTCTGCCGAACCGCCATGAAATCTTGAGGTTGCGTTAGCACCTCCACCGAATCGTCATCCAGAACCGCCAGATCCTCGGCCCCCGCGTCCGCGGCTCGCTCCATCAGGCGGTCCGCGTCCGCGCCCGGCGCGTAGCTCAACACCCCCACCGTCGAGAACAAATAGGTTACCGATCCGGTGTTGCCAAGACTACCTCCATGCTTGCCGAGCGCATGGCGGACCTCGGAGACCGTGCGGTTCCGATTGTCGCTGAGACAGTCGATCAGCACCGCCACCCCGCCCGGGCCGTAGCCCTCATAACGGATCTCCTCGTACGCGGCGCCGTCCGCGTCCCCACAACCGCGCTTGATCGCGCGCTCGACCGTGTCCTTCGGCATGTTCGCCGACATCGCCTTGTCCACTGCCAAACGAAGGCGGGAATTATCGGCGGGATCCGGTCCGCCGATCTTCGCCGCCACCATGACCTCGCGGATCAGCTTGGAAAACAGCTTGCCCCGCTTATCGTCCTGCCGCTTCTTGCGGTGCTGAATATTCGCCCATTTGCTATGCCCCGCCATGATGATGCGCTCACTGAATTTCGACGATCCCGAAATCCTATCTTAATGCCTAGTGGAAATCGGGCGCTCTCCGGGATGCGGGCGGACTGGAACCCAGTCGAGAATCGCCTGCCTGTTCGTCGGGGAGGACGCGCGCCGCGCCGCTTGCTGGCGCGGTAGCCATTCGTACTCCGCGTGCTCCATGACGTCCAGGATCACGGGGCAAGCGCCGGGTACCTCCAAACGGAAGACGTGCTCGCGGTTCTCCCGAACCCCCTTGGCGTATCGATGGAGCCATATCTCGTAAATCTCGAACAGATGGCTGTCGTGGCAATCCTCCAGCGCGGCGGCGTCCAGCCCCGTCTCCTCGGCCAGCTCCCGCCGAGCCGCCTGCTCCGGCTCCTCACCCCATTCCAGGCTTCCGGTCACGGATTGCCAAAACGTCGGGGGCTCATGCCGCCGCAACATCAGCACCAGGGCATCAGCGCTGTAGACCACCACCAGCACCGATTCCGGGCGCTTGCGCGCGGGCTCTCCCACCATCACGAGCGATTCCGAATCCATCTGAGTCCCAGCTCGCGCATCTGGTCCATCTCCACCTTCTCAGGCGCTCCGGTCAGCAGGCAGTTAGCGGTTTGGGTCTTGGGAAACGCGATCACGTCCCGGATCGCGCTGGCTCCGGTCAGCAGCATGACCAAGCGGTCGAAGCCGAACGCGATACCGCCATGCGGCGGGCATCCATAGCGCAGGGCATCCAGCAGAAATCCGAATTTGGCCCGCGCCTCCTCGGCGCCAATGCCAAGCAACGCGAACACCGCGCGCTGGATTTCCAGACGATGGATGCGAATCGAGCCACCCCCAACCTCCACGCCGTTGATCACCATATCGTAAGCGCGCGCGCGCGCCGCGCCCGGGTCAGCCTCCAGCCGTTCCACGTCCTCCACCGCCGGCGCCGTGAACGGATGGTGCATGGCCAGCCAGCGACCCGCGTCGGGATCTCGCTCGAAGAGCGGAAAATCCACCACCCAAAGAGAGCGCCATCCATCCTCAATCAGGCCCAAGTCCTCCGCCAAACGCTCGCGCAGGAAAGACAAAGACGCGTTGACGACGCTCGCTCGGTCCGCCCCGAACAGAATCAAGTCCCCGTCTCGCGCCCCGGTCCGTTCCAGGATGCCCGCCACCGCCTCGTCATGCAGGAACTTCAGAAAGCCCGCCTGCAGACCCTCGCGGCCCTGCTCGACCCGGTTACATTTTATGTACGCGAGACCCTTCGCTCCGTACGGCCGGATCGCCTCGGCGTACGCCTCGATCTGCCCGAGACTCATGCCGGAGGCTCCCGGAACGCGCATCGCGCTCACCCGCGCGCCCGCGCGACGGGCCGGCTCGCGAAAGACCTTGAACTCCACGTCCTCAAGCAGGTCGGCCACGTCCACGAGCTCCATTTCCGGAATTCTCAGATCCGGACGGTCCGTGCCAAACCTGCGCATGGCCTCGGCATACGGCAGGCGCGGAAACGAATCCGGCGCGGCCTCTCCCACGACCTCGAAAAGCGCGCGCGCCAACCCCTCCATCATCTCCAGAATCCGCGCTTCCTCAAGAAACGACGTCTCGATATCGATCTGAGTGAACTCCGGCTGGCGGTCCTGCCGCGGGTCCTCGTCCCGAAAGCAACGGACGATCTGGTAGTAGCGGTCCACGCCACCCATCATCAGCATCTGCTTGAACAGCTGCGGAGACTGCGGAAGCGCGAAACACTTTCCGGGATGAGTCCGGCTTGGCGCCAGATACTCGCGCGCTCCCTCCGGGGTGGCGCGGGTCAAAAACGGAGTCTCGACCTCGAGGAATCCGCGCGCGCTCAAATATTCGCGCGTGGCGGCCGCCAGCCGGGCGCGAACGCGCAGACGCTCCTGCATCGCCGGTCGGCGCAACTCGATGTACCGATAGCGCAAGCGATGATCCTCATGCACTTGCTCGTCATCCAGTTGGTACGGTGGGGGATCGGCCGGATTCAGGATCTCCAGCTTTGCGCAAGCCACCTCGAGCTCGCCCGTCGGCAGTTCCGGATTGGCCGTGCCCTCGGGGCGAGCGCGCGCTTCCCCCACGACGGCCAGCACGAACTCCGCGCGGACCTGCTCGGCCTTGGCGAACAGCTCGGCCTGATCAGGATTCACCACGACCTGGACCAGTCCACTGTGGTCACGCAAATCGATAAAAATGATACCGCCATGATCGCGGCGACGGTTCACCCAACCGAACAGCCGAACTTCCCGCCCAAGGTGGTCTTCCCGAACATCCCCGCAATAGCAACGGTCCTCGACTGTCGCGGTATCTCGTTCAGCCATCGGAAGCCCCGGCTGGCGAAGCGTCTCCTCCGGACGCTTTCGCTCCGCTCCCACTTTTCGAGGTTGGGCTCCCGCCAGCTTCCGGCTTCGCCTTGGCCTTGTCGGGGGATGGTTCCTTTTTTGGCTTCTTCTTGAAATCGGTCTCGTACCAGCCGTTGCCCTTGAGCCGGAATCCGGCCGCCGTCAACTGCTTGCGCAAGCGTTCCGCTCCGCATTTCGGGCATCGGGTCAGAGGGACTTCGCCGACTTTCTGCAACGCCTCCAATTCATGCCCGCAGGCTTCGCATCGATACTGGTAGATGGGCATGGTCAGATCACGTTTGGGGCGGCGGCGCGCTGATTATAAAGGCCGACCGAATCGCCCACTCGAATCCAGCCGTCCGCCACCACGCGGGCCGTCACGCCTCCCATTCCCGTCATCGCGTCGCGCCCGCCAGCCCCCAGCGCCGCGTCCATAGCGCGGCATGGCGGGCAATCGCCCGTTCCCTCGAGCAACGCCGCGCCGACCCGAAACCGCCGTCCAACCAGAGTCTGAAGATCGATCCCGGACACCACGAGGTTGCGGCGCAACAAGGCGGGTTTCGGCGCGCGCCGCGCTCGGACGCCAATAATGGGAAGATGTTCCGACTGCAATAGGGTCAACCTGCCGCCGCCCTCCAGACCTCCGGATCGCGTGGTCTCCAGCCAGTCCGCGCCCCGAAACCGCCCGCGCCTCGCCAAGGGCCTCGACGGGCCGGTCCCGCCCGGGGCGAATGCCGATCCATTCGACGCGGCCCGCGCCGGAAAAGCGAGGGCTAGGAACGTCCGGCCTCATGCGGCCAAACCCAGTCGGGTCACGCCGTTCATCCATGGCTCCAAACACTCTGGAATCCGCACGGTTCCATCCTCGCGCTGGTAATTTTCCAAAACGGCGACCAGCGCGCGGCCAACCGCTAAGCCAGAGCCATTCAGGGTATGCAGCAACCGTGGCGAGTCCCCAGGGGCGGGGCGGAAGCGGGCCTGGATTCTGCGCGCCTGGAAATCCCGGAAATTGCTGCAGGAAGAGATCTCCCGATAGGTGTTCTGACTCGGGATCCAGACTTCCAGATCATAGGTGCGCGCGGCAGCGAAACCCATGTCGCCACCGCACAGGGAAACCACCCGATATGGCAGGCCCAGTTCCCGCAGGACGGCCTCCGCGTCCCTCGTCAGCATCTCCAAAGCCTCGTCCGAATCCCCCGGACGCGTGGCCATCACCAACTCCACCTTCTCGAACTGGTGCTGCCGAATCATGCCTCGGGCGTCCATGCCGTACGAGCCCGCCTCGGCTCGAAAACATGGGGTGTGCGCGACCTTCTTCCAAGGCAACTCCGAAGCCTCCAGAATCGCGTCTCGCAATAGATTCGTCACCGGCACCTCGGCGGTAGGAATCAGAAAAAGCCGCTCGCCTTCCAGCGCGAACAGATCCTCGCGAAACTTGGGTAGCTGGCCGGTTCCCTCCAGGCTGGCCGCGTTCACCAAATAAGGGACATAGCATTCCTGATAACCATGCCGGCGCGTATGCATGTCCAGCATGAACTGGGTCAGCGCCCGGTGCAGAAGCGCCAGCTCGCCATGCAGCGTCGAGAAGCGCGCTCCAGACATGACCGCGGCGCGACGCGCGTCCAACAACCCCGCGCGCTCCCCCAGCCGCGCGTGGTCAAGCGGCTCGAATCCGAACTCCACGGGCTCGCCCCAACGGCGCGCTTCCACATTGCCCTCCGCGCCTTCGCCATCCGGGACTTCCGGATCCAGCAGATTCGGCACGCCGATCAGCCAGGCGTCTAGCCGCTCTCGAATCGATGCCAGCTCCGCCTGACGGCTTTTCATCTGGTCACCCAGATCCGACACCCGCTCCATCAGCTCGCTCGCGTCTTCGCCACGCCGCCGAACCTCGCCAATGCGCCGCGACAAATCGTTTCGCCGCGCTTGAAGGGACTCCGCGGCGCTCTGCGCGGACTTGCGCTCGGCCTCCAGTTCCGCGTAAACCGTCGCGTCGAAGGCGAATCCACGCCGGGACAGATTCTCCGCGACCGCGCGCGGGTTGGCGCGCAAGGCTTTCGGATCCAGCATGCGCGTGGCCGCCTACGCGCTCGGCGGTTTCCAAATTCCAAACGCCTTGGCAGGATCCGCGGGCCGCGGCGGGGTCCGGGGACGCGACTTATCGCTCACATCCTTCAGAACATGCTCGCTGAACTCGTTGATTTGCTTGAGCAATTCTTTCCTCTCCGAGGCGGGTTGATCGACGTTCGCGATCAACAGCCCGATGACCGCGGCGAAATACTGGGCGGCGATCACCGTGTCTTGACACTGATCATCATGCTCGCACAAGGAGCTCAGCAACTCCTTCACAAGTTCTCGACTCAGATTGATTTGTTTCTGCATCGGCTCGTCGCCTCCAAATTTTCGGTGAATGAGTGGCGCGCCCGGAGGGATTCGAACCCCCGACCTTGTGGTTCGTAGCCACACACTCTATCCAACTGAGCTACGGGCGCGCGTGAGATTAATGCCTAAATCAGGCGACGGAATTATAGCCGATGAGACATCCAACCGCCGACGCCAAGCGCGTTCCAGCGACGAGAAATCATCTCTCACGTCCTCTATTCGAGGAACAGCGAGCATTCAAACATACCGCTTCGAAGTCTATCTGGAGACCCGCGCCAATTGTGGCTGAAAACGAACGTCTCGCTGGAAAAGAACCGCTACCTCGCCAGAGCGTAAGCGATGGGTCATCTCAAAATCCGCGATTTCAGGGCCTCGGGCCTCGGCGGTAGCGCTCCAAGGTGGCACTCGGGCATAATAGGGTCAACCTGCGAGCCAAAGCGGCTTTGAAGTTGCTCTCCAACCACTCTCCATCCGTCTATAGTCGCGAATCGAAGTCAGGTTTCAAAACAACCCATCGCTAATCGTTATTCGCCACGCCAAAGTCGAAATCCACGGATTCGATAGTGACCAAAGGAAGAAAAAGCCAGCGAATTCCACGCGGTGAACAGCCAAACGGTCGTAAGCCCGATACAGAACCGGGCATGACTGGCAGAGGAGCGACGTGGCCCGCCGACTGGTCCTTCCTGCGTCATAGCACCCTCATCCCGCTAGCGCTCGTGGCGCTGGTGGTGGCGAGCTACTTTCCAGCGTTTTTCGCCGCGCTGGTCTGGGATGACGCGACGTTCACCGAGGCGCGACCGGTGCGGGAATGGTCCGGTCTCTGGCGTATCTGGTTCTCGCCAAGCCATCTCGAATCGGAAGGACACTACTGGCCGATCACATATACGACTTTCTGGCTGGAGCACAAAATCTGGGGCTTCGCCCCGGTCGGCTATCACGTGGTCAACCTCGCGCTGCATTTCGCCAACACCCTATTGCTACTCGCGCTATTGCGCCGGCTCACCGTGCCCGGCGCGCTCTTCGCGGCCGCGCTGTTCGCCGCGCATCCGGCGCACGTCGAGGCCGTCGTCTGGGTGATCGCGCGCAAAGACTTGCTGGCGACGTTATTCTTCCTCTCGTCCTGTTACGTCTGGATTCGATTCGTGGTGCCCGCGCCCGGCGAGTCCAAGAGCGGGCGCGCCAAATTCTGGTTCTTGGCGTTCGCTCTCTATGTCGCGGGATTACTCAGCAAAACCGTAGCCGTCACCTTGCCGGCGACGCTGTTGATCTGGCACTGGTGGAAGCAAGATCGCGTGTCCATGCGCGACGCGCTTCGGCTATTGCCTTTCTTCGCGACCGGTCTGGCCATCGCCATCGTGGACACGACCTACTATTCCTCAAGGGAAGTCCTCTCCTTTGACTACTCGCTGATTGAGCGGCTGTTGCTCGCCGCCCAAGCGCTGGGATTCTATCTCGGCAAACTCGTTTGGCCGACGGACCTAGTCGTCATCTATCCGCATTGGGAGGTCAGCGTCGAGAGCGGGCTGGCGTGGCTATGCGCGGCGGGCATCGCCGCGGGGATTGGCGCCTTGTGGTTTCTGAGGCATCGCATAGGCAAGGGCCCGCTGGCGGCGACGCTTTTCTTCGTGGTCACGCTGACGCCGGTGCTTGGCCTCATCGACTATGGCTACATGAAGTTCTCCTTCGTCGCGGATCGTTACCAATATCTCGCGAGCGCCGGCATCCTGACGCTCTTCGCGGCTTTCGCGGCGGGCGCGCTGACGCGGCTACCGGCGACGGCGCCGCGCCAATTTATGCCGGTCGCGGCAATCGCGCTAGTCGCCACCCTGGGAACGCTGACCTGGCGACAGGCGGAACTCTATCGGGATGCGGTAACCCTGTTCAGCCACATCACTGAAAACAACCCACAAGCGCGCAGCGGCTGGCACAACCTCGCTACCGCGCTCCTTGCGGAGCGACGCTACGAGGAAGCGCTTGACGCGGCCCGTCGCGCGGTCGCGACGCAACCGGACATCACCGCCGTATATGCCGTCGCCGGCAGCGCGCTGATCAAACTGGATCGCTTAGAAGAGGCGGAGGAGCTTCTGCGCGAAGGTCTGCGGCTCCAGCCAGGAGAACGCAACACCTTGCTGAATCTCGCCGAAGCGCTGAGACACCAAGATCGCCATGCGGAAGCCCTTCCGTATTATCAGACCGTGATCGAGAAGGATCCGAATCTGGTCAACGCCTATGTTGGTCTGGGCTCTTCGCTGAACGCGCTCAAAAGGCACGAGGAAGCCCGCGACTGGCTGACGCGGGGACTTTCCATAGATCCAAAAGCGGCGTCCGCGAACCACCTTCGCACGCTTTTGGGAGAATCCCTCGCGGGATTGGGCCGGAACGAGGAAGCGGAGCGTTATCTCCAGCGCGCGTTGCGGATGGCGCCGGAAAGGCCAGATACGCTCGCGTCCTTGGCGAACATGAAACTTTCGCGAGGACGTTTCGAGGAAGCGCTGGATTTGCTGACCCGGCTACTCGCCCTTGAGCCCGACAATCCGTCCATTCATCTCGGGGTTGGCCGCGCCCTGTCCGGCCTCGCTCGTCACGATGAGGCGCGAGCCCAGCTGGAGCGAGCGCTGGATCTGAAGCCGGCGGGAACGCTCGCGGCCGATATCCAAGCCCTGCTCGGGCGGACCCTGCGCGCGCTAGGCGAGCCGGACGCGGCGGAACGTCATTTCGAGCGCGCGTTGCGAACTGATCCACGGCATGCGGAAACGCTCGTCGAGGTCGGAAATTTGCGACTCGCGCAGGGACGTTTCGAGGAAGCGCTAACCTTGTTGCGAACGCTCGCCGAAATCCACCCCGACACCGCCTCAGTGCACGGCGGGATCGGCATTGCGCTGGTCGGTCTGGAAAGAAAAGTGGAAGCGCTCGCCGCGTTCAACCGAGCATTGTCGCTTGATCCATCACAGGAAGTGCTACGCGTCGAGCACGAGAGAGTTCGCCTCGCGATTGAGCGGGAGAGACAGGAAACAAGCATGGGTATCAAAGACTGACGTGCCGAGAATTGGACGCGATAATCCGCGAATTCGAAATCGTCTTGGGCCCGAAGGCCGGGGAGTAAACCTGCCGTGAAAAGCCCGCTCGCGTGTCAATGACATGCCTGTCCGAGCGCCTTGAGTCGCCAGTAGTTATACGGCCAAGGAGTCAGGAATCCCACTGCCAAAGCCGGTGGCACCGACCACCAGCGCAGCTGCAGGCTACCGACCAGCAGCCAATCCGTGAAGTTCATCGCGATCTCCATCGACACCATGCTGATCAGGCTCATGCCCGTCGCCGTGCGCAAGGCGACCGCGAACGGCATCCTTCGCATCAACAGAATAGTCTCCAGAAAGATGCTCGTCAGAATGCCATTGAGCATGGCCAGCGCCAGCACCAGCCAAGGCGAAACATCGATTTGATAGTGCTGAAAATAGTAAATCGTGCCGAAATCGCCGATCGCGCAACCGAACAGGCACCACATCGTGTTGTAGGCGGACTGCCCCCAAGTATGGCGACATCGCCAGTCAATGGCGTGCCAAGGCTCGGCCTGTTCCACGAATCAGCCGGGCGGCCAACCGAACGGTCGACCCGCCAGTAGATGCACGTGCAAATGGAAGACCGACTGTCCGGCCTCGGCGCCGTTGTTGATCACGGTACGAAAAGCGTTCCGACAACCCAGTTGTTCCGCCACTTTCCCGGCCACCAGCAACAAATGGCCCAACATCTCCTGATTCTCATCCTTCGCGCTCGCCAATCGATCCAGAGGCTCTCGCGGCACGATCAGCACGTGCGTGGGCGCCTGCGGATTAACGTCGCGGAAAGCGACGCAGATCTCGTCCTCATAGACGAAATCCGCGGGAATCTCGCGCGCGATGATCCTCTGGAACAGGGTCGGCTCGGTCATGCTCGCGTGGCCACGCGCCCTCACTGCTCGGCATGCGCGCGAACGCGCCACAGCAACGCCTCGATCAACTCTCCGCGAAGCTCCTTCTTCAGCATCGCCCTCTCCTCGTCGGCCGCGAGGTATTTGTCTGAATCGAACACCCAATGCCGATAGCGCGACAGCGTAGACGGAGGCGATGCCTTTTCGCCTGGACGCTGGAAGCGCACGGTCAAGTGCAGGCCAACCTCGTATTCCCGAGCGTCCATGTCAGGAGTCACGGCGATCACCTGATGACGCTCCCGCGGACCGTCCAGATGGACGATCAAGTCAGCACCCGCTTCGCTCGAAAGTATTTTCACGCCACCACCGCGCAATCGACCCATGAGCGCATGCCGAAACTCTGGCGAGCCTCCAATCAGTTGAAGCGAAGACTGCGGGATCTGGGTGGCGCCACCCTTGGAATCCGCCAACTGGAATCCGCAACCACCCAGAGCAAGGCAGAAAACCGCCACCAGCGGGAGGACGCGATCACGCATCGCGCACCACCACGTTAACGAGTTTGCGCGGAACATGAATAGTGCGGATCACGGTTTTTCCCTCAGTGAAACGTCGCACTTTATCATCATCCAAGGCCGCGCGACGTATTTCGTCCTCGCCAGCGTCCACGGCCAGATCCAGTCTCGCGCGGACTTTTCCATTCACTTGCACCACGATCCGCTCGACCGAGCGCTCCAATGCGGTCTCGTCGGCCTTGGGCCAAGGTTGATCCAGAATCGCTTCGCCGAGCCCGAGCGCGCGCCAAAGCGCGTGAGACAAATGCGGAGTGATTGGTGCCAGCATGCGCAGCATCGCGTCCAGAGCTTCGCGCGTCAGGGCCGGTTCCGCCTCGCCCTCGTCGGAGAGACGCATCAGGTCGTTGAGCAGTTCCATATTAGCGGCGATCACCGTATTGAACGTATGCCGCCGATCAATCACGCGGCCGGATTTCTGGATCGCTTCATGCAGCTTGCGCCGGAAATCTTTCTGCCGCGGGACCAACCCATCGGCATCGACGCTTCCCGCGGACGCGCAATCGAGATTCTCGTGGACGAATCGCCAAAGCCTGTTGAGAAACCTGGAGCATCCCTCAACCCCGCTGTCGGACCATTCCAGAGTGTGCTCGGGCGGCGAGGCGAACAGCACGAACAAACGCACCGTGTCCGCGCCGTAGCGCTTGATCAATGGCTCCGGGTCCACCACATTGCCTCGCGACTTCGACATCTTGTGCCCGTCCTTGAGCACCATGCCTTGGGTCAGAAGGCGCGCGAATGGCTCGTCGCCCTCCACCAGTCCCTCGTCGCGCATCAATTTATGAAAGAACCTCGCGTACAAAAGATGCAGGATGGCATGCTCGATTCCCCCTATGTACTGATCGACCGGAAGCCAGTAGCGAGCGCGGTCATCCAGCATCGCGTCGGCGTCATAGGAGCAGAATCTCGCTTGATACCAGCTGGACTCCACGAACGTATCGAACGTGTCCATGTCGTGACGCGCCATCCGCCCGCACTTAGGGCAAGGCGCCATTTTCCATTCCTCGGGCCGCTCCGCCTCCGGTGACAGAGTCTCGTCGAGCATGACCGGAAGGTCTTCTTCCGCAACCGGCACCACGCCGCACTCGTCGCAATGGAGCATGGGCACCGGGCACCCCCAGCGTCTTTGCCGAGAGACGCCCCAGTCATGCAAGCGATAGCGCGTGACGGCCTCCCCACAACCGCGTTCGGACAGGCGGCGCGTGATCGCCACGCCCCCCTCCTCGGAGCTCATGCCATCGAATTCTCCAGAATTGACCAACGCGCCTTGGTCCGTGAACGCTTCGGAGTCGAGACTGACCTCCGCGCCCTCCGACGGAACGACGACCTGCCGAACTGGCAAACCGTGGCGCCGCGCGAATTCCCAATCGCGCTGATCATGGGCCGGCACCGACATCACCGCTCCAGAGCCATACTCCATCAACACGAAATTCGCGGTCCACACCGGCAACTTCTCTCCAGTCAGCGGATGCAGCGCGTTCAACCCCAGCGGATGGCCATTCCTGTCCTTACTCGATTCCTCTCGCGGCCGCGCGGCGTGGTTCAGGAACTCACGCAATGACTCGTTCGTGCGCGAGATATCCTGAACGATCTGGTGCCCTGGGGCCAACGCCATGTAGGTCACCCCCATCAGAGTGTCCGGGCGCGTTGTGAAGACCGTCAGTGGATCTTTCCGTCCTTCTAGGGAAAATCGTATTTCCACCCCCTCTGAGCGGCCGATCCAGTTTCTTTGCATCTGCAGAACCTGATGAGGCCACTGGCCTTCCAGCCGATCCAGATCTTCCAGCAATTCCTCCGCATAATCGGTGATTCTCAAAAACCACTGCGCCACCTCTCGTTGCTCGACGAGGGCACCGGAGCGCCAGCCCCTGCCCTCGATCACTTGCTCGTTCGCGAGAACCGTTTGGTCGACCGGGTCCCAGTTGACCAAGGCTTTTTTTCGGTACGCTAGCCCCTTCTTGAACAGTCGAATGAAAAACCACTGCTCCCACCGATAGTATTCTGGATCGCAGGTCGCCAATTCGCGACGCCAGTCGTAGCCGAATCCCAAGCGCCGCAGCTGCCCACGCATGGCCTGGATGTTTTCCCGGGTCCACGCGCCGGGAAGCACCCCGCGGTCCAGCGCGGCGTTTTCCGCTGGCAACCCGAAAGCGTCCCATCCCATCGGTTGCAAAACGTTATCGCCCCGCATCCGACGGTAGCGCGCGATGGAGTCCCCGATCGTGTAGTTACGGACGTGCCCCATGTGTAGCCGGCCACTGGGGTACGGAAACATGGACAGGCAGTAAAATTTCCGCTCGCCTGGCCTCTCGCGCGCGGAGAAGCACTCGTTATTCCGCCAGTATTCTTGGGCTTCCTGCTCTACGGATTCAGGATCGTAGCGTTCCTGCATGCGAAATAACGCGAGATATCTGGATGATCTGCTGGCGCATATTACCATCCGCGCCCTTTTTCGCGCATGCGGGAAGTCCTCGATATCCGAGCTATAGGAGTGGAGGTCCCGGCTGATGCCGATTCCACCGAGGGAATCCGGTAGAATGGAGATAGAAAAGCGTTCACCCATTGGGTGAACGAAACGACAACCAACCGGGAGCCTCATTATATGTCGAAATTCACCTCTCCGGTCGTCGTCACCGGCGACGACAAGATGAGCCGCGTCAGCCCCGACGGCGGCGCCATCATGCTGCTGGAGCTGCTGGGCAAGGCCCAGATCCTGCGCGACCTTCCGCGGTCCCTGCCAGAGCCGTCGCGAGGCTGGACCAGCGGGCAGATGCTGCTGACCCTGCTGCTGCTCAACGGGCTGGATCACGAATGCGTCTCGGACGTGGACGAGCTGGAGGACAACGAGGGTCTGCGCGAGCTGGTTCGCCTGCATGAGCCGGGCCTGCTGGGGGTCGAGGAGGAGGAGCTGGCGGCGCGCTTTCGAGGCGGGCGCGGGCGCGTCTTCCCGTCGGCGAGCTCGCTGCATGACTGGCTGCGGCGCTTCCACGACATGGACGCCGACCCGGAGAGCGCGGACCCGCGCCCGTCCCAAGCGTTGGGGCTGATCCACGAGGCGCGGTGGCGGCTGGCGAAGTTCCTGATCCGGGCGCGCGGCCTGAAGGAGCTGACGCTGGACATGGACGCGACCATCGTCCGGTCGGGCAAGCGGGAGGCGCGCCCGACCTACCGCGCCGCGACCGGGGCGGTTCCGGGGGAGCGGGGCTACCAGCCGCTGGTGGTGTACTGCCAGGAGCTGGAGATGGTGCTGGAGACGGAGTTCCGCCCGGGCAGCGTTCCGGCGTCGAAGCGGAACCTGGAGCTGCTGAAGAAGACGCTGGCGAAGCTGCCGCCGCAGATCACTCAGGTGAACTACCGCTCCGACGGCGCGGGCTATCAGCGCAAGCTGACGCGCTTCCTGAACGATCCGAAATCGAGGCCGAAGCGGTTCCGCCGCTTCGGGCCGATCCCGTTCGTGATCTCGGCGCCGCGGGACGCGCGCTCGCGCGCGAGCGTGGAGCGGGCGACCGACTGGAAGCCGGTCCCGGGGAAGCCGGGAATGGAATGCGCGGAGCTGGACTTCCTGCCGGAGTGGACCTGGCAGGATCGGTCGCCATTGCTTCGCTACGTCGCGACCCGAACCGCGCTGGAGGGCGAGCTGGGGGTGGGCCACGACGAGATCCCGGCGGGAGGCGGGCGCGCGGCCTCCCGCTTCCGCGTCTACGTCACCAACTTCCCGCATCGGAACGCCCCGCGGGAGGGGGCCGGGAAGTGCGTGATGGACGCGGCGACCGTGGCGCGCTTCGCGCATGAGCGATGCGGGCGCGGGGAGCGGATCCACTCCGTGCTCAAGCGCGACATGGCGGGCGGGCGGATGCCGTCGGGCAAGTTCGCGGTGAACGCGGCGTGGTGGCATCTGGCGGCGCTGGCGGCCAACCTGTGCTCGGCGGTGCGGTACTGCGCGCTGGGGCGGAACTGGCTGCGGGCGCGGATGAAGCGAGTGCGGCGGCGCTGCCTGCGGCTGGCGGCGCGGATCGTTCGCCACGCGCGCAACGTGGAGCTGCGGTTCTCGACGAAGGACGCGGAGTTCATCAAGCGGGCGCTGCTGCGGATCCACTGCGCCTGTCCGCCGGGCGACACGTCCTGACCCTGCGGGTCGGCGCTCTTCCACCCCGATCTGACCTCGCCGCCTCGCGCGGCTAGCGGAGCCCTGCGCGGGGGCGAGTTTTTCGTCAGAAAACGCCCCGAGAGCGCTCGCTTTCGACCCGAAATCGCGCCGAATCCTCGCCGCCGAGCCCGCGCGAAATCCCGGACCGCCCAAAATCGTCAGAATCGATTAGCTCGGAGATCGAGGGAAGTTACAATACCGGCCATTCACGAACGATTCCCTAGAGGGCCGTCATGCGGATTCTGGCCTTGGTCGCCGAGTACGTCTGGAACACTCTTCATCATTTCCGGCAAACCGAGGCTTTCAGCAGCATCGTGCTGGTGCTCTCCGCCGCCGCGGCCATCGCCCTGACCAATTCTGGGGCCTACGAATGGTACGACAGCTTCGTCAACACGCCCCTCTCCTTGGTGCTCGGCCCTATCGCCCTGCACAAAACCTTGTTGCTATGGGTCAACGACCTGCTGATGGCGATATTCTTTTTCGTCATCGGATTGGAGCTCAAGCGAGAATTCGTGGAAGGGCACCTGTCCACGCCCAGCCGCGTGGTCCTTCCGGCATTCGCGGCCGTTGGCGGCATGCTCGTTCCCGCCTTGCTATTCGCGGCCATCAACCACTCCGACGAAGCGGCCATGCGTGGCTGGGCCATTCCCACGGCGACCGACATCGCCTTCTCGCTTGGTGTCCTCATGCTATTGGGCACGCGCGTTCCATATGGGCTCAAAGTATTCCTGCTGGCTATCGCGATCCTGGACGACCTCGGGGCCGTGCTGATCATCGCCCTGTATTACACCGAAGACCTATCGATGGATGCCTTGCGCTACGCGGCATTGTGCCTGGCGACGCTGATCGCGCTCAACCGCTTCCGGGTCAGCGCGGCCGCCCCCTATCTGCTGGTGGGAATGGTTCTGTGGTATTTTGTCCTGAAATCCGGAATCCACGCGACCATGGCCGGCGTCCTTCTCGCCTTCACGATTCCGACCCGCGTCCCGCGCGGTCATGAGCATTCGACGCTAACCCGGCTAGAAGACCGCTTCCACGGATGGGTCGCCTTCGCCATTCTGCCCACCTTCGCGTTCTGCAACGCCGGGGTCTACCTGCTGAATACGACTTTCTCCGATCTGGGGCACCCGCTCACGCTCGGCATCATGCTGGGGCTGTTCATCGGGAAGCCCGTGGGCATCTGCCTGTTCGCCGCGCTCGCGGTTATGCTCAAGCTTGGCTCCATGCCGAAAGACGTGAGTTGGCCTTCTTTTCTCGGAATGTCCTATCTGTGCGGAATTGGCTTCACCATGAGCCTGTTCGTCGCCATGCTGGCGCACGGAAACACGCCCGACTTGATCATGGAAGGCAAGATCGGCGTCGTGCTGGGATCCTTGCTGTCGGCCCTGCTCGGATTCTTCATCCTGAGAGTGACTCTCAGCGAACCCAAGCGCGAGCCCGTCAGCTCCCCATAGGGCTCGTGACCACGCCTCTCAAGACTCTGCTGGCCACCACGTGCCTGGTCATCTTGGCCGCGGCCCTGCAGCAGGCGCGCGAGATCGTCGTCCCTTTCCTGCTCGCGATTTTCATCGCCATCGCATGCGAGCCTCCCATGAGGTGGTTGCGGGAGCGCGGCTTCCCGAACGCTCTGGCCTTGGCGGGCGTCGTCGCGGGCCTGATTTTGGCCGGAGCCGGGGTCGCCGCCTTGGTCGGGGCCTCCGTCACCGGTTTCCATCAAACCATGCCAGCCTACTACGAGCAACTCCGCGACCAGGTGGAGCATGGCGGGACGTGGCTCGCTGAGCGAGGCTGGATCGACCTTGATGCCGAACTGGCCTCGTATCTGGATCCAGCGTTTTTCCTTGATCTCGTGACGGAGCTCCTCAGTGGATTTGGGGCGCTCCTGACCAACGCGCTATTGATCCTTCTAACCGTCATGTTCCTCCTTCTGGAGGCGCTCGAACTGCCGCGAAAAATTCAGCGCGCCTTCGGGAGCCCGGATTCCGCTTTCGAATTGAGTCGATTCAGCGATAGCGTTAATCGCTATCTCGCCACAAAAACGCTGACCAGCTTGCTGACCGGAGCGCTGGTGGCTGGGTGGCTCGCGGCGCTCGGTCTCGACCATGCCATTCTGTGGGGCCTCGTCGCCTTTCTACTGAACTATATCCCTAATGTCGGCTCCGTCTTGGCCGCGATTCCCGCGGTTTTGCTGGCGTGGCTGCAACTTGGGCCGGTCATGACGATTCCCGTGATCCTTGGCTACGCGGTCATCAATACAGCCATCGGCCAAATTCTGGAAGCGCGCCTGATGGGGCGACATCTCGGTCTGTCGGCGCTGGTGGTGTTTTTATCCCTGGTGTTCTGGGGGTGGTTGCTCGGGCCCGTCGGCATGTTGCTGTCGATCCCGCTGACCGTCATCATCAAGCTCGGGCTCGAAGCCAGCCCGAGAACTCTGGGCGCGGCGGTCCTGCTGGGCCCAGCGAAGGAGCCAGACGGCCCCTCTTGAATCCGCTTCTCAACCCTCCCCCCAGTTGAACCCCCTCTAAAAGCTCGCCACGGCCTTCAAGTAGTAAAACCCTCCGTTGGAATCGAACGGAACCGAATCCGGGTATTCATTGCCCAAAATGCTGGAGTACTTGCTTTTCCTCGCTTCTTCATCCAGCAAGTTCTCGGCACCAGCCACCAACTCGATATTGTCGTTCAGGCTATAACCAACCTCAAGATCCATCAGAAAACGAGGGCTCTGCTCCTGGAAGAGCGATTCCTCGAAAGATTGATAATCGATGTGGTCCCCATAGTATCGAACTCGGCCCAAGACACGCCAAGGGCCTTTCTGGCGATCAGCGGTCACTGACCAGCGAACCCTCGGACGGCCTTCCTCAATCTGATGCTTGGTCAAATTGTTGATGGTGTCGGGATTGGCATTCTTGACCTTGGTATGGGTGTAGTTCCCCGCGAAGGTGAACTGGGTCGCCCCTCCGAGAATCTCCATCGGATAGGTCGCCACGATGTCGACGCCTTCCGTCGTCGTGTCGAAATCATTGGCGAAGTAACGCACCTGGGCTACGGAATCGATAGCCGGAACCGCCGGGCGCAATTCGTTCCTCATCTCGGTGATACGGTCGCTGATAGTGGAATCCAGATTATCGAGATTGTAGTCGTAGGTCACTTGGCCATCAGCGGAATTCTTTCCGCACGTGCCAGTCTTCCCATCTTTTCTCAACAACAGGCAATCCAGAAACTCCGTGGAGGTCAACGCAATCCTGTCATCAACCTCAATGTGGTAGTAGTCGACGGTCACGTCCAAGGCCCCGACATTGAACACCACGCCAAACCCGGCGTTCACGGATTCCTCCGCTTCCAAAGGCTCGGCGATACCCGCCAAAAGCGGATCCGTCGGTGGAACCGTCAGTTCGTCAGTCAGCTTTCCATCCACCAAGGTCGTGGTCACATTAAGGATATTCGCCTGCCCTACCGTGGGAACCCGAAAGCCCGTGCCAACCGAGCCGCGAACGGCGAAGGCGTCGGTCGCCTGATAGCGAGCGGTAAACTTCGCATCAAGGGTCGAGTCGAAGTCCTCTGGATCTTCGTGGCGCGCCGCGTATCCCAAAAGCAGTCTCTCCGACACATCGGCCTCAAAATCTACGTAGGCCGCGACGCTCGACCGATCGTGCTTGGCGGACCTGCAGGGATCTGGCCGGAAGCCCGGGAAACCGTTGGAGCCAATCCCCAGCTTCGGATACTTGGCGATGATCGACCCATCACCGATCTTGCCCACGAACTCCTTGTACGCATCGCAACCGATCTCCGCCAAATTCGGCTCGTCATATTCCGACTTGTCCGAGTTGATGTAGTCGATGAAC
The DNA here is from genome assembly GCA_965116025.1 of uncultured candidatus Poriferisulfidus sp. Lineage (GTDB taxonomy): Bacteria > Pseudomonadota > Gammaproteobacteria > Poriferisulfidales > Poriferisulfidaceae > Poriferisulfidus. Next base: position 1,879,123 of record OZ220480.1, read on the forward strand.
CAAGAGTTTTCCTCACCCGGCTTGATCTCGTACTCCTCTTCCCGATATTCCATGCCAAAACCCACGCTCAGCGGCGAATGAAACGCCGCGACATCGATCTGCGTGGTGAAGTCCAGATTGAACGTCCAGTCATCCTCGACAAACCCTCCGGGCTTGTACTCGGTAGGGATATCCAGTTGCATCGCGGCCAACTGCGGGTTGATCGTGTTCTTCATGAAGAAGTCCACCTCATGGCGGCCGGTCACGTAACTGATGTCGTACGTGAAGTCCTCGAAAATCTCGCCCCGCAAGCCGAACGCGAAGCTCTCATCCTCGACTTCTCCTCCAAATTGCGGGGTGAAACCACCGGGAAAACGCTGATTGAAGGCGAAGCAGTTCGGGTCATCGCGCACCGCCATGAGCTCAGTCTGATTAATCACCCCATCTTGAATGGAAATCTCCGGGCACGTCCCGTCTGGATCACTCAGATGGGTCACCATGACCTTCTTCCCCGAAGCGTCGGGATGCTCGAAAATCCCCCCGCGCTTATGCGGATGGCGATAGTAAAACCCGCCCTCGACGGTCCGCTCGGCATAGCCGCCAAACGCGTAGGCCTCATGCGCGTCGCTGAGCGAGAAGCCGGCGTTCGCGAAAAGCTTGTAGTTGTCGTCGATGTCCGGCGCGCCCCAAACCTGGGTGACCGGCATGCGCACATGCGAGTTTCCCGCGTCGAACAGCGCTTGCGCGTCACCTCTCTGCACGCTCCGGCTGGTCGGGTTAGCGGTGTTGTATTCGCCACTAATATTGAGAAAGCCGTCTTCCGTCAGCGGCAATCCCAGATTTCCAGACACGGTGACGTTCTCTCCGTCACCTTGGTAATACTGACCCCAACGGGCTTCCAAGCGCCCGCCTTCGGCATCTTCCTTCAGCGCGAAGTTCAAAATTCCCGCCACCGCGTCGGAACCGTACTGGGCCGCCGCGCCGTCGCGCAGAACCTCTACCCGGTCAAGAGCGATCGCGGGGATTGAGGAGAGGTCCACGGCATGAGAGCCTTGCGACCCTCCCGCCGGGAGGAAAGTGACAATGGAAGAGCGATGGCGGCGCTTTCCGTTCAACAATACTAGGGTCGAATCCGGGGAAAGGCCACGCATCTGCACTGGGCGCACCAGCGTCGCCGCATCGCTGATCGCTTCCTGGCTGACGTTCAGGGACGGCACGACTCGAGACAGCATGGAATCCATTCGGGAGTCGCCCTGCCGGGTCAGCTCGCTGGAATCCAGAACGTCCACTGGAACGGCCAGATCAGAGGCTGACCGCTCGTGTCCACGCGAACCAATCACGGAAATCTCCTCGACCTCCTCCTCGGCGTGCACCAGCGCGCCTACGGGAGCCAAGGCCAAAAAGCCGCAAAAAGCTAGGAGAAATTTTTTGGCTTTCATATCAATCCCTCGCGAAGAATGCTTTCGGATGATAGCACATAGGTGCTGTTCCCTACTACCCATTCGCACATCAGATCGTCCAGCGATCATCGGAGCCATTCGCATTCTCGCCACCTTCGCCGCGCGCGCGGACTTCGGGCCTTCCCGAGAGAAACGCGCTGAAGAATCTTCACGAACGGCACCTCTCCAACGTCTCTCGCATGGCCGCGGCCTTGTCCAGGCATTCCTGATATTCCGCTTCCTCCTCCGATCCATGCGTCAATCCTCCTCCGGCGTACAAGCTGGTTTCTCCGGCCGCTTGCGCCATCGTGCGAATCGCTATGTTGCTATCCATATTCCCATCAAAGCCAATATAGACGAGACTGCCGCAATACGCGCCTCTCGGTCTCGGCTCCAGTTCCTCAATGATCTCCATCGCGCGCCGTTTCGGGGCCCCAGTGATCGATCCGCCTGGAAAGCACCCGTCCAGGAGATCCAGCGTGGTCCGCCCTTCCCTCAAGGTTCCCGTTACCGTGCTGACCATGTGATGCACCGTGGCGAAACTCTCGATCTTGAACAGCTCTGGCGCCCGAACCGTTCCCGGAGCGCAGTTTTTGCTTAAGTCGTTGCGCAGCAGATCCACGATCATGAGGTTCTCGGCCCGATCTTTCTCGCTCTCTCGCAGCCGGGCTCGCTGCCGGCGCTCTTGCCCAATGACGCGTCGCGCCGTCCCCTTGACGGGACGAGTCGATACCTGTCCATCCACGACTTTCAGAAACCGCTCCGGGGACGCGCTCGCGATCTCGACCTGTGGGTGGTGGAAATACGCGGAGAAAGGAGCGGGATTAATCGTCCGGCCGTGTTGGTACGCCGTCCACAACCGTCCCTCGCTGGGAGTGGAAAATCGTTGCGTCAGGTTGACTTGGTAACAATCGCCCGCCGCGATGTAGCTTTGGATCACCCGAAACGCTTTCGCGTACTCTTGTCGCGTGATGTCCGGATGCAGCGGCGCCAAGACTCGGTACGGACGTTCCCGAGCGGAAGACTCGCCTAGCAACCGATCATGCAGGCTCTCCCAGACAAGCCGGGTCGCGGAAATTCGATCATGGGTCGCCAAATAGCAACGCTGTTCCAGATGGTCGTAGACGACCGACCAGTCGTACAGTCCGAAGGCCAACTCCGGGTATTCCGGCATGCTGTCCCGGCGGGACGCCAGCCCAACGCGCTCTCGGCCAAACTCATAGGACAAGTAGCCGATCGCGCCCCCACCGAAGGGAATTCGATCATCTCCCCGTGCTGGAGTCCCCAGCAGGTCGACGAGCAGGCGGAAAGGATCACCACGAAACGCCCGTCTCTCGCTCCTCCGCGTCAAGACCGTTCGGTGATCAGCATATTCAAGAGTCGCGTACGGGTCGGCCGTGAAAATATCGAAACGGCCCTGTCCAGTCTGGTCATGGCAACTGTCGAGCAAAATAGCCCAAGGCTGGTCCACGAACTCGCTGAAGCGGCATGTCGGATCCGCTTGCCACGGTAATTCAATGACGCGCATGCTCAAGCCGGTGCAGTTCGGCGACGGAATAAGCTGGCAAACAATCCGCCAGACTGAGCGCGCCACGCGCGGCGACGCGCGGTCGAAGCAGGGAATCGATGCCCCGGTACGCCAAACCGCAACGGGCGGCGAGCGACGGCAGCAAAAATTTCCCGGTGCCCGCGCCGATCAACACCCCTGAAAAGGCATCGCCCACGCGCGCGCGCAGGCATTCCAGAACGCGGTCCCGCTGCGCGTCGGCGAAGACTCGCGCTAAACGGATCCACTCGCTTACATCCGCTCCCTCCTCGCAATCCCGTCCGACCATTCGCGCTACTCTTCTCGCCGACTCGAATTCGGAACATCCGGTACCGTCCGCCGTCTCGAACGGACGCAGGCTGTCCGGAAGCTCTCCCAGCAAGTTGTAGACATCCGCGGTCGTCGCGAAGCGTTCCGCCATCAGGTTGACGAGCGTCCCATCGACTTCAACCCGGGTCGCCAGACTCATCAGCGGCGTCCGCGCCGCGCCAGTGTATAAAAGCTCTTGACTAGCCAAACGCTCCGCATCGCTGAACCCGACCGCCATCGCCCGATGGTTCCGAATCTCGACCAGATCCGTCGTGGTGCTGCCAATATCCACGAACACGCCCCACTTGATGAGACGCGCTACCAATCGCGCCGAAGCGTACCAGTTCATAGAGCCAACCAGTCCAGTCGCCCGCTCCACGTCCTCGACGAACGTTGAATCCGAAGAAAAATAGAATAAAGAATCTCCAGATAAAACTCGTGCGAGACTCCGGGCGATCCGTCGCGCCCCCTCGGCGCGCGTTGGAAAGATGTCAACCAGTTCCCCCGTCATCGTGATGGCATGCCGCAGACCTAGTCTTTTTTTCTCCCCACGAATTTCTCTTATCGCGTTCTCCAAACATTCCAAACCCTTCCACAAAGGGGCCTTCCGATGCCACGTCCCCAAAACGCGCCCAGCCTCGTCCACCCGCACTGCCTTTACATGCGCGCCTCCGATATCCCATCCGATCACGTCGCTCACGCCAAATCCTCCGTCCAGCCAAATTCCCGAATGGTCCGTTCGGCGAGCGACATGGACCGCCTCGCGTACGCCAAGGTCAAGCGCGGATTAATCTCCAATACGGTCAACGAGCTCCCCAACCATACCCCATCCACGCCGACGTATCCTCGCAAGCCCGGCACCGCGGCCATGATCTGGAGAGACATGGCGCGTGCCGCCTCCCGGAATCGAGAATCCCCGTCAAGTCCGCCAACTTCCATTCTATGCGCATGCAATTTTCCCTCTCGATTCTCGCAATGAATTCTATTGCAGGACAAGACGTCCACGCCCTCTTTGCCGACCCACAGGCTCAGGCTGACCGCCTCGCCCTCGACCCAAGGTTGCCACACCCATGATCTTTCCGAATCCAGCGTGGGCGCGAGAGACTCCGCGCCCAACGCGAAGGTATCCTCGCAACCGGCACCGTGGCGTGGCTTGATCACTCCACTCATCGGCAGCGTCTCCGAAGGGTCCCACGCGCGCGTCTCCACCGCCTCGATACCGGCCGCCCGGAGATGTCGATTGAGTGCCCATTTGTCCGACGCCAAGCGAATCGCCTCCAACGAGCCATTCAGGCTGAGCCGACCTTCCCTCGAGACTTCCTCGCGCAAACGCCCAAGCCAGCCCTCGCTTTCCGGGGCGATCACCAAAACCGCGTCGCAATGCCGCGCGAGATCCAGCCAGGCATCGCGCCATGGTCCCCGGAGAGTTTGGCATCTCACCTTCTCCGGCAAGTCAAACGAGAATCTCTCCTCAATCAAGGTGTACACTTGCACGGAATCGAGACTCGAGAAATCGACGAGCGCGGCCCGCAACATCTCGTGCCCCTGCCGGAGCAATTCGGGAGGCGGCGAATCTCCCTGAAAGCCCCCACCGCATACGTATTCGAAAATGAATATCCTCATCGCCTCATGAATCGCGTCATCCCCGCGCTGGACATTCGGCAGGGACAGGTGGCGCGCGCCAAGGGTGGCGAGCGCGCTCGCTACAAGCCAATCCGCTCCGTGCTGACGCGCGGCGCGAACCCCGTCCAAGTGATCGACGACCTGCTCCAGTTCGCTCCTTTCCCTGTTTTCTATCTGGCCGACCTCGACTCCATCATGGGCGAAGCGGCTCAGCATGAACTCATTGTAGAACTATGCGTCCGCAACCCTGCTCTGGAATTCTGGGTGGATGCCGGGCCCCCGCCAGATCCACGCGATGAGCTTCCCGCCAATTTTCGCCCGGTTATTGGAACAGAATTCATCGATAGCTGGGATGACCAAAGCGACCGAGCGATCCTGTCTCTGGATTTTCACCTGAATGGATTGCGGGGCGGTTCCGGAATTTGGACGCGACCCAAGTCCTGGCCTTCCCGAGTCATCGCCATGTGCCTGCATAAGGTAGGTTCTATGGAAGGCCCAGATCTCGACCTTCTGGGCCGGATTCGGGATATCCGCCCTGATTGCGATCTTGTGGCCGCCGGCGGTATCCGAGACGCGAACGACATCCACCGTCTTCTGAATGCTGGTGTGGATGTTCTGGTCGCTAGCGCGTTGCATCAGGGAAAGATTTCCGCCGAGGAAATTCCTGAAGTCGAGCGCGCCTCTCGATCTTCCCTTCCACCTATAAAGGAAAGCCCACGAAAAGGAGGGCTGGCGAGGCGATCACGGGAAAGACGATTCGTAGTTCGAGGCTGATCGGCCGAGTTCCGACGAACCAAAATCGGCTTGAGTGGCGTGCGCTTTCCAGGCCGACCACCGTTCATTACGCCAACTCGTCTCAATCTTCGAACCAAGGAACTTTTTACCAAACTCTCAGTCTTCGAAAACAAGTCGCGCGGTAGAGAGCCTGAGCGGAAATTCCAAGAAAGCACGGCCCCAACCCTTAAGGTCGGGGCCTATGACTAGAAGCCGCTCAGAAGCGAACTTTCAGCAGGACGCTCGCGCCGTAATCATGATTGTCGCCGTCCGACGCCACGTAGTGAGCGTCCCCCGAGAGCGTCGACTCTCCCTTCTCATTCAACACCATCACACCCCCGACGCCCAAACGCGCCCACGTGGACTCCGCCTCCGAGCGCAAGCGCGACCCCGACGCCATCGCCTCCCGGCTCTCCGAGAGCTCGCGCTCCACGTCCAATGAGGCGTACGTCTGACCGTTCTCCAATAACGCCCCGATCCGCGCCCTCACGCTGTCCTCCGAGCGGAACGACACTCTTCCGCTTCCAGTAACGCCCGACACGTCGGCGAAGCCGTCGACGTCCACCCAGGTCCACGTCAATCCCCCGCGCGGAACCAGCGCGAAGCCGTCCATCTCCATGCGCCTGCCGACCTCCACGCCGATCGCGTGGCCCTCGCCGTCCAGACCGGACGCCACCATCCCACGCGCCTCTGAACTCAAATCAATGTCCTCGAAACGCGTGTACGAGAGCTCCCCGTCCGCGTACCAGCCATCCTCACCCCGCCAGGTCGCCGAAGCCCCGACGCCCACGCCCGAGACCTCGATCTTCCCGCCGCGCGCGACGTCCGCCTCGCCGTCACGGTAGTGCGCGCTCGCGCCCAGCGTCAGCCCTGGCGCGTCCGTGGGAACGACCAAGCCCGTCTCCACGCCCCAGCGCTCGAAGTCCCAAGACAAATCATGCCCGGCCGTGTCCATCGCGGTCGTGGACATATCCGCCTCGCGCTCGCCGTCGCTCGCCATGACCCGCGCCCAAACGCCCCCGCCGTCCCGCGTCGCTGACAACCGCGCCTGACGACCGCCCGGCGCGCTCATCTCCAGCAGCACCGACGGCAGCGCCTCGTACACCCTAGCTCGGGCGTGATACGCCCGACCCGACTCCTCGAACTGATGCCCGCCCTCGATCATCTTCAGGGTGACTCTGGAGACGTCGTACACGCCGCGCGTCTCGAGACCCGGACTGAGCGTGTATTCCCCGCCCACCTTCACCCCATCGAAGGTCGTCGTTCCGCTGTTGAGCATCTTCCCCTTGACGTAGCCAATGCGTCCGACCGCGTCCTTCTTCATGGTGATGGTCAGCCCCCCGTCCGACTTCACCGCGGTTCCAGACGCAGCCTCGACTTTCGCCTTCGGCCCGATCACCAGCGTTCCGCCATTCACCATCCGAACGCCGGCGCGCTCGCCGGCGCCGCCCATCACCTTGCCGTTGATGGTGACCGTCTGGTCGTATTGCCCCGCCCGGGCGTGGCTGGCGACGAACGTCCGCTTGCCCTTGACGTGAACGCCGTCCTTCTTGGCCCGGATCGTCGCCATCTCTCCCACCGTGACCTCAATCTTCCCGGCTTTCGGCGCGTCCTCGTCCTCGTAGACGGTGGCGGTCTCCGCGTGCACGCCATGCCCGTCCGCCATGATCGTCCCGCCAGCCACGTCGATCATGATCGGGATGATCGTCTCAATGTCCCGTATCCCCGCCGTGTCCTCCAGATCCTTGACATAAGCGAGAATTCCGTCGCCCTTCGACGTGATGTCCGCTTTCGACGTGATCTCGATCTTCCCGATCTTGGCCTCGTAGGTGGAGGGGGCTTGAGAGTCGACCGCCGTCTCGTCGGAAGCCGCCTGGGGCTCCGAGCCCCCATGAATGGCGAGAATGCCGGCGGTCCGGGGCTTCAGGCCCGCCAACTCCGTCTGGTGATCCTCCGTGAGCGCGGAGAAGGCGTTGGGCTGGTCGCCCGCGACTATCTCTCCCGCTAGATGCTTCGCGACCACGTCGCCCTGGCTGATATGCAAAGCGACCACCCCCGACCCCTTCGCGTGGATGAGACCCTCGTTGGTGACCATGAGATCAATCTCGTTATCCGCGTCTTCGGTCTCGACGAACACGCCGCTCTCGCCGACCGGCGTCTCCGCGGTCCCGATCCGCGCGCCGGACACCACGGCCACCCGGGTCGTTCCCTCAGTGACTTGGTTGCGAACGTACACGCCATGGCCGCCAGCCTGAGCGATCACGCCCGCCAGGTCGATTTCGATATCGCCGCCCGCATGATTGGAATAAACATCGATCCCGTGAAGATCCTCCGCCTTGATCGTCCCCCCGGTCACCTTGACCGCGACCGGAACCACCGAATCGTCGTCCCCTCGCGTGTCGATGTGAATGCCACTCCTGCGGGCGTCGATGTCGCCGCTTGAGGTGATCATGATCGTGCTGCTGGGATTATCGGCGGCGCCCTCGGTCGTATCCGTGTGGTTGACGATTATGCCGTCTGAGTTGAAGAGACTGAGATCATCGTTATACAGCGTGGCCTTTCCGCCCGAGAGCGTTTTCGCGTACAGCGGCCGTTGCCTCAGGCTCCGGATCGTCCCGTGGTTCGTGACGGTGATATCGCCCCCCTTGGAGAGATGGACCACCACGCCCTTGCTGGTCACGCTCCCCTTCGCCGTTTCGACGGCGATGTCTCCAGAACCTTGATTAAGTACCTGAATTCCCCGGTAATACCCGTAGATCTCGCCCCGGTTCACGATCGAGACAGCGCCCTCGGCGGAAGAACTGCTGTAATACGCGAAGACGCCGGTCCGGCCCACCGGAACGTCCTCGGTTCCGATCCTCGTCTCGGCCCCAATCACGACCTCGATCTTGTCCTCCCTGTTGACATTGCCGGCTCTGTCGTTCTGGACGAAGACCCCGAAGTTCTGACTGCCCCGCCGATACTGGGGAGCGATGAAAGTCGCGGTTTCCTCCGTTCCACCGTTATCGAATGTGGCTTCGGTGGGCGAAGTCCAGTCACCGGCCTCGTTCACGATCCTCACCTTGCCTTCCAGCTTGACCGCCAGCGTTCCGCGGCCGACCACTTTGATCCCGTTATACCGAGTGTTAGCGTCAGGGGGAAGGAACGACTTGATGGTCGTCATCTCCCCGGAAGGCTTCACGGTCAGCGTCAAGCCCCTCGTCTGACCCGTGTACTCGATGGGATTGGGAGCGGCGCTGGTGCCGCCGTAGGTCGCGTCGCTGCAGGTGACCGCGTTGGAGGCGACCGCGCCGCACTCCTCCGCTTCGACGGAGGACGGGATCAGTGGAAGCGAGAGAAAGGCCGTGAAGCCGGCCAGAGCGGTCAGGAAACGGAGGCTATGCCCCCCCCCCCCCCCCCCCCCCCTATGCGGGAAGACGACGAGGCGCCGCGACGCGCGGCGCGAATCTCGGAAACGGATAGATTCTTAGCCATTATTGTTATTGTCCCTCTTCAAGGATCGGTCTCGAATAGTCACGCATTATACAATAGCCCCGGCACCCACATGCCTCCCTCTTTGACGACCGAAATCGCGCCGAATCCTCGCTGCCAAGCACGCTGAATTGAAATTACTGGACAGGCAAAAACCGTCAGAAGCGATTAGCTTGGAGATTGAAGTCTCACTGACCCCAAACGCTGGCCGGTGCGGGCTATGCTAGAGTACCTAGCACAAGCTGACGACATAGCGAGATTATAAAACCTTGGCACAAAGGGAAAACTTGCTAGGACGGCCTTCCGTGGCTTTCTCTCGACCTCCGCGCTTCGCCTTAACGCCGGGAACGCGAAGTGATGACAGGTTGTCACCATAAGCGTTGAATGACCCTCGATTCGGGACCGAAACCGCATTATGAAAAACCTGCAGTGCACGGTACTGCCCGTTTTGGCACCAAAAACGCACGCATCCACGTCATAAGTTCGGCTAAAAAGCATTGGAAGAAGATAGCGTATATCAAACGGTCTTTATCCTGAACATGGTCACTTAACTCCCTTGGCACAAGAGGACCGCATTGTGAGGCCCATGGCTCTAAGCCCGTTCGCAGGCGCTGGCGGGCTTGATATAGGCGTTGATCAGGCTGGCTTCAAAACAATATGCGCGATTGAACGCGACCATCATTGCGTATCCACTCTTCGTCGCAATGCCAGAAAAAAAACAGTCTGGCAAGTAGATATTAAAGCTCTTTGCGGAAAGCGCGTAGGAGAAATTCTTGAGATTCGCCCCGGTGATCTATCGCTATTGCATGGCGGCCCTCCATGCCAACCATTCAGCCAGATCGGAAGAAAAGGCGGTATGGATGACCCGCGTGGAAAGCTTGTCTTCGAGATGGTCCGTTTCGCGAAAACGTTGCGTCCGACCGCCGTCCTGATCGAGCAAGTTCCAAAATTCCTCGACACCCCGGTCGCGAATGGAATGACGGCCCTTGACGCCATTATGCAAGCATTTCATGACATCGGCTATGATGTGAAAATCTCAGTGCTGGACGCCATTTATTTTGGCGTTCCCCAAAAACGCCGGCGCGCCATTATCGTTTGCGTTCCCGAAGGGCAGTATTTTTATTTCCCCGCGGTTGGTATATACGAACAAAAAACGGTTGGCGATGCGATTAGGAATATGCCCAGAGCCGTTCCCATGACCGAAACTCCTTTGATGCCGAATCACGTCGATGTGACTCCAGAACGAGACCGAGAGCGTATCTCCTTCGTTCCCGAAGGACAATGGCTGTCGAAAGTGAGGAGCGCGCCACCAAACATCATTAGGAACCTGACTGCGAAAGACTCCACCAAGTACCGGCGCGTCAACCGAACCGAACCGTCTCTCACGCTACGTTGTGGCGAAGCTCTGTATCACCCGGTGGAAGACCGCTATCTGACGCCTAGGCAATCAGCCAGAATACAGGGATTCCCGGACCGTCATGTGTTCGTTGGCCCAATCCGTAGAAGGAGTGGAAACGTCCGTGATCTAGATCAACATAGACAAGTAGCGAACGCCGTTCCACCACCACTCGCTAAATCCGTAGCGGGTAGTTTACGTGCTTCGCTATGCCTGTAGTCTACGAGTTGTTCGGCAAAGCCATCGCCAGCGGCAACCATAAGGGGGTTTTGCGGGATGCCTCATGCCCTCACATGGCAGGAAAGCAATGTGATGGAGGCGGAAATCGAGACATGACCCGCTGGCCAGCGCAAGATCAACCTCTGGCACCATTCTTCAAAGAGACAGTTGGCCAGCATGGCAAGGGTTTCATCCCATGTGGAATCTGTTCGATATCTTTAGAACGAAGTTGGGCGGTATGCCCTCGCCGACTCCTCACCTTCGATGCGGAACACCCATCCCCCCAGCAACGGCCACTTTTTGAGCGGGTTTTGTCTCTTGCTGGATTTAAGTCCGGTGACGTGGTTAGGATCTGGTCAGAAATACCATTAAGAGACTATTCCTGCAATTTGAATTACAGAATCGATTATGTATTGCGAGCTGAGGGTTGCCCGCCCGTAGTCATAGAAATCATGACCGCATCCACATCGGGCGGAAACAGGACACAGAGAACTGACATCAAATCCGCCTTCTGCGATGCCGTTTTGTACACACACGGAAATCTTCCGAAATTGAATCAATGTCTTGGCGTAAACATCCGACAAGTATGGGCGCGGATGGCATCGCAGTTAATCGTAAAGTCGCAACTCGCTAATCAGTGGGGTGGTTGCGCGATATGGATCGTGCAGGATACGCTCATGGACTATATTCAGAAAAATACTGGCCTCCAACTAGACAACCTATTATCTCCAAATTGGAAAACCGGGGAAGTTAATGTTTTGTCAAGCAGCATCCAAAATCCCGATGATATACGCCTCTATGCTGGACCGACTTATTGGACGCGCCCGCGCTTCCGGATATCGACACTCTACTAGGAAAGCTTGAGGATGACCGAATGATAGCGGAACTCACCATTCCTTGAATAGGGAGCGAAAATGTCGATCACTACCAAAACGACAAGCCTTGGAAATGGGAGTCTGCCGGTCCTGCTCCGTAAGCCAGCGGCGTATATCTTCGCCATTGTTGAGAGGGAAGCGTCCACTCTGATGAAGTGGAGATAACCCGAGAATGAACGAGCCTAAATTCATCCCCTTGGGAATCGCGGTCCTGACCGTCTCCGACAGTCGAGACGCGAGCCAAGATAAATCTGGAGATCTGCTAGCCGAAAAAATCGCCAGCTCCGGACACCGGCTGGCCGCGCGCGGCTTGGTCGCGGACGACCTCTATCGTATTCGGGCCCAAATCTCGGTCTGGCTCGTCAACCCGGACGTTCAGGTGATCCTGACGACTGGAGGCACCGGCGTGACCGGGCGAGATGGAACGCCAGAAGCGATCCTTCCTCTTCTGGACAAAAAAATCGACGGATTCGGGGAAATGTTCCGCTCGCTCTCATACGAGGCCATCGGAACGTCGACGCTCCAGTCCCGAGCTTTGGCCGGCGTGGCCAACCGTCGCTATCTGTTCTGTCTTCCCGGATCTCCCGGCGCATGTCGCGACGCGTGGGAGAAGCTGATCAAGAAGCAACTTGACCACCGGACTCGCCCCTGCAACCTAGTGGAACTTATGCCGCGGCTCGGCGAGTGAATCACCCCCCGATATAAGACATCTCGACCTTTTTGGAGCGTGTGATCTCGCGCGCGCGAAGCTCGGAATAACGGTCGTCCCGGTCTCCCCACAGGCGGACCAAATCCCGCCGTAGCACCGCGTCATCGGCGCCGGAGCGCAACGGACCTTTCAAGTCATGCCCGCGCGACGCGAACAGACAGGTGTACAGCATGCCGTCAGCGCTCAACCGCAGGCGATGGCAACCTCCGCAGAACGGTCGCGTCACGGACGCGACCGCGCCAATCTCGCCCTGCCCGTCCCGGTAGCGCCAACGGCGCGCGACCTCGCCTGGATAGTTCGGCCGCGCGGGCTCGATCGGCCACTGATCGTCGATGATTCGCAACGTCTCCTCCATCGAGACCACCTCGTCTAACCTCCAGCCATTCGCGTTTCCCACGTCCATATACTCAATGAAGCGGAGGACGTGTCCCGTGCCTCGAAAGCGCTCCGCCATCGGCAAAATCTGGTCTTCGTTGGCGTGGCGCTTGACCACCATATTGATTTTTACGGGACCCAAGCCCGCCGCGGCCGCGTGATCAATGGCCGCCAGCACCTCGTCGACCGGCCGTTGGACATCGGAAAGACGCTGAAACACCTCGTTGTCGAGTCCGTCGAGGCTGATCGTGACTCGGTTCAGTCCCGCCTCCGCCAAGCGCGCGGCAACCTCTCCAGTCAGCAAAGAACCGTTCGTGGTCAGGCAAATGTCCGTAATTTTCGGAATCCGGGCCAAGCGCTCGATCAGGGCATCCAGATGCCGTCGGAGAAGCGGCTCGCCGCCGGTCAGCCGCAACTTGACCACGCCCAAATCAGCGAAGACGCGGACCAGCCTCTCGATCTCCTCGAATCTCAGCAGCCGGGAGCGTTCCAGGAACACGTAGTCGGAATTGAACACCTCCTTCGGCATGCAATACGTGCAACGAAAGTTGCAACGATCCGTCACCGAGACGCGCAAATCTCGCAATGGACGGCCCGCGCGGTCCAGGGGCAGTGGTAGAGAATTGGACGGAGCGGTCGAGACGTTCATGCGAATTCCCCTTTATAGCCTAGGGCGAGGCTATCCATATCTTACGGCGCGAAACGGGCTTGCCCGAAAAGGCCCCGTCTCGGGCATCGCGGGTCCGGTCAAGCGACGGGAGCCGATTGGGTCTCGCTCGGGTCTGGCCGCGCTTCCGCGGAGAGTTCTTCTCCAGATTCGGATTTCTCCTCTTCCTCGTCCGCCGGAAGCCCAATGTTGTCCAGAGACAAATTCAGGTCGGATTGCCGACGCTTCGTATGATAGGCGAGTCCCGTCCCGGCCGGGATCAGGCGTCCAACGATGACGTTCTCCTTGAGGCCACGCAACTCGTCGCGGTCGTCGCGTATGGTCGCCTCCACCAGCACCTTGGTCGTCTCCTGAAACGAGGCGGCCGAGATGAACGATTCCCGGCTGAGAGACGATTTCGCGATCCCCAAGAGCACGCGCTCGAATTGGATCCGCTGATCCTCCGGCAATTCGCGATTTTTCTCGACCGCCCGGGCGTGCTCAATGATATCGCCCGCCATATATGTCGATCCGCCCGGCTCCACGACCCGCACCTTACGCAGCATTTGCCGAATGATGACCTCAATGTGCTTGTCGTTGATCTTGACGCCCTGCAGACGATAGACGTCCTGCACTTTCTGGACGATGTGCTCGGTCATGGCTTCCAATCCACGCAAACGCAACACGTCGTGCGGATTGAGCTCTCCATCGACCAGAATCTCGCCGCGCGTCACTCGGGCCCCCTCGAAAACGTTCACATGCCTATCTCGCGGAATATGGATCTCTTCCACCCGGTCGCCCTCCGTGATATACAGGCGTTGCTTACCGCGCACCTCGGAACCATAACTGACCACGCCGTCGATCTCCGCGAGCACCGCGTTGATTTTCGCCTTGGTGCGCGCCTCAAACAGATCGACCACGCGAGGCAACCCGCCCGTGATATCCCCGGACGGACCTCGGGACGCTAGCGGAATCCGGGCCAGCACGTCGCCCCGCTCCACCGCGACCCCTTCGGCCAGGTTGATCATGGTGTTGGCGGGCAGGGTGTAGTGCACCGCCTTCTCGGTTCCCTCGAACAGGATGGGCTCGCCAGCCTCGTCGACCAGATTGATCGCCGGAGTCATCGCGCGCCCGGCCGACGACCGATCCCGAACGTCCAGAACGCGAGTGCTGGACAACCCGGTCACCTCGTCGGTCGTCGCGCTCACGGTCTCGCCGTCCACGAAATCCACCAATCGGACATAGCCCTTTCGATCCGCCAGCAACGGCTGGATGTGGGGATCCCAACTGGCCAGCGTCTGTCCCGCGATCACGGTCGCGCCTTCCTCGATTTTTAGGAGGGCGCCATAGGGAACCTGATAGACCTCTCGCTCGCGGCCATGGTCGTCCGTCACGATCAACTCCCCGGAACGCGAGGTCACCACCCAGTTTCCCGGGTCGCGCGGCAGGGCTTCCAGTTCCCGGAACCTGACCTGGCCCCCGTCGCGCACGGTGACGTTGCTAACGGCCGTGACGGCGCCGCTGATCGCGCCGCCGATGTGGAACGTCCGCATGGTGAGCTGCGTTCCGGGCTCGCCAATCGATTGGGCCGCTATCACGCCGATGGCCTCGCCACGCGTCACCAGAATGCCGCGCGCGAGATCCCGCCCGTAGCATTTCGCGCACACGCCGCGCGAGGTCTTGCAGGTCACGGCGGAGCGCACCTTGATCTCGCCCAACCCCCATTCGTCGATCCGGGCGACCCATTCCTCGTCCAGCAGCGTGCCGGCCGGGATCAGCGTTTCTCCGCTTCCGTCGCCGCGCTTGGTGTCCTCCGCGGTCACGCGCCCCAGCACCCGCTCGGCCAAAGTCTCGACGACGTCCGCCCCCTCGATGATCGGCCGGATGACCAGCCCATCTTGGGTGCCGCAGTCATCTTCCACCACCACGAAATCCTGCGCGACATCAACCAATCGTCGGGTCAGATAGCCCGAGTTGGCGGTTTTCAGCGCCGTGTCGGTCAGTCCCTTGCGGGCCCCATGGGTAGAGATGAAGTACTGCAGGACGTTCAGGCCTTCCCGGAAATTGGCCGTGATCGGGGTCTCGATGATCGAGCTGTCCGGCTTGGTCATCAGGCCGCGCATGCCCGCCAGCTGGCGAATCTGGGCCTTGGAGCCCCGCGCGCCGGAGTCCGACATCATGTAGATCGAGTTGAACGACGGCTGGCGAACCCGATTCCCCTCGCGGTCCACCACTTCCTCATGCTCCAGGCGCTCCATCATCCTCGCCGCGACCTCGTCGTTCGCTCGCGACCAGCTGTCAACCACCTTGTTGCGACGCTCATCATTGGTCAGCAAGCCACGAGCGTATTGCCGCTCGATCTCCTCCACCGTCTTCCCCGCGCTTTCCAGAATCTCCTCTTTCTCGTCTGGAACCACCATGTCGTTGACCCCGAAAGAAATGCTGGCGATGGTGGAATACTCGAAGCCGGCGTACATCAGCCGGTCGCAGAACATCACCGTGTCCTTCAACCCCAAGCGTCGATAGCAAGCGTTGATCACGCTGGAGATGGCGCGCTTGTTCATATCGCGGTTGATCAGCGCGAACGGCAAGCCTTTTGGAAGAACGCTCGCCAGCAGGGCGCGCCCGATCGTGGTCTCCACCCGCTCCGGCTCGCCGTCAGCCCTTGGCAACCGGACCGTGACCCTCGCGTGCAACGCGACCTGGCCGGAATCGTACGCCCGCCTCACCTCGTCCAGATCCGCCAGATTCATCCCCTCGCCGGCGACGTTGACGCGCGCCCGCGTCATGTAGTACAGCCCCAGCACGATGTCTTGGGATGGCACGATGATCGGCTTGCCGCTCGCGGGCGACAGCACGTTGTTGGTCGACATCATCAGCGCCCGCGCCTCCAGTTGCGCCTCCACCGACAACGGCACATGCACCGCCATCTGGTCGCCGTCGAAGTCAGCGTTGAACGCGGTGCAGACCAGCGGGTGCAACTGGATCGCCTTGCCCTCGATCAGGACCGGCTCGAACGCCTGGATGCCGAGCCGGTGCAGGGTCGGCGCCCGGTTCAGCATCACCGGATGCTCGCGAATGACCTCGCTGAGGATGTCCCAGACCTCCGGCCCCTCGCGCTCCACTTGCTTGCGCGCCGCCTTGATGGTGGAGGCTAGCCCGCGCCGCTGCAGCTTGCCGAGAATGAACGGTTTGAACAGTTCCAGAGCCATCTTCTTGGGCAGGCCGCACTGGTGCAGCTTCAGCGTCGGACCCACCACGATCACGGAGCGCCCGGAGTAGTCCACGCGCTTGCCAAGCAAATTTTGGCGGAATCGGCCCTGCTTACCCTTGATCACCTCAGCCAGCGACTTCAGGCCGCGCTTGTTGTCGCCGGTGACCATGCGCCCGCGACGACCATTGTCTAGCAGGGCGTCGACCGCCTCCTGCAGCATCCGCTTCTCGTTGCAGATGATGATGTCGGGGGCGCCAAGCTCCAGCAGCTTGCGCAGGCGATTATTCCGGTTGATCACGCGCCGGTACAGGTCGTTAAGATCCGATGTCGCGAAGCGGCCGCCCTCCAGCGGCACCAGTGGGCGCAGATCCGGCGGTAACACCGGCAACACGGTCAGCACCATCCATTCGGGCTTGTTGCGGGAATGGAGAAACGCCTCGTACAATTCCAAGCGCTTGGTCAAGCGCTTGATCTTCGCCTCGCTGCGAGTTTTCTCCACCTCCTCGCGTATTCGCTCCGATTCCTTGCGCAGATCCAGGTCCTTCAGCAGCGTCTGCACCGCCTCGGCGCCCATCATCGCCTCAAAATCGTCCCCGAAGCGGGCGCGCCGCTCCCGGTATTCCGTCTTGGTCAGAATCTGCCGCGTCTCCAGATCGGTGTTCAGCCCCGTGTTTGTGACCACGTAGCGTTCGAAAGTCAGCACTTTCTCCAAGTCCGGCAAAGTCATGTCCAGCATCAGGCCGATCCGGGACGGCAGGGACTTGAGGAACCAGACATGCACCACTGGGCTGGCCAACTCAATGTGCCCCATGCGCTCGCGGCGAACTTTCGTCCGGGTGACCTCGACTCCGCATTTCTCGCACACGACCCCACGATGCTTCAGCCGCTTGTACTTGCCGCACAGGCACTCGTAGTCCTTGATCGGACCGAAAATGCGCGCGCAACACAGGCCATCGCGCTCCGGCCGAAACGTCCGGTAGTTAATAGTTTCCGGCTTCTTGACCTCTCCGTGGGACCAAGAGCGAATCACATCTGGAGACGCCAAGCTGATCCGGATCGCGTCGAAGTCGGCCTCGTCCTGGTAATGCCTCTGCAGGGCGTAGATTTCCTTGTTGATCATCATGGTCTCCTGTCAGGCGCGCGGCATGGGAGTGGACGGGAACGGAAATTCCGGCATTCGGTCGCGCTCTATATCGAAATTAATGCCCAACGCGCGCACCTCGCGCAACAGAACGTTGAACGACTCGGGAAGCGAGGCGTGAAGGTCCAGCTCGTCCGCGATGATTCCCTTGTACACGCGGTTGCGCCCCTCGACATCGTCGGATTTCACTGTCAGCATCTCTTGCAGAGCGTAGCTGGCCCCATACGCTTCGAGCGCCCAGACCTCCATCTCGCCGAAACGTTGCCCACCAAACTGCGCCTTCCCGCCGAGCGGTTGCTGCGTGACCAGACTGTAGGGGCCAGTGGAACGGGCGTGCATCTTGTCGTCCACCAAGTGGTTGAGCTTGAGCATGTACATGTAGCCGACGGTGACCTCGCGGTCGAATTCGTTGCCCGTTCGACCATCGCGCAACATCGTCTGGCCGCTGGTCGGCAAGCCGGCCAGTTCCAACATGGCCTTGACCTCCCGCTCGTTGGCGCCATCGAACACCGGCGTGCCAACCGGAACGCCCTCGCGCAAGTTCTCCGCCAGCGCACGGACCTCTTTCGCGCCAAACGTGCCGAGCCGCACGCTCTGGACTCCATCGTTTCGGTAGATCCGTCCCAGGAATTTGCGAAGCTCGTCAGCCCTAGCGGTCCGCTCGAGCAGCTGGCGCACTTGCGTTCCAAGCGTCTTGGCCGCCCAGCCCAAATGAGTCTCCAGCACCTGCCCGACGTTCATCCGCGATGGCACCCCCAAGGGGTTGAGCACGATGTCGACTGGCGTGCCGTCCTCCATATACGGCATGTCCTCGACCGGAACCACCATGGAGACCACGCCCTTATTGCCATGCCGCCCAGCCATCTTGTCGCCCGGCTGCAGGCGGCGCTTGACCGCCAGCGACACCTTGATCGTCTTCAGAACGCCCGGCGCCAACTCGCTACCCGCCTCAATCTTCTCCTTCTGTTGGTCGAACTGCCGCTCCAGGGACAGGCTTTGCGACCGCAATCGCTTCCGCAACGCCTCCAGCCCCCGGCTAAGGTCCTCCTCGCGCATGCTGATCTTGAACCAGTCCTTGCGCTCCAACCCGTCCAGATACGCCGCCGTGACCGTGAAGCCTTTCTCTCGATTCGGGCCCTTGTCGGCCTTCTTGCCCTGGATCAGGCTACGGACCCGCAGGTAGACGTCTCCTTCGTAAATGCGCAGCTGATCCTCCATGTCCTTACGCGCCTGCTCCACCGCGATGGCCTCGACCTCGATCGCCCGCGCGTCCTTGGTCTCGCCCTCGCGCGTGAAGACCTGCACGTCGATGACCGTTCCCTCCATTCCCGAAGGCACTCGCAGCGACGTGTCCTTAACCTCGGACGCCTTCTCGCCAAAAATCGCGCGCAACAGCTTCTCCTCCGGAGTCAGCTGAGTCTCGCCTTTCGGGGTGACCTTCCCGACCAGAATATCGTTCGGGCGAACCTCGGCGCCAATGTACACCACGCCGCACTCGTCGAGCTTGCCCAAGAGTCCCTCGCTCACGTTCGGGATGTCCGCCGTGATCTCCTCCACTCCCATCTTGGTCTCTCGCGCCACGCAAGTCAGCTCCTCAATGTGGATGGTGGTGTAGCGATCCTCTTCCAGAACCCGCTCCGAGAGCACGATGGAGTCCTCGAAGTTGTAGCCGTTCCAAGGCATGAACGCGACCAGCATGTTCTGGCCGAGCGCCAGCTCGCCCAAGTCTGTGGCCGAGCCGTCCGCCAGCACGTCTCCCTTCTCGATGCGGTCGCCAGGGCGAACGCGCGGATGCTGGTTGATGCAAGTGCTCTGGTTGGATCGGACGTATTTGGTGAGACTGTAGATATCCACGCCAGCTTGCCCCTCGCCGGCCTCCTCGTCCTCGACGCGCACCACGATCCTGTTGGCATCGACGTCATGCACCTCTCCGCCGCGATTCGCCAGCACCATAGCTCCCGAATCCACGGCCAGAGCGCGCTCCATGCCCGTCCCCACCAACGGCTTCTCGGCACGCAGGGTCGGCACCGCCTGACGCATCATGTTCGACCCCATCAGCGCCCGATTGGCATCGTCATGCTCCAGAAACGGAATGAGCGAAGCCGCCACCGAGACGATTTGGCGCGGCGAGACGTCAATGTAATCGACCTTCTCCGGCCGCTCCAGAGTGAACTCCTTCTGGTGACGGCAGGAAACCAGCGGGTCCGTGAAGCGGCGACTCGAGTCCAGCGCCGCGTTGGCCTGCGCGATGATGTACTGCCCCTCCTCGATCGCGGACAGATAGTCGATTTGGTCCGTGACCCGGCCCTTGCTCACCTTCCGGTACGGAGTCTCCAGAAACCCGAAGTTGTTGAGGCGGGCATAGACCGCCAGCGAGTTGATCAGTCCGATGTTCGGGCCCTCCGGCGTCTCGATCGGACAAACCCGCCCGTAGTGGGTCGGATGCACGTCGCGCACCTCGAAGCCAGCTCGCTCGCGGGTTAGTCCGCCTGGGCCCAGCGCGGAGATCCGGCGCTTGTGCGTCACCTCCGCCAGCGGATTGTTCTGGTCCATGAATTGCGACAGCTGGCTGGAGCCGAAGAATTCCTTGATCGCGGCCGACACCGGCTTCGCGTTCACCATGTCCTGCACGGTCAAATCATCCGCCTCGACCTGCGTCAAGCGCTCCTTAACCGCCCGTTGCACCCGCGACAGCCCAGTGCGGAAGGCCTGCTCCACCTGCTCTCCCACGCAACGCACTCGGCGATTGCCCAGGTGGTCGACATCGTCCACCACGTCGCGGCCCTGGTGAATGTCGATCAGCACGCGCAACACGTCGATGATATCCTCCACCTCAAGAACTCCTGGCCCCTCCATGCTATCGCGCCGCAAACGACGATTCAGCCGCATGCGCCCGACCTGGGAGAGGTTGTAGCGCTCTGGATTAAAGAACAGGCCGTCGAAATGATTGCGCACCGTATCTTTCGTGATCGGCTCGCTGGGACGCAGCACCCGATAGATGTAGGTCTGGGCTTCCTGCTTGACCTCCTCCGCGCTATATTTTGGTGGACGCATATTGAAATCGTCGGTGCGCAGAGTGCCGGGAACGCCTTGCGTCGCGTCCGAGCTCTGGATAACCTCGAAGCTGGTGATCGGCAATCCCGCCAAATCCTCGAGCAAAGAATTGTCCAGCAGGGCGTTGAGGCGCAGATTCTCGTATATCTCCCCTGTTTCCTCGTCAAAGATGTCTCGCGCCAACGCGCGGTTGTGAAAGAACGAGGCTGGAACCTCAACTTCGTTCATGCCAGCCTTTCGTAGCTTCTCCACGTGAATCGGCATCAAGGTGCGCCCGGCGCGCACTTCCACGCCAGCCTTCTCCGCCCGAATATCGAACGACAACTTCTGCCGCTGAAAATTCTCGACCTTGAGAAAAAAACGGCCGCGCAGAGGCAGGACCATCGAGCACAGATCCGACTCGCATATTTCCGACAGTTTCTCGGCCCGAGCCTTGGTCAAGCGCGTCCCGGCCTTGACCATGTTTTTCCCCTCATGCGTCAACGTGAACGGAAGTTTCTTGCCGACCAGCGATTCCGGGCGAGCTCGCCAGCCATGCTCGGCATCAAAGACATACGCGGCGTCATCCTCGCCAGAAGCCAAGAACTTCTGGAGGAAGTCCTGCGGAACCAGCGCGCTCTCCACGCCCGCCTCGGCCAGCTTGCCGAGCGCGCTCGAGCTAAGATTCCTGCCTTTCGGCAAAACCGTCTCCCCGCTCTCGGCATCCATCAGGGGGAAAGTCAACTTCGCGCCCTCAAGCAACGACAAAGGCACCTCGCGCCACTGCTCCATCCGCACCGGGCAACGATCCATGAAGGTCTCGAGGATATCCTCTTCCGACAGGCCGAGCGCGCGCAACAGGATGGTCACCGGAATCTTTCGACGACTGTCGACCCTCAGGTACAGCAAATCCTTATGGTCAAAGCCAAACTCGAGCCAAGAGCCATACTCCGGCTTGATTCGGGCGTGATGAAGGATCTTGCCCGAGGAATGCCCTCGTCCCTTGTCGTCAGTGAAAATCACTCCTGGCGATTGCAGAAGCTGCGACACCACCACCCGTTCCGTTCCATTGATCACGAAGGTCCCATGCTCGGTCATCAACGGAATATCGCCAAGATACACGTCCTGCTCCTTGACTTCCTTGACCTTGCGCGGCCCTCCCTTGGGGCCATCCTTCTCGTGGATCACCATCCTCGTCTTTACGTGCAGGGGCGCCATATAGGTCTGGCCCCGCCGCTGGCACTCGCGCACGTTGAAGCGCGGCTCGCCCAAATCGTATTTTTGGCAGTTCAGGTCGATATGCCCGGCATGGCTCACGATCGGGAAGATCGAGTTGAGCACGGCTTGAATGCCTTGGTCCTTGCGCTTTCGCGGCGGCACGTCAGTTTGCAGGAAATCGCGGTAGGACTCGCGTTGAACCTGCAGCATATCTGGAATCGAGAGCACTTCCGGAAGCTTTCCGAAATCTTTCCGGATGCGTTTTTTCTCGGTGTAGGAATAGGCCATGCCCACCTCGGGTAGTCGTCAATTAAAAATGCGGGCGGCGCGTCTGGCGCGCCACCACGCAGGGTCTGTCACGGAACCTCGCGCCGATTATTTCAACTCGACGGTCGCGCCCGCTTCCTCCAGTTGTTTTTTCATCTCCTCGGCCTCTTCGGGTGGAACGCTTTCCTTGACCGCGCATGGCGCGCCCTCCACCATGTCCTTGGACTCTTTCAAGCCCAGGCCAGTTATGGCGCGGATCGCCTTAATGACGGCGATCTTGTTGTCGCCGAACGAGGCCAGCATGACCGTCCTCTCGGTCGGGGCCTCCTCCCCGGCCGCCTCGCCGGGCGCTCCCGCCACCGGCGCGGTCGCCACCGCCGCCGCGGAAACGCCGAATTTCTCCTCCATCGCGGAAACGAGGTCGACGATCTCCATCACGGTCATGTTGGAAATGACGTCCAGGATATCTTCCTTGGAAACGCTTGCTGTGGTCATGGTCAATAACTCCTAGTGGTTTGATCAGGGGGGTCAGGATTCCGTCTCGCGACTGTCGCGGTACGCCGCCAGCGCGCGCGCCAAACTGCCCGGAATGTCAGCCGCCACGCGCGCCATCTTCTCAATCGGCGCGCGCATCACGGCCATCAATCGCGCCAACGCTTCGTCGCGGGTCGGCAAGTCCGCCAGTTTCTGGACATCGGCCTTTTCCAGAACGGCACCGTCCATCGCGCCAAACTTGAGTTCCAGCCGCTCGTTCTCCTTGCCAAAATCCCGAAACAGTCGCGGGGCGTCCATCGGTTGCCGCTCGGAAAAGCCGAGCAACAAGGGACCGATCAGTCGCTCCCGAACGCAGGCATGTCCAGTACCGTCCAGCGCTCGCTTCGCCAAATTGTTCTTAACGACCCGGACATCGACTCCGATCTCTCGGGCCTGACGGCGCAACTGACTCAACTCGGCGACGTTCATGCCCCGGTATTCCGCGGCGACCATCGATTGCGCGCGCGCCGCGACTCGCGCCACATCCCGCACGATGGCGTCTTTCTGCTCGCGTGTTCGCGCCATGCTTCGCTCCTTCCGCCTATCGCTCGGCCGCATCACACCGTCGCCGGGTCCACCCGAATACCCGGACCCATGGTCGAGGACACGGTGATTCGTTTGATGTAGATCCCCTTGGAAGAGGCGGGCTTGGCCCGGATCAGTTCCGCTATCAAAGCCCGGAGGTTCTCGGCCAAAGCCGTCGCCTCGAAATCGATCTTCCCAATCGAGCAATGCACGATGCCGCCCTTGTCGGTGCGGTAACGAACTTGCCCGGATTTCGCGTTCTTGACCGCCGTAGCAACATCGGGCGTAATCGTTCCGGTCTTCGGGTTCGGCATCAACCCGCGCGGACCTAGGATCTGTCCCAACGCTCCCACCACCGGCATACTGTCCGGAGTCGCGATCACCGCGCTGAAATCAAGGTCGCCCCCCTTGATCCGCTCGGCCAAATCCTCGAGACCAACTACGTCGGCGCCCGCCTCGGTCGCGTCCCGCGCCGGATCGCCTTGCGCGAACACGGCCACCCGCGTCCGCTTGCCCGTGCCTTTCGGCAGGACCATCGCGCCGCGCACGTTCTGGTCGCTCTGGCGGGAATCCACGCCAAGATTGACGCTGATGTCGACGCTCTCCCCAAACTTGACCGCCCCGCTGGCGGAGCGCGCCAAATCGACCGCCTCATCGACCGGATACAACCGGTCCACGACGATGCCAGCCTGGGCCTCAATCATTCGTCGACTTCTCACAGCTCCGTCTCCAAGCCCATGCTACGAGCGCTCCCCGCGATGATTTTGACGGCCGCGTCCAGATCGTTCGCGTTCAGGTCCGGCATCTTGATCGTCGCGATCTCCTCCAATTGCGCTCGCGTCACCGAACCGACCTTCACCGAGTTCGGAGTCGCGCTGCCCTTCTCCACGCCAGCCGCCTTGCGCAACAACACCGCGGCGGGCGGCGTCTTGATCACGAAATCGAAGCTACGGTCCGCGTACACCGTAATGACCACCGGCAACGGCATCCCTTTCTCCATCGACCCCGTGCGGTCGTTGAACGCCTTGCAGAACTCTGGGATGGCCAGACCGTGCTGGCCCAAGGCCGGGCCGACCGGGGGCGCCGGATTGGCGGACCCCGCCGGCACCTGAAGCTTGACGTAAGTCTTGATTTCCTTGCTCGCCATGAGCTCGCTCCTAATCCTTAGTGACCTGATCGAAACTCAACTCGACCGGCGTGGAGCGCCCGAAAATCTGGATGCCCACGCGCAGGCGGCCTTTCTCGTGGTTAGCCTCCTCGACCACGCCGTTGAAGTCGTTGAACGGTCCGTCGATGACCCGCACGACTTGGCCCGGCTCGTACACCACCTTGACCCGCGGCGCCTCCTGTCCCTCCTCGGTGCGCGCCAGTATGGATTCGACCTGGACATCCGGGATCGGTTCCGGCCGATGCCGGGCCCCACCAATGAAGCCTAGCACCTTGGGCGTGTCTCGCACCAGATGCCAGTTCTCTTCGGACCACATCATCTGGACTAAAACGTAGCCGGGGAAGGTCTTTCGCCGAACGACCTTCTGTTTCCCGTCGCGCAACTCGATGCTGGCCTCCGAGGGAACCTCAATGCGCCCGAACTCGGACTGCTTACCCATGCGCTCTATGCGCTCCTGCAATTGGATCCGCACGCGCTCCTCGTAGTTGGAGTACGCCTGGACCGCGTACCAACGCAAGCCTTCGTTTTGGTCGTCTTCCAAGGTCGTCTCTTCCGTCATCGCGCTCATCCCAAGAACAGGCTGATCCCCCAAGAGAGGATTCGATCCAGCAACCACAGAAACAGGGCCATCACGATCACCGCCACGAACACCACCAGGGAAGTCTGCAGGGTCTCGGCGCGCGTGGCCCATACCATCTTGCGCACTTCGGCGCGCGCTTCGCGCATGAACTCCAGGAAACGCTGACCATGCGCCGAGCCCGCCGCGACCGCCATGGCCGCCGCGAACAGCGCCACCAGGCCAAGCGCCCGGTACAGGAGCGCTTGCTCCGAGAAATAATAGAAGCCACCGATCGCCGCCAGCGACAACGCCGCCACCGCCGCCCAGCGCAACATGTCCGCCTGCGAGAGGCCCGGCTCGACGCGCTCTCGCGCCATCACGCGACCCCCCACCGCTGGCAGGCCAGGAGGGACTCGAACCCCCAACCTGCGGTTTTGGAGACCGCTGCTCTACCAATTGAGCTACTGGCCTTCGCGAGCATAATTTCACCACCTTTGGGCCTGACTCGAATCAACGTTCCGGCGCTTACTTGGAGATTTTGGTGACGACGCCGGCGCCGACCGTGCGGCCGCCCTCCCGGATGGCGAAGCGCAAGCCCTCCTCCATCGCGATCGGAGCCCCCAGCGACACCTCCAGCGAAACGTTGTCCCCCGGCATCACCATCTCCGTCCCCGACGGCAGCGACACCGCCCCCGTCACGTCCGTCGTCCGAAAGTAAAACTGCGGACGATACCCCCCGAAAAACGGCGTGTGACGACCCCCCTCCTCCTTCGACAGAACGTACACCTCCGCTGAAAACTCCGTGTGCGGCGTGATCGACCCCGGCGCGCACAGCACCTGACCCCGCTCAACCTCCTCGCGCTTCACGCCCCGCAGCAGCGCCCCGATGTTGTCCCCCGCCCGACCCTCGTCCAGCAGCTTCCGAAACATCTCCACCCCCGTGCACGTCGTCCGACCCGTCTCCCGCAAGCCCACGATCTCCACCTCGTCGTTCACCCGAACCACCCCGCGCTCCACGCGCCCCGTCACCACCGTCCCCCGACCCGATATCGTGAACACGTCCTCCACCGGCATCAGAAAGTCCCCGTCCACCGCCCGCTCCGGCTCCGGAACGCTCGCGTCCAACGCCTCCACCAGCCGAGCGATCGAGCCCACCCCATGCGGACCCTCATCCCCCTCCAGAGCCTTCAGTGCCGAGCCCACCACGATCGGAACCTCGTCCCCCGGAAACTCGTACTTGCTCAAAACCTCCCGAACCTCCATCTCCACCAGCTCCAGCAGCTCCGCGTCGTCCACCTGGTCCGCCTTGTTCAAATACACCACCATGTGCGGAACGCCCACCTGACGCGCCAGCAGGATGTGCTCCCGCGTCTGCGGCATCGGACCGTCCGCCGCGCTCACCACCAGGATCGCCCCATCCATCTGCGCCGCCCCCGTGATCATGTTCTTCACATAGTCCGCATGCCCCGGACAGTCCACGTGCGCGTAGTGCCGAGACCCCGACTCGTACTCCACATGCGCCGTCGCGATCGTGATCCCACGCTCCCGCTCCTCCGGCGCGTTGTCTATCTGATCGTACCCACGCGTCTCCCCCCCGTGCGCCTCCGACATCACCTTCGTCAGCGCCGCCGTCAGCGTCGTCTTCCCGTGATCCACGTGACCGATCGTCCCCACGTTCACATGCGGCTTCACTCGCTCAAATCGCTCCTTCGCCATCTCTCTCTCTCCCGTTGTTTTAGGTTGTTTTAGTCTGGAGCCCATAACCGGATTTGAACCGGTGACCTCTTCCTTACCAAGGAAGTGCTCTGCCGACTGAGCTATATGGGCCGCGCGCCTCCGCCATCGGCGACAGTGGAGCGGGTGAGCGGAATCGAACCGCCACTATCAGCTTGGAAGGCTGAGGTTCTACCGTTGAACTACACCCGCCCAACCCGCTTCCTCCGCTGGCGCCGCCCCTTGGTGGAGGGGGTAGGATTCGAACCTACGAAGGCTGAGCCAGCAGATTTACAGTCTGCCCCCGTTGACCGCTTGGGTACCCCTCCCAAAAATTAGGCTAAAGTATGTATTTTACCATAACCGAATTCTGTCTCGAGGCTCCATCTTTGAAGGACAAACGATGCGGATACTCGCTCGACCTATCGCTTCCGTCTCGGCCACAAAAAGAAGCCTAGTGGAGCTGGCGAGAGGATTCGAACCCCCGACCTGCTGTTTACAAAACAGCTGCTCTTCCTGCTGAGCTACGCCAGCCCGAGCCGTGGCGTGAATCTATTATAGGGCACTGCCAAATTCCAGGGGCATCCAAAAGAGCAACCACCCCAAATTTTAAAAGCTCACCTTGAGTTTCAGGGCTTCATTCCGTCGCTTGATTTTGGCGCGCAAATACTCCATGGGCCTATTGCCCTTGATCCGATTGCAGTTGCCACAGAGCAATTGATAGTTCTCGTAATAGTCCCCGCCATTCTTTGACTTGGGAATAATATGGTCGATTTCCAGATTCCAGATGTCCATCTCCACACCGCAAGCGTTGCATAGTCCTTTTTGATCGTGAAACAATCTCGCCTTCACGTTCTGGTCGTCGGACGCGCACCGCTCCAGATCCGTGCGCGTTGGGGGTCTCGTGGAGTGCGCGAAATCCGTGAACAGGTTACCCTCGGAAGAAAGCCGATCCACTACCATCTCCGCAGCCTTTTCGGAAATATCTATGCCGATCCAATTTCTCCGCAAATGTTGCGCGGCCACGCACGTAGTTGCGCAACCGCAGAAAGGGTCGAACACCAAATCACCTTCCTCGGAACTGGCGAGGATGATCCTCTCCAGCAGGGCGAGAGGCTTCTGGGTGGGGTAATTCGTTCGCTCTTTTCCCTGCACCGGAAGAATATCATCCCAGAAATTTCCCGCGGGCACCCCTTGGTAATCCCCCTCGTATTTCCTGCGCTCCAGTTTTCCGTCCGGGCGAATGACAATATTACCTTTCCGATATTCCTCTTCCATCCGCTCCTTGCTCAAGCGCCATCCTGATGGATGAGGGTTTCTGAACCCTCTCCACTCGTAGCACAGGTTCGGCCTAGCACCCATATTGGGAGTACGCCAGATATGAGCGTTGTCCAAGTAGTATCTCTTCCCTTTTTCATCAACATGATTAAATTTACTCGCGCGTTCATCATCGGTCATTTGTTTGTATGGCTTGACTCGGACCGCGCTTGACCGCGCGTAAAAGAAAATGATATCCGTATTGCTACCCCAGGATTTTGGCTGGAATTGAGATCCCTTTTGCCGGGAAGTGGCCCGCTTCCAGGAAATTTCCTCTCGGAAGTTGCTTTTCCCGAAAATGGCATCCATTGCCATTTTCAGGTAATGGCTCGCCGTTGGGTCGCAATGCAGATAAAAGGAGCCAGTCGGCTTCAAAACGCGGCGCATTTCGATAATGCGCTGGGTCATATAGGTGAGGTACGACATCATGGGTTTGGAGTGGATTTTCTCTACCGACAAAATGAACTGCACTAGATAAGGGTATTTTTCCACCAATTGATCCAGATAGGATTCGTCCACGTCCTGCCATGCCCACATATCCTTGAAAGACGCGCCAGCCGCCTTGCTCCCAACTGGAGCTTCGTAGAGTCGTTTGGAATTGAAGGGAGGATCGAGATAAATGAGATCGACGGTCTCGCTGTCCATACCGTGCAGGATATACAAATTATCTCCTGTATATAAGAAGTTGTCGCTCATGATCATGCCGCCGCGGCCACGCGTTCCCTGTCGAAATTCCGGTGCTTTTCATTATACGGGCGTACGCTGGAAGCCGCGGCGCGACAGGGTCAGAAACTTCTCGCATGCCGAGTCCAGCGGAGCCTGAAACCGCGCCGCGCCCCCCCGCGCGGGATGCGCGAGCTCCAAAGAGCGCGCATGCAGGAACAACCGCCGAAAGCCCTGCTCCCGAGCCCATCGGTTCACCGCGCGACTGCCGTATCGGTCGTCCCCGACGATTGGACACCCGGCCTCGCTGGCATGCACTCGAATCTGGTGGGTGCGACCCGTTTCGATGCGAACCTCCATCAAGCAACTTCGCGCGAACTGTTCCAGAGGATGGAATCGGGTGAGCGCCTCTCGGCCTGCCTCGTCGACCACCGATTTTCGGCGTTTGGCGTGATGGTGACGGACCAGCAGGGGCTCGCGCGCTTCCCGGATCTCTTCTGGCCACCGCCCCGCCACCAAGGCCCAATACGTTTTCCGCACGGACCTCTCCCGGAATTGCGCTTGCAGATTCAACAGGGCGCGACGATTGCGGGCGAGGATGAGACAACCGCTGCTACCACGGTCCAGCCGATGCGCGAGCTCTAGAAATTCTTTCTCGTCGCGCCGTCGCCGCAAAACGTCGATCAATCCGAAGCGGACTCGACTGCCGCCATGCACCGGCAACCCGGCCGGCTTGTCGACCACCAGAAGATCCGCGTCCTCATGCAGCACCGGCACAGGAATATCGGGAATTGGCGACGCGCGCTTCATCGATCCTTCCGGCTCATGCGGAGGGATTCGAACATCGTCGTCGGCGCGGAGGCGAGAGGACGGCTTCGCCCGGCCGCGATTGACGCGGACCTGACCCGTCCGAATCCACCGGTACACGACTTGGCGAGGCACGTTCACCCGCGCGAGCAAAAAATTGTCGAGACGCCGTCCGAGCTCGTTCGCGCCAACGCGAACTAGCCTCGTTCGCTCGGTCTTAGCGCGTTCATCGCCAGAGGTCATTCAAAGTCATTCCAGGCGCGGGGATTCCATTCTACGCGGACGAAACGCTCCGAACTCGTATAATGCGAGCGTGATGATCGCGAGAGCGTTTCCATGATCCACCTTGACCCGAAGCATCTGGACGATTTGGCCCAACGCTTGGACGCGCTGATCCCGGAGTCCCTGCACTCAACCCGGGAAGAGATCCACAAGACGGTCCGGGCCTGCGTCGAAGGCCTGCTGCAGCGCTTGGACGTGGTGACTCGGGAAGAATTCGACGTTCAATCCAAACTGCTCGCCAAAACTCGCGAGCGGCTGGAGGAATTGCAGAAACGCTTGGACGCGCTGGAAAGCGACCAGCGTCCAAAAGATCCGGTCAGTTGAGGCTTTCCAGCATATAGTCGACCGCGATTCGGACCTGATCGTCCGAGAGATCCGGTCGCCCGCCTTTCGGCGGCATCAGATTCAGACCGTTGATCACGCTCTCGTACAAAACTTCCTTCCCTTTCGACAAGCGATCCCCCCAGCCCGCCGGATCCCCCAGTTTCGGCGAATTCAGGACGCCCGTGGTATGGCAAGCCTGACAAACGGCGTTGTATACGTCCTCTCCCGATTCCAAATCCGGCTCCGCCCGGGCTTCCGAGATCAACGCTATCGAGGCGGTCGCGAGCGGGGCATCGCCAGTATTGAGGTGGCCAACCGGCTCGATCCTCCGCTGGATCGCCTCAGCCACTTCAGGATCGCTCAGCTTCAGATCCGGTTCCACGATGCTCTGGGCGATTATGAACAGCGCGAGCGTCGCCGCGATCAGCGCGCAAAGAAGGCCCATGAAGAAAGTCGGCGTCGCCATCAGTGCGGGATACTCCTTATGAGAACGTTGTGATATTGGATATTGATCGGGGCTAGAGCCTCTGGGTCAGTCCAGCGCGGCGAACGTCTGATCGCGGATCTCCTCAATCTCTCCAGAGCCGTCGATCACGTGATACCGCGGAGCGCCCTCTCCGCCGGACTCCGCCCATCGCGAATAGTAGTCGATCAGCACCTCGGTCTGGTCATGGTAGACGGCAAGCCGTTGCCGCACCACCTCCTCGCGGTCATCGTCACGCTGGATCAGCGGCTCTCCCGTCTTGTCGTCCCGGCCTTCCTCTCGAGGAGGATTGTTATCAACGTGATAGACGCGCCCGGAAGCCGGGTGCACCCTGCGTCCGCTCATGCGGCGGATGATCTCCTCGTCGCTCACCCGGATCTCCACCACGTGGTCAATGTCGATCTCGTACTCGCGCAGGGCTTCCGCCTGATCCAGAGTCCGGGGAAATCCGTCCAGCAAGAAACCATCGCCACAGTCGGGCTCCGCGATTCGTTGCTCAACCAACCCCAAGATCAGCTGATCCGGAACCAAGCCCCCCTGGTTCATGATTTCCTTCGCCTCCTTGCCAAGCGGGGTTTGGTCCGCCACCGCCTTGCGCAACATGTCACCCGTCGAGATTTGCGGAATCCCGTATCGCTCGCAAATGAAATTCGCCTGAGTCCCCTTTCCGGCACCGGGGCCGCCCAATAAAATCACGCGCATTGGCTTGTGCTAACTCGAATCGTTTGACTTGGCGGCTCGCGCGCGACCGCGCGACCACGCGGAGAATTTTACCATAGCCCCCCGCTCAGGCTAATCGCGCTCATCGATCCAAGCCATCTGGATCGCCTCCAGAACGCGCTCGCCGCAACGCGCCGGATCGTCTTCGAAGTCCTCAAGGGCCAGCACCCAATCGCGCAAGTCCGTGAAGCGGACGTATCGCGGATCGACCTCTGGATGCGCCTCCTCAAGCTCGATCGCGATATCCAGCGAATCCGTCCAGCGAAGTCCCATCGTTTTTCCTCCCTAATGATTCTCGGAAACCTGGTTTATCGTGTAACGCGGGAGCTCGACGACCAGATCCGTCTCGCCTATGATCGCCTGGCAACTTAGCCGGGAATCTGGATCCAGCCCCCACGCGCGGTCCAGCAAATCCTCCTCGTCCTCGGTCGCCTCGTTCAACGACCCCCCGCCCTCTCGGACATAGACGTGGCAAGTCGTGCATGCGCAGGACTTCTCGCAGGCATGCTCGATTTCAATGCCGCTCGACAAGGCCGCGTCGCAAATGCTCGTGCCGGGCTCCACCTCGATCACCCGTTCGGTCGGGCAAATCTCCTCGTGCGGCAAAAACCGTATGGACGGCATCAGTCCCTCTCCTGGAATTCCTCGAGCCTGCGCCCGCGCATCGCCTGCTGGACGCCACGGTTCATCCGCCGTTCCACGAAAGGGGCGCAAGCATCCTCCAGCGCCTTGACGCGATCACGGATCTCGTCAGCATCGGTTCCCTCTCGCGCACGCGCGAGCGCCTGAAGCGCCGCCTCGATCTCGTCGCGCTCCGTCTCGCCCGACAGCATATCCCCATCCACCTCCAGCGCGTCCCGCAACGCCTGCGTCACCCGGTCCGCCTCAACGCGCCGCTCGTTCAGAGCGCGACTCGTCACGTCCTCCCGCGCATGCTCGATCGAATCCCGTAGCATTCGCTCGATCTCCTCCTCCTCCAGCCCATACGACGGCTTGACCGACACTCCGGCGCGAACGCCGCTCACGGTCTCCACCGCCTCCACCATCAGCAATCCGTCCGCATCCACTTGAAACTCGACCCGGACGCGGGCGACGCCCGCCGTCATTGGCGGGATACCGCGCAGCTCGAAGCGCGCCAGCGAGCGGCAGTCCGAAACCAGTTCTCGCTCGCCCTGCACCACATGGATGGCGAGCGCGGTCTGCCCGTCTTTGAAGGTGGTGAACTCTTGGGCATGATGGGCCGGGATGGTCGTGTTGCGGTCGATGATCCGCTCCACGAGCCCTCCCATGATCTCGATCCCGAGCGATAGAGGAATGACGTCCAGCAGAAGCAGATCCTGGTCCTGGGCGTTGCCAACCAGCGCATCGGCCTGGATCGCGGCGCCCAACGCCACCACGCGGTCGGGATCGATTCCGACATGCGCCTCGCGGGCGAAGAATCTCGAGACCTCGCGCCGCAAATATGGCATTCGCGTCACGCCGCCAACCAGAACCACCTCTTGGATATCCCCAACCGCGACCCGCGCGTCCGACAGGGCGCGGCGGCAACACCGTAGCGTTCGCTCGATCAGGGGCGCCGAGAGCCGCTCCAGCTCTTCCCGGGTCAGGGTCAACGCCTCGCCGACCCCGAGATCGATTCGAACCGAATTTCGTTCCGACAGATCCTCTCGCGCCTGGCGCAGCGTGCGTAAAAAGGTTCGCGTCCGCGTCCGATCCGTCCGCTCCACGCCAGTCTCGCGCCGCGCCCAATCCAGCAGGATCCGATCCAGATCGTCCCCACCGAGTTCGGCATCTCCTCCCGTCGCCAGAACCTGGAACACGCCTCGACTCAGGCGCAGGATCGAGATATCGAAAGTTCCCCCGCCCAAGTCGAAAACCGCGATCAGCCCGCGATCCTCTTCGCGGTCCAATCCATAGGCGATTGAGGCCGCGGTCGGCTCATTGAGAAGGCGCAATACCGGCAGTCCGGCAAGGCGCGCCGCGTCCTTGGTCGCCTGCCGCTGCGCCTCGTCGAAATAGGCTGGCACTGTAATGACCGCGCCGTCCAGCGCGCCGCCTAACTCCCGTTCCACTCGGTTTTTCAGGGCCGACAGAATATCCGCGGAGATTTCGACGGCGGTTTTCGGTCCGGCCGCCGTGCGGAACCGAGGAGCTCCCGAATCCAGATCTCCCTCTAGCTCGCGCTCGTCAGCGAGATCTCCGGCGCCGCGTCCCATCGCGCGCTTGATCGAGAAGAACGCTTCGCCCGAGGAATCCGCGGAAGGGGACGATGCCGCGCGTCCCACCGTCACCGAGCCATCCGCGGCGTAGAGCGCGACCGAAGGGAGGCGATGCCGCCCTTCCGCGTCCGGTAACGTGACCGCTCGCCCATCCCGCGCCACCGCTACCAACGAGTGCGTGGTTCCCAGATCAATGCCGCATGCGCGACGTCTAGGCCGCGCCTGCCCCGGCTCGGAAATCTGCAACAACGCCATGCTCTATCCCTCGGGGAGTCGCTCCCGACGGGCCCGCAGGGCTTGCCGCAAACGACGGTAGAAAGAGAGTTTCCGAAGGGTTTCGCGCGCGGCTGGCCAGCGCTCGTCGGCGTAGCGCGCCGCGAAATCCTTCCAGAGGCCTCCGGACTCCCGTTCCAAACGGGCCTCGAACGCCTCGACCTTCGCCATATCGTCGATCTCCTCCATCTCCTCGCGCAGTTCCATCTGTCTCGCCAAAAACCCCGTATCGGACGACGTGTCGCTTTCCTCGTCCACCTCCACGCCCCGCGACCGCAATAGGTACGCGGCCCGCTCGTGGCGGTCGCTCAAGATTCGGTATCCCTGGTTGACGTGCGCCGCGGCCTGCGCCGCGAGGCGCCGCTCCTGGTCGCCCGCCGCCGCGAAGCGGTCCGGGTGCAGCTCCCGCTGCAGAGCTCGATATCGCTCGGTCAGGCTTCGCTCGTCGATCTCGAGCGAGAGCGGCAATCGAAACAGTTCGAAGTAATTCTGGGGAATGTCCAGCGGCACCGCCGCCCCCTGGCCTTGCCGTCAGATGCTGAAGCTCTCGCCACAACCGCATCGCGCCTTCTCGTTGGGATTGGTGAAGCGGAAGCCCTCGTTCAGGCCCTCGCGTCCATAATCCAGTTCGGTCCCATCCAGATAGGCCAAGCTTTTCGGCGACACCACCACCTTCACGCCCTTATCCTCGAACACCTGATCGCCCTCTTCCACGGAATCGGCGAACTCGAGGACGTAGGCCATCCCGGAGCAACCGGTGGTTTTCACGCCGAGCCGCAAGCCGAGTCCGCGTCCGCGCGCGCGCAGATGAGAGAGAATCTGCCCGGCCGCGGCCTCGGTCAGCGAGATGGCCATGATGGCTTGGCCTCAGACGGTCTCCGTCAGGCGCGTCTCGTCCGGCGCGGCGGCCCGGCCGTCCGCCTGCTTGCCCTCATAGTCCTCGATCGCGGCGCGGATGGCGTCCTCCGCCAGCACCGAGCAATGGATTTTCACCGGCGGCAACGCCAGCTCCTCAGCGATGTCGGTGTTGCGGATCTCTCCGGCCTCCGCCAAAGTCTTGCCTCGCACCCATTCGGTCAGCAAGCTGGAAGACGCGATCGCCGAGCCGCAGCCGTAGGTCTTGAACTTGGCGTCCTCAATCACGCCGTCGTCGCCAACCTTGATCTGGAGCTTCATCACGTCCCCGCAGGCCGGCGCGCCGACCATACCGGTTCCCACCCGCGCGTCGCTCTTGTCCATCGAGCCAACATTGCGTGGATTCTCATAGTGATCCAAAACTTTCTTGCCATATGCCATGATATTTTCTCCTGCTTGAAATGATCAATGTACCGCCCACTGCACCGAGTCCAGGTCGATCCCTTCCTGGTGCATCTCCCACAGAGGCGACAGTTCTCGGAGCCGCCGCACGGCTCGCTTGACGAGCCCGATGGTGCGGTCGACCTCCTCTTCGGTCGTGAAGCGTCCGATGGTGAAGCGCAGCGAGCTGTGCGCCAACTCGTCGTTGCGGCCCAGCGCGCGCAGCACGTAGCTTGGCTCCAGCGAGGCCGAGGTGCAGGCCGAGCCACTGGACACCGCGATGTCCTTAAGCGCCATGATCAGCGATTCGCCCTCCACGAAGTTGAAGCTCACGTTGAGGCTGCCCGGCGCCCGGCGCTCGAGATCTCCGTTGAGATAGACCTCGTCCATCTCGTTGAGACCATTCCAAAGCCGGTCACGCAACGCGCGAACGCGCGCCGATTCCTCCGCCATCTCCTCGCGGGCGATCCGAAACGCCTCGCCCATGCCCACGATCTGGTGGGTCGGCAGAGTGCCGGAGCGCAACCCGCGCTCGTGTCCGCCCCCATGCATCTGCGCCTCCAGGCGCACCCGGGGCTTGCGGCAAACGTACAACGCGCCAATGCCTTTCGGACCGTAGATCTTATGCGCGGACAGGGTCATCAGGTCCACGCCCATCGCGTGGACGTCGATCGGAATCTTGCCCGCGCTCTGCGCCGCGTCGACGTGCAGGATCACGCCGCGCTCGCGGGTCATCGCGCCGATCGCCGCGATGTCCTGGATCACGCCAATCTCGTTGTTGACGTGCATAACCGAGACCACCGTCGTGTCCTCGCGCAACGCGGCCCTCAGATCCTCCAAGTCGAGCAGGCCATTCTCTCGCGGTGCCAGATAGGTCACCTCGAAGCCCTCGCGCTCCAACTGCCGACAAGTGTCCAGCACCGCCTTGTGCTCGGTCTTCACGGTGACGATGCGCTTGCCCTTCTTGCGGTAGAAGTGAGCGGCTCCCTTGATCGCCAGATTGTCCGACTCGGTGCCGCCGCTGGTCCAGATGATCTCGCGCGGGTCGGCGCCGATCAGCGCCGCGACCTGGGACCGCGCCTCGTCGACCGCCTCCTCGGCATGCCAGCCGAAACTATGCGAGCGCGAGGCCGGATTGCCGAACTCGCCATCCGGCGTCAGGTACTGGCGCATCTTGTCCGCCACCCGCGGGTCCACGGGCGTGGTGGCCGAGTAGTCTAAGTAAATTGGGGAAGTGACATCGCTCATAGGGTGGCCTCCCGCCCCTCCAAGGGCGCGTTCGCGAGTGATCCTCGGTGCTCGGCGAATTTGGCGCTTTGGCGCAACGCCACCTCGCGCACTCGCCGTTGCCCCAGCACGTCCGCCAGACTGACGCGATCCAGGTAGCGCTCGATCTCGCGGCCCAGCTCCGCCCACAAGCCGTGCGTCAGGCAAGGCTGGTTGTCCTGGCAGTTCTCGCTTCCGCCACAGCGCGTCGCCTCCACGCGCTCATCGACCGCCGCGATCACGTCGGCGACCGAGATCGTCGGCGCGTCCCGCGTCAGATGATATCCACCGCCGGGCCCGCGCACGCTGTCAACCAGACCAGCCCGGCGCAGACGGGAAAACAATTGCTCCAGATAGGAGCGCGAGATGCCCTGGCGCTCGGCGATGCCAGCCAGCGCCACCGGTCCCTCTTCTCCATGCAACGCCACGTCGAGCATGGCGGTCACGGCATAGCGTCCTTTCGCGTTCAATCGCATGATGTCAAGCGTTCCATTCGGCGCGGTCGAGGGTCATTCTCGCATACCCGACTAAAATAGTCAAGTATTTCTTAAGGGATAGGCGGAACGGGCGCTCCGAGGTCTTGCTTTATGATAGCCACGCTTTCGACCGCCGCGGAACGCCCACGGGAACAGGGGCGTCGCGCGCGGATCCACGCCGCGCGAGCCGAAACCCCGAGCCGAAACCCCATGAGCGCCTTGCTGAACATCGCCGTCGATGCCGCCGAGGCCGCGGGCCGGATCATCATCCGACACCACCAGTTCACCGACCGGGTCGCGGTGGAACGCAAAGGCGCGCACGACTTCGTCTCCAGCGTGGACCGCGAGGCCGAGCGTGAAATCGTCGAGCGCCTGCGTAAGGCGCATCCGGAACACGCGATTCTGGCCGAGGAGGGCACCGCCGGAATCTCCTCCAAAGCCGAATTCGAATGGCTGGTCGATCCGCTGGACGGCACCACCAACTACCTCTTCGGCTTTCCGCACTACGCCGTGTCCATCGCCCTGCGCCGGCGCGGCAAGATCCTCCTCGGCGTCGTGTACGACCCGTTCAAGCAAGAGCTGTTCACTGCGGAGGACGGACGCGGAGCCCTTCTCGACGGACGGCGCATTCGCGCCCGCGCTCGGGGCGGGCTGGCGGACGCCTTGCTGGCGACCGGATTTCCATTCCGCGACGGCGCCGACCTGGACCGCTACATCGCCACCTTGCGAGCCCTGATCCCAGGAACGGCCGGAATCCGCCGCGCGGGGTCGGCGGCGCTGGATCTCGCCTACGTGGCGGCGGGCAGATTTGACGGTTTCTGGGAATTCGGTCTCAAGCCTTGGGACATGGCCGCTGGAATCGCGCTGGCGCGAGAAGCTGGCGTGATCGTGAAAGACCTGGGTGGCGGAGAGGATCCACTCGCTAGCGGCGACATCATCGCCGCGACGCCACGGGTCCTGGAGGAAATGCTGGAAAGACTCGAGGAACTGGACGAATAGCCGAAACGTCCGCGCGGCGCCACGCCATGCCCGAGACGCCACGTAGACTGAGAATGATAGAACTTGCGGGCGAAGGCGATCCCGAATCCGTGATAAGGTGGCGAATGCGATTAAGCGTTCGCGCCAGCGACGGCATGGCCCCAATGGGATTGATGAGAGAACTGGGTACGAAAACTCTCTAAAAGAGATAAAGCGACCCGATACTGATGGCCGAGGATTTTCCCTGCCGCGGAAACAGGAAAATTAGAGAAGGAATGGCTAGCTGGACGGCTTTTTGATGACGCGCGTATTGAAAGAGCGAGCGTTCCACCATCCAGACGGTCCTCGGCCTCATTGAAGCGACCGCGCGCCGTCGCGCATGTTTAGTAGTGAATTAATCCTTCCAGAGCGTTATCCAATCGACATGAAAATACTGGGAATCCTGCTTGGCGTCGCTACGATCTTCATCATGGGCGGGGCGTTCCTCTTGCTGCTCGAGAAGGAAGACGCGAACGCGCTCGCCGCGATAATGTGCCTCATTCCCGTCGCGTCTGGGATCGTCTTGATCGTCAATTCGAGCAAACTCCAGAAAAATAGATTGCGCAACCGCGCCGATGCGGACGAAGCTCTTTCGAGACTTCAGGAGAGAGTCGCCGCTTCCGGGGTTGATGTCGAGCGATGGGCGCAGGAAATCGAGCGAGAGCGCCAAAAGAGCTCGAAAAGACGCGCGGAGGATAAGTTGATCGAATGATTCACTTGGACACCAGCTTCCTGCATTCGCGCGACTCGCGCGAGCTTCCCCAAAGCCGAAGCCGCCTTGGAGTGGCTACGTTCTGAGAAAGTCTTGCGCATGAGCTCCGTCGCGTAGGCGGAGCGCCTGGGTGGCAGCCCACATGCGATCAAAAACATCTCCTTCGCCACTCGCGTCGTGACGCGGCGAGTGGATTTCACGGAAGAAATGGCGAAACTGGCGGCCTGCCTCTTCAATGGCTCGGGGCGTCACCGGGAAACGATGCTCGATTGCATGATCGCCGCCACCGCGCTCACGCCGCATTCCAGCGTCGCGACATCGAACCGGAAAGATTTCGAGGCGTTCCAGCGCTTCGACCTGCGCCTGGCGACCACCGCCACCTTACGGCCGGTTGTCCAGCTCTTCCACCGTCGCGACCTCAAGATCGCGACGGCTCACGCCGAGCGTCAGCAGGGAGCTTCCCGCCACGTAGATCGACGAGTAGGTGCCAACGATCACGCCAACGATCAGCGCGATAGAGAACGCGTGAATCACCTCGCCGCCAAAGAAGAATAGCGCGACCAGAACTAGCAACGTGGTCAGTGAGGTCATCAAGGTGCGCGCCAAGGTCTGGTTGATCGAGACGTTCAGCACGTCGACGCTGGAACGGCGTCTTAGTTGCCGGAAATTCTCCCGGATGCGGTCGAACACGACGATAGTATCGTTAAGGGAATAGCCGATCACCGCCAAAATCGCCGCCAGCACCGTCAGGTCGAATTCGATCCGAGTCAGCGAGAAGAATCCGACGGTCAGGATCACGTCGTGGACCAGCGCGATAATGGCGCCGAACGAGAAGCGGTACTCGAAGCGCAGGGCCACGTAGATCAAGATCAGACCCAGCGCGTACAGCATGGCGAGCCCCCCGTCGTCGCGCAATTCCTCTCCGACCTGCGGCCCGACGTACTCGATCCGGCGCACCTCCAGCTCGCCCGCTCCGCGCAAAGACCGCAACGCCCGTTCGCTCAGCTCGCTCTGCGGACGACCGTCCGGCTTGATCCGTACCAGAACTTCCCGCGCCGACCCGAAATGCTGCGCCACCGCGCGCTCGAAGCCAGCTTCATCCAGTCGAGCCCGCACTTCGTCGAGTTCCACCGGATCCGGATAACCAACCTCAATCAGGGTCCCTCCTTCGAAATCCACTCCTAGGTTCAAACCCTGGAACGAGAGAGAGCCGATGGACAGAATCAGCAGTACGCCAGAAAGGATCGTCGCGTGGCGGCGACGGCCCATGAAATCAATAGCGAGGTCGCGCGGAAGCAATCGCATGGTCAAACCGCCAGGGTCGGGGCGCGCTGGGCGCCGTAGATGCTGTTGACGATGGCTCGGGTGCCCATGATCGCGGTGAACATGGAAGCCACGATGCCGATGGAAAGAGTGACCGCGAACCCTTTGATCGGCCCGGTGCCGAAGGCGAACAGCACGATCGCCGCGATCAGGGTGGTGATATTGGCGTCGGCGATGGTCGACAGCGCCTTGCCATAACCAGCCTGGATGCTCGCTTGGGGCGTGTTGCCGTTGTTCAGCTCCTCCCGGATCCGCTCGAAGATGAGAACGTTCGCGTCCACCGCCATGCCGACGGTGAGCACGATTCCCGCGATGCCCGGCAGAGTCAGCGTCGCGCCTGGAATTAGCGACATCGCCGCCACGATCAGAACCAGGTTGGCGACCAGCGCCAGGTTGGCGATCAACCCGAACAGTCGATAGTACAGCGCCATGAACGCCATCACCAACAAAAATCCGATCAGCACCGAGAGCGCGCCGAGATCGATATTCTGCTGACCAAGGCTTGGCCCCACGGTGCGCTCCTCCACGATGTACATCGGCGTCGCCAGCGCGCCGGCGCGCAGCAGCAAGGCCAAATTGCGCGCCTCGCGCGACGTGTCCAGTCCGGTGATCTGGAAGCGCTTGGACAGCTGCTCCTGGATGCGCGCGACGTTGATGACCTCGCGAGTCTCGCGGGTGACCCTGCGGGACTCGCCATCGACCACCACCGTGTCGGCGCGCTGCTCGATGAACACCACGCCCATCAGCCGCTTGACGTTCTCGCCCGTCACCTTGGCGAACCGACGAGCTCCGTCTCCGTCCAAAGTGATGTGCGCCGCGGGAAGGCCGCGCTCGTCAAATCCCGAGGACGCGTCGATGATGTGCTCCCCGGTCAGCATCACCCGGCGCTTGAGCAGCACCGGGTTGCCGTCGCGCTCATAGTACAACTCGTCAGCCAGCGGCACCGCGCCAGTCTCCGCGGCCAGATAAGGATCCGCCTGCTCGTCCACCAGGCGGAACTCCAGCGTGGCGGTCGCGCCCAGGATTTCCTTCGCCCGCGCCGTGTCCTGCACGCCAGGCAGCTGCACCACGATCCTGGTGCGTCCCTGCTGTTGAATCACCGGTTCCGCGACGCCCAACTCGTTGACTCGCTTGCGCAGGGTCACCAGGTTTTGGCTGATGGCGTTGCGGCGGATCTCGTCGCGCGTGGTCTGGGTCAGTCGCATGACCACCGATGGTTGTCGTCCCTCGCTTTCTTCCACGGTCACGTCGAAGATGCCGAAGTACTCGTCCTCGACCGCCTCCTCGATTCGCTCGAGCGTCTCCGCGTCGCGGGCCAGCGCATGCAATTCCTCCCCATGCGCTCGCACCCCTCGAGATCGAATGTCTCGCTCGCGCAGCAGGGTCCGGACCTCCGCCGCGTATCGAGCGTACGCCTTGTCGATCGAGGCGTCCAAGTCAACTTCCAGCAGAAAGTGCACGCCACCGCGCAAATCCAGCCCTAGGTTCATCGGGTGCGCGTTCAGCGCCGCGAGCCAGCCTGGCGTGGACGGAGCTAGATGCAACGCGACCGAGAAGCGATCCGACAGGGCGTCGCGGAGCGCGTCCGCGGCCTTCAGCTGGTCTTCCGGGTCGGAGAACCGAACCAGCAGGGACTCCTCCCCGTCACGCTCGACCTGACGGTGGGAAATTCCCTTCAGCTTGAGAATTTGCTCGACCCGCTCCCGCTCCGCCTCCCCGACGGCGATCCTCGACGAGGAGACCTGCACCGAGGGGTCCGACGGGTACAGATTCGGAGCCGCGTAGAAAGCCGCGATTAACGGAACGCCGATCACCAGGAGGTTCTTCCACCATGGGTACTGGTTCGCTTTCATGGACAAGCCCGAGAATCGCCGGTCGAGCGGACCGTGATCAATCGCTTTTCGCGAGCGACCCCTTCGGCAAGACGTTGCTGACCGAATCCCGGCGCAGGCGGACCTCCACGCCCTTCGCCAGTTCCAGACGCACCGTGCTGGATCCGATATGCGTGATCCGCCCCATCAGGCCACCGTTAGTGGACACCTCGTCGCCCTTTCGCAAGGATTCGATCAAGGCGCGATGCTCCTTGACTCGCTTGTTCTGCGGACGAATGATCATGAAATACATGATCGCGAAGAAAATCGCGATCATGGCGAACATGGACCAACCGCCCATAGCGCCCGCCGCGTCCTGCGCCATCGCGTCGTCGATCAGAATCATGGAGCCGAATGCGTCGGTTTCGAGTGGGACGCATTATGCCATAAGGGGCGCCTTCAATGGAAAGGCGCCCTCGGGCCGGAACGCTCGTCGTTAGCGGCGCTCGCTTACTGAAACACCGCCTCGGGATCGTCCAAGCTGTCCGATCCCTCGAATTCGACCGTTCCCAATTTCAGGGCCGCCGCCGCGCCTTCGATGCCGCCAGTCTGGACCCGCAGCGCGTTGATGGCCGCCTGCACGCGGGCGTTGCCCGCGGCGTTGTCGGCACCGATCATCTGGTCGTAAGCCTCGCCGCCTTTCGCGCTTTCCACAAGTCGCTCCATCGCCTCCATAGTGGAGTCCAACTGCTCGCGCAAACGCCGGTCCGCGTCGGGCGAGGCGGCCGCGACCAGAGACGATATCCCTGGACCTCGTAGCGTCGAGCCATCCACGCGCCGGTATTCTCCGAGGTAGATATTCCGGATGCCGAGCGCGTCGTAATAGTGCGAATAGTGCGTATTGTCGCTGAAGCAGTCATGCTCCTCTTCCGGATCGTGCAGCAGCAAGCCCAGTTGCATGCGCTCTCCCGCGAGCTCGCCATAAGACAGGCTGCCCATGCCCGCGATGATCGTGGTCAGGCCCCGCTCGACCGCGCCATCAAGCAACCCCGTCCGGGCCGCGCCATCCGGCCCCCACTGGGCATGCATCCAAGCGAGATCGTCGACCAGCAGGTCGGTCGCGGCTTTCAGATAGGCCGCCCGGCGCTCGCAATTTCCCCAAGAGCAACCGTTCGGGTCGAAATCGCTCGCGGGGCGGACGCCAGCGCCGGGGCCCGTGCCGTTGAGATCCTGGCCCCACAGAAGAAACTCGACCGCGTGATATCCGGTCGCCACGTTCGCCTCGACGCCGCCGATCTCATGGAGCGTGTCCGCGAGCAAGGCTTTGGTGATTTTCGTCGCGTCGACGGTTTGCCCGCCGAACTCGAAGCGCGGGCTCGCGATGACGTTGGCCCGGTAGCCCGGGTTCTCCTCGGACTCCGCTCCGTAGCTGGCCGAAACGTAGTCGATCAGGCCCTCATCCAGCGGCCAGGCGTTCACCTTGCCTTCCCAGTCATCGACGATCGCGTTTCCAAAGCGGTAGACCTCGCTCTGCTGGTAGGGAACGCGCGAGGCCTTCCACGCCGTCCGCGCCGCTTCCAGATTCTCCGTGGTCGGCCGAGCGATCAACCGATCCACGGCGGCCTGCAGGTCGCGCGCGGTGGAGAGGGAATCCCCATACACGGCGTGAGCCAGATCGGCGTAGTGGACCAGCACCGCTCGTTCCGCATCGCCGGCGAAGGCGGGCGTGGACGCGAGCGCCATGCTGGCCGCGGCCAGAAGAATTCGCTTTGGTTTCATGTCGTCATCTCCTCAAAGGCAAATAAAGAAACTGATAGTCCTCCGATCAGAATTCGGCCGCGAGCTGGACCGTGATGGTGTCGGCGTTCTCGTCGGTGCCCACGAAACCGCATTCGGTTTCCGTGTCGTCACTGTTATAGGAGCAATTCGCCGACTCATCGGTGTCGTAGTCCTCGTCATGCGCCCACTCGACGCCGAGGGCAACCCCTTCCGCCAGCTCGATCGACCCGGCAAGCATGAAACGAGTCTTCGGTAGCTCCAGCCCCACCGCGTCGTCGGTGCCCTGCATGCCGATCGCGAGGTTGGCCGCGCGCGTTCCGATCATGAAATCGTAGCCCGCCTCAATCATCCAACTAGATGGCTTGGCGCCACGGTTTTGGTACTCCATCTCCTCATCCGCGTTTGTGACCAGAGAGCCGCCGTACGATAGCGCGTCCGCCTGAAAGCGCTCGGTCGCGGCCAGATACTCGGCCATCAGCGCGACGTCTCCG
This sequence comes from uncultured candidatus Poriferisulfidus sp., assembly GCA_965116025.1. Lineage (GTDB taxonomy): Bacteria > Pseudomonadota > Gammaproteobacteria > Poriferisulfidales > Poriferisulfidaceae > Poriferisulfidus. The sequence continues at coordinate 1,923,116 of OZ220480.1, forward strand.
TAGCGGAAGCGAGCGCTGGCGGCGATGCCAGAAACCTTGTCGGCGTAGGTGGCCGGAACATCATCCTCGGAAAGCGCAACCACTTCCTCGGCGATCTTCTCAATGCAGTCCAGCACGTCTTGGTTCGTGCTTGGCGATTCGGCCAAGCATGTGCGATCAACCGCGTCGCTCACCGTCGCCAAGCCCGCGGCCACCAAGTTTCCGCTCACGGCATCCTGCAGAGCATCCGTATCGCCAATATCGTCGACGTAGGCCACGTCCAGCCCAAACTCCGTGCCGTCGCCTTCCATCGCGTAGCCGAGCGCGACCCCCAGGTTATCGAGCCGGTTGTCACCATCCTCGCTGTTCTCTCCGTTGTAGAGGAACGCCGATCCATACAGATTCTCGCCCTCAACGCTCAGCATGAACGTCGTGTCCCGAGTCTCTCCGAGCTCCAGCGTCAGCGAATCCGAGATCATGTTGCTCTCGAACACCCCGAACGGAAGATACGTTCTCCCCCCGGTGATGGCCCAAGGACCGTCCGGCGGCGCGATGGTCAGGGTCGCGATATCGACATCGATGTTGTCATCGTTCTCGTCTTCCTCGAACAGGAGGACAATCTCGCCGCTCACCCAATCGTGCATTCGCGCGGCCACGCCCAGCTCGACCGTCGCCACGACCGCGTCCGACTCGCTGTCGCCCTCGTAGGGGTCCTCGTAGCCCCCCTCCACCTCGATGAGGCCGGTGATCTCGACGCTATCGGACCAGTGGGCGCCTTCCTCGGCATGCGAGGCGGCGGCCGCTTCAGCCGCCTGCGCGGTCTCTTCCACCCGCGCGCCCAACTTGTGGATCAGGCGATCTTTCTCGACGATCACCTTGTTCTGATCGACGACGCGCTGCTCCAAGCGCTGAATTCTCCGCTCCAGGTCGGCGAGCCGCTCGGCTACCGACTTGCCGTGTCCATCCGCGAAAGCGGGCGCGTGGCAGATCAACGCGACGAGGCTCGTCACGGTCAAGAATTTCCGGTTCATTCGTTCTCTCCTTTCGAAAAAGTCTGTTGGTGGTGGGATCCGTCCGGCCCGCGCGGCGCGGGCCTTCCAGAATCCACATTATATCCGATGTTGTAACAATATAACGTTTCTCCCTTGGCCGGAAGGTCCGCGGACGACTCCCCGGTCCAAGCGTGAACGCGCCAAAAACTACGCCGCGACGAGCGACCGGCCTGATCCCGGTCTTCCACTGGCGCATGCTGCTCCGCGAGCTTCTCCTTTCGGGCGCGGGGCGCGCTCGCTGGCGCGGAACGCAGACTCAGGACGTTCCCAGTGGAGAGAGAAAATGTAATACTAATAGTCATAATGAGAATCATTATCACTCTAAATTTGATTTTGTCAAGCCTTTCTCGCGGGAGATAATACGCTCATGCCATGCGCTTTCCTCTCACGCCAGCCCGGAGCGAGCGTCCCCCTCGCGTTGGCGACCGCCTGCGTTTTCATGGCGCTTCCTCTTCCCGCGGCGGAACCCGCGCGGGACCAAGCCCGCGTCGATCGCGTCACGGGACCAACTGACGACTTCACCCGCCCCGAAGCCTACGAGCTCCGGCCTGGGGGAGCCGCGACGAGTTTCAAGATTCCCAATCGCGACGCCTTCTCCCACCCCTCCGCCAACATGCCGCCCGCGCGCCAACTCGAGTTTCACGTCGGCGACGGCATTTTCCGGAAGCTTTGGGTTTCCTCGCCCAGCTCGACCGTCTCCTCGGACGGTCTCGGCCCCCTGTTCAACGCGCGCTCTTGCCAACGTTGCCACCTCAAGGACGGCCGGGGCCGTCCGCCCATCGCGGGCGAGCGCCCCGAATCTTTTCTGCTCCACCTCTCGGTCCCGCCGCGCGACGAGAAAGAGCGAACCGCGATCCAAAACCATCGGCTGGCGAGCGTTCCAGAGCCCGCCTACGGCGACCAGCTCCAGAACTACTCGGTCCAGGCGGTCCCCGCCGAAGGCGAGGCGACGATCTCCTACCGCGAAATCCCGACGCCCTTGGCCGACGGAGAGATGGCGAGCCTGCGCGCCCCAATCTACGGCATTGAGAGCCTCCGTTATGGCCCCCTCCACCCCGACACGATGATATCGCCCCGGGTCGCCCCGCCCGTCATCGGCATGGGCTTGCTGGAAGCCATTCCGGAAGCCGATATCCTGGCCGGCGCCGACCCGGACGACCGCGATGGCGACGGCATCTCGGGGCGGGCGCGCTGGGTGTGGAACGACGAGCGTGGAAAGAAGGCGCTGGGCCGCTTCGGGTGGAAAGCCGGACAGCCCACCGTCGCGCAGCAAGCGGCGGTCGCCCTGCGCAAGGACATCGGCATCTCCTCCCCGCTCTATCCCGCTCCATATGGCGACTGCTCCCCGAAGCAGGAGAAATGCCTTCACGCGCGCCATGGCGCGCCCGATCCAGAATCCGCCGAAATCAGCCAGAAGCTGCTCGACCTCCTGGTTTTCTACAATCGCAACCTGGCCGTCCCGGCGCGGCGCCGCGTAGCCGACCCCCAGACGCTGGAAGGAAAGCGTCTGTTCTACGAAGCCAACTGCGTCGGTTGTCACCGACCCAAGTTCGTGACCCGAAGGGACTCCATCGGGGAGGAGCAGTCCTTCCAGCTGATCTGGCCCTATACCGACCTGTTGCTGCACGACATGGGCGAGGGGCTGGCGGACGACCGACCGGAGGGCGGCGCCTCTGGACGCGAATGGAGGACCCCGCCGCTATGGGGCGTCGGCCTGACCAAAACGGTCAGCGGACACACGCTGTTCCTGCACGACGGTCGGGCCCGGAACCTGCTTGAGGCCATTCTCTGGCACGGCGGCGAGGCCGAGGCCGCGAAACGGCGCGTCGTCGCCATGACGAGGGAAGAGCGCGCCGCCCTGCTCGCCTTCCTGAACTCGCTGTAGCGGCGGGGCGAAAACCCTCCTTAAATTCGGCGACATCCTCGCGCGCTCCGACGCGATGGTCCTCAGCGTCCGCGACGGAAACGCGGTTCGGGATCTCCCGCCACCCAGTCAGTCCTTCGCGTCCTCCCCATAGGCCTCCGACAGCTGGCTCGACAGCGCGTCCAACTCGCCCGCCTGGATCGCGGCGCGAATTTCGCGCATCAGCCGCTGGTAATAGTGAAGATTATGCAGGGTCGCCAGCCTGGAAAAGAGAATATCGCGACTCTGGTCCAGGTGTCTCAGGTAGGCGCGCGAATAATTCCGACATGTGTAGCAATCGCATCCCTCCTCCACCGGGCCGGTCTCCTTGGCATGCCGTCGGTTTCGAATGCGCAAGACCCCGTTCCGAGTGAACAAATGCCCGTTTCGGGCATGCCGCGTCGGAATGACGCAGTCGAACATGTCGATTCCGAAGCGAACCGCGTCCACGATATCGACCGGGCGCCCCACTCCCATCAGGTAGCGCGGACGTTCGGACGGCATGACCGGCGCCAGCGTCTCCAGCACCATGCGACGCTCCTCGAAGCTCTCCCCCACGGACAGGCCACCGACCGCGTAGCCGTCAAAACCGATCTCCTCCAGACGCCGCTGGCACTCCAGTCGCAAGTCTGGATAAAGTCCGCCCTGCCCGATCCCGAATAGCGCGGACGCGCGCGCGCCATGCGCCCGCCGACTTCGCTCGGCCCAGCGCAGCGATAGCTCCATGGAAGCCCGGGCCCGCTCCCGGGTCGCCGGGTGCGCCGTGCATTCGTCGAACGCCATCACCACGTCGGAGTCCAGCGCGTGCTGCGTGACGATGGATCGCTCCGGGTCCAAGAACACCTCGTCGCCATTGACCGGCGAGCGGAATCGGACCCCGGCCTCGCCCACCTCCCGCCAGGGCGCCAAGCTGAACACTTGGTAGCCACCGGAATCCGTCAGGATCGGCCCCGACCAGTGCATGAAGCGGTGCAACCCGCCATGCCGCTCGATCACCTCCGTTCCCGGGCGCAGCATCAAGTGAAAGGTGTTTCCCAAGATCATCTCGGCCCCGCATTCCCGCAACTCTTCCGGCGTGACCGAGCGCACCGCCCCATGGGTTCCGACCGGCATGAACGCCGGCGTTCGCACCGTGCCTCTCGCGAACTCGAGAACGCCCAAGCGCGCGAATCCCTCCGTGCGGGTCACCCGGAACTTCATCGCGTCAGAGAATCAGCATGGCGTCGCCATAGCTGTAGAAGCGATAGTCCTGATCGACGGCATGGCGATAGGCGCGCAAGGTCGCGGCGCGCCCCGCGAACGCGCAAATCATGACCAGCAGCGAGGAGCGGGGCAGATGAAAGTTCGTCATCAGCCCATCGGTCACGCGAAACGGTCGGCCTGGGTAGAGATACAGGCGAGTCTCGCCCTCGAACGGGCGTGGTCGTCCAGACTGGGCCGCGGATTCCAGCGCTCGCGCGGACGTGGTCCCGACCGCGACCACTCGCCCTCCCCGCGCGCGGGCCCGCTCGACGCGGGCGCACGCGTCGGCGCTGACCGACACTCTTTCGGAATGCATGCGATGATCGCGAACGTCTCGCGACTCGATGGGCCGAAAGGTTCCGGCTCCCACGTGCAGCGTGACGAAGATCCGGTCCACGCCTTTCTCATCCAGGCGCGACAGCAAGGCATCGTCGAAATGCAATCCCGCCGTCGGCGCCGCCACCGCGCCGGGACGGTTCGCGTACACGGTCTGGTACCGCTCTCGATCCTCTGGCTCCGGGTCCCGGTCAATGTACGGCGGCAATGGGACTCGGCCATGCCGTTCCAGAAAGTCCGTCACGTCCGTCCCCTCCGGGAATCGAAGAATCCAGAACCGTCCTTCTTGACCCTCCACCTCGACTCGCAGGCCTTCAGCGAAAATCAGTTGGCTGCCTGGGACGGGCGGACGGCTAAAGCGCAACTGCGCCAGAACTCGCCGCCGCGAGAGCGCGCGCTCGATCAATGCCTCGATCTTTCCGCCAGTAGGCTTGCGCCCCAGCAGTCGGGCCGGAATCACTCGGGTATCGTTCAGCGCCAGCAGATCGTTCGAAGCCAGCAAGTCCGGCAAATCGCGGACGTTCCGGTCGTCGAGCGCGCCGGTGGCGCGATCCATCACCAGCAGGCGGCTGGCGCTCCGGTCCTCCAAGGGATGGCGCGCGATTCGCCCAAGCGGCAATTCGTAATCGAAATCTTCCGCCCTGAGGCGCGGATCAGCCGAAGAGCGGCTTTCGCGCGATGACGTCTTCACGTCCAGAACCGGTCGAGATCAAGTCCACCGGAACATCCAGATGCCGCTCGATCGCGGCGACGTAATCCCGGGCCTGGGCCGGCAGATCCGAGAAGGCCCGGGCTTCCCGGGTCGCGCTTTCCCAACCCGGGTAGTCCTCGTGCTCGGCGGCCCTGCCTTCCGCGTCGTAACCCACGCATATCCGAATCTTCGGGAACGAGTCCAAGACGTCCAGCTTGGTGAGGCACAAGGCGCTCACGCCGTTGGCGCGCATGGCTCGGCGCAGCGCCACCACGTCGAGCCAGCCGCAACGCCGGTCCCGGCCAGTCGTCGCGCCCACCTCCGCGCCCAGCCGCGCCAGCCGCGCGCCCGTCTCATCGCGCAGTTCCGTCGGGAACGGACCGGAACCGACCCGAGTGGTGTACGCCTTGACGATCCCGAGCACCGCGTCGACGCTCGTTGGCCCGACGCCCGCGCCTACGCACGCCCCGCCCGCCACCGTGTTGCTGGACGTGACGTATGGATACGTGCCATGGTCAATATCCAGCAACGTTCCTTGAGCGCCCTCAAACAAAATCCTCTTCCCTTCCGAGCGCAAGCGCGCGCAACGCTCCGATACGTCCGCGACGCAAGGCTCCAAGCGATCAGCGAGAGCCCACAGGCGCTCCGCCATCCGGTTCACGTCTATTTCCTCAGAACCATAATAGGATTTTAATAGAAAATTATGATATTCAACGAGTTCTTTAAGGTTATCATCTCGATCGTCCCGCTGGTAGAGGTCCGCGACCCGCAAGCATCGGCGCGCGGCCTTGTCCTCATAAGCTGGGCCAATCCCGCGCAAGGTGGTTCCGATCGCCGACCCGCCACGCGCCTTCTCGCGCGCCTGGTCGAGCGCCACGTGGGATGGCAGAAGCAACGGGCAGGCGGGCGAGACCCTCAACCGCTCCAGCGCCGGGACGCCCTTGCTCAGGAGAAAATCGACTTCCTCGAACAGCGCTGAGAGCGACAGCGCCACGCCGTTGCCGATCAGGCACTCGACTCCGGGATTGAGAATGCCGGAGGGAATCAGGTGCAGGACCGTCTTCTCTCCGTCCACCACCAGAGTATGCCCCGCGTTATGACCGCCCTGGAATCGGACTACCGCGTCGGCCTCAGCCGCCAAGAGGTCTACGATCTTTCCTTTTCCCTCGTCGCCCCACTGCGCGCCGACGATCACCACGCTTCGGTTCATGATTCGACCGAACGCGTCTTCCAGGAGCCGTCCTCGCTCACCAGTCGCTCCGCGCACCGGGATCCGGTGGCGGAATCCTCCGGGCCGAGCCCGCGCACGACGACGAGGCCCCGCGCGCGCAACGCGTCGATCTCATCCAGCAGAGCCTGGTCCTCCTCCACATCCGCCTCAACGTAAATCCGGCGCCGCTCGTCCGGAAGCAAGGAGCCATGACGCGCCAGCGCGCGCGCGTCCAGGCTGAATCCGGTCGCCGGACGCTCGCCGCGAGAGCCATAGCGTCCGCCGCGCGCGATCTCTTGGCCTCGCTCTTCCACGTACGCGGCGAACACCAGTCCGCTTTCGTAGTGGAAGCCGCTCGCCTCCGCCAAGTCGAAATGGAGCTGAACCTCCGGATAGGCGGCGCGCACTCGGGCCGACACGGACCGCAAGGTCTCCAGAGTTGGCAGGATCCGCTCCCGAACGCACTCCATCGTCTCGCGGGCGCGATCCAGCACGGTCTCGTCCGGTCCAGACAAGTCTGGAAGCGTCCGGACCATCTCGGCCACCGGGTCCTTCACGGGATGGGCGTCAAGCCACGCGCCGAGGTCGGCGTTCGCCTTTCTCTGGACCAGATCGAACAGCTCGTCCCGCTCCCGCTCGTCCCAGTCCGCACGCTCCACCAGGACCCGAAACACGCTGGCATGCCCCATGCCCAGGCACCAGCGTCCGCATCCCGTGGCGCGCAGCGCGGCGCACAGCAGCGAGACGATCTCCGTGTCGCCCCGGACGCCTTCCTGTCCATACAGCTCCGCGCCAACCTGGATCGGATTGCGCCCGCCACCGAGACGCTCGGCGCGCGCGCGAAGCACAGGACCCGCGTAGCAGAAGCGCGCGACCCGTCCCTTCGGCGTCCGTTGCCGGTCGATCCGGGCGACCTGCGGCGTGATGTCCGCGCGCACTCCGAGCGCGCGTCCGGACAGCGGATCCGTCAGACGGAAAGTCTGCTGGTCCAAAGCGTCCCCACCGGTCACTAGCGCGTCGTGAAACTCCACGAGCGGCGGAGATACCAGATCGTAGCCCCAGCGCTCGAAGCAATCCAGCAGTTCCCGCCGGTACGTCTCCAAGGCCCGAGCCTGCTCCGGCAAGGCCTCCTCAATGCCTTCGGGGAGCCGCTCCAGAGCCGGGGCCCTCATGCCAGCCATCGCGTGACATACAGCAGCAGCACGCCCAAAGTGACCGCGATCAGTCCCATCATCCGGAACTGCGGGGTCGGAAGCTGGACCATCCGCATCATCATGCGGCGCGCGAGATCCGGGTTCAGGAGAGCGACGAGGCCCTCCAGCATGAGCACCAACGCGATGGCCGCCAGTACGAATTCCCACTGCATGGCGGGGAAGCGGCGTTACTTCTTGAGCTGCTTGAAGTATTGAAAGAACTCCGAGTCCGGCTCCACGACCAGCACGTCGCCCTTGTCTCGGAACGTATTGATATAGGCGCTCAGGCTGCGGGTGAACGCGAAGAACTCGGGATCCTGATTGTAGGCCTCGGCGTAGATCTCGGTCGAGCGGGCGTCGCCCTCGCCCCGGATCTTCTCGGCGTCGCGATACGCCTCAGCCTGAATGACGGTCCGCTGACGATCAGCGTCGGCGCGGATGCGCTCGGCCGTCTCTTGCCCGCGGGCGCGGAAGTCCTTGGCGGTGCGGCTGCGCTCCGCCCGCATTCTTCGGTAGACCGAGTCGCTGACCTCGTCCGGCAACTCGATGCGACTGATGCGAACGTCCACCACCTCGATGCCCAAGTCGCGCGCCAGCCGATTGGACTGCACCTGCAACACGTTCATGATCTCGTGGCGCTCGCCCGAGATCGCCTCCTGAATGGTGCGCACGCCGAACTGGTTCTTGAGGCCATCCTTGACGATCTGAGTCAGCCGCCCCTCCGCGCGGGCTCGGTCGCCCTGGGTGGCGCGGAAGTACTCGCTGACGTTCTTGATGCGCCATTTGACGAAGAAATCGACCGACACGTTCTTCTTCTCGCTGGTCAGGAACAGCTCCGGCTTGGAGTCCAGCGACAGCACCCGGGCATCGAACCTCTGCGCGTTGTTGACGAACGGCATCTGGAAGTGCAGGCCAGGCTCCAGACCCGCTCGGCGGATCTCGCCCAGCTGGAACACGATCGCCGTCTCGGTCTGACGCACATAGAAGGTGCAAGCCCATACCAGGACCGCCACGATTCCGGCCGCGATCAGGCGCGCCTGCATGCTCATGTCAACGTCCCTCCCTCAAACGCGGGAGGATTCCGGAGCTCGTCGAGCCGCCTCCCCTCTCCCCGGTGGAGGACCCCGGCTCACGCACCGGAGCCTCGCGTCGATCCAGAATGCGGTCCAGCGGCAGGAACAGCATGTTGCTTCCCTTGTCCACGTCGACCACCACCTTGGAAGAGTTGGACAACACCGACTCCACCGCCGTGAGGTACATGCGCTGGCGGGTCACCTCTGGAGCCTTGCGGTACTCGGTGAGCAGCTGGGTGAAGCGGGAGGCCTCGCCCTCGGCGTTCGCGATCACCTGCGAGCGGTAGGCCTTCGCGTCTTCCAGCATCCGCGCCGCCTCGCCGCGCGCCTGCGGAAGAACCTCGTTGGCGTACGCCTGCGCCTCATTCTTGTACCGCTCCATGTCCTCGCGCGCCTTGGTCGCGTCCTGGAAGGCGTCCTGCACCGCGTTCGGCGGCTGCGAATCTTCCAGGTTCACCGTCAGAATCTCGATGCCGGTGCCGTAGTCATCAAGGATTTCCTGCATCAGGGTCATGGTCCGGCTTCCGATCTCCGCGCGACCCTCGCGCAGGATGTAGTCCATGTTGTTACGCCCCACCACGGTGCGGATCGCGCTGTCGAGCACCCCGCAAATCGTGCTCTTGAAGCGACACGCCCGGTCGAACTCGATATCCGGGTTCTCAACGTTGAACAGGTAGTCCTCGGCGTTCTTGAGCCGGTACTGCACCGAGAACTTGAGCTCGACGATGTTCTCGTCCTGGGTCAGCATGGTGGTGCGCTTCTCCACGCTCCGGTTCCCGGTCACGTTGACCACCTCCACGTTCTCGATCGGATATGGGATATGCCAGCCCGGCCCCGGCATGGTGGTGCGCTCGTGCTTGCCGAAGCGGAGCACGACGCCCCGCTCGCTGGCCTCGACGATGTAGAAGCCGGACAGCAACCACAGGATCAGCAGCACCAGCAGGATGCCGCCGGCGCCGACCGACCATTTGCGGCCCCCGCCCTCGCCGCCACCGCCCGCCTTGCCAGCCAACCCGAACAGGCGTCGGAACAGCTTTCCGAACAGGTCATCCAAGTCCGGCGGCCCCTGACGCGCGTTGCGCTGCCACGGGTTCCCGCCATTGTCTTTCCAAGCCATGAAGGTTCCGAATGAGGACATGGCTGGCTATTCTAGCAAAGGCGGAATCTCCCATGGAGACCGCGTGGCCCTTCCTTGCCGAGAACGAGAGTGGAGATGGCTCCTGGGGAGGAGGGACGACTACGAGCGCGGCATGGACGGAAATAAGCCAGCCTGCCGTTCCCCGCGGGACCGCGCCGCCTCTGGCAAAAGTTCGGTGATCGCCTTCGCCGAAACGTTTCCCAGTTCCCTCGGCTCCAGCTTGCGCAACCCACCGCCATACACGCGACCCTCGTCCAGCAAGGCCCGTGGGTGGATCCGATTCAGGAAATCCCAGATCTGCCGCGTCAGTTCCGGCCGTCCTCGCAAAGCGCGCCGGATCGGCTCCTTCGGATACAGCATCAGGTACACGTTCGCGGCCGTCGCCCTTGAATGGTTCAATATGAACCGAAAGGGCCGGCCGGACTTCTTGTCGCCGCGACCCAGATACGTGCAGACGATCGGAGCCGGCGGGCGATCTTCCTGCGCGTACCATCGCGCGCGACGCCGGCAAAGATAACCGTCGGCGACGCCGTTCGCCTTCCCCTCCCTCAAATAAATCCACAAATTCGGGTAACGCTCCCGGATCTCTCCCTCCGCCCATGGAGGATCGAGCAGAAACAGGCGGCGCTCAAGCACGGGATTTCCATCTCGATCTCCCATGACCTCGTCGACCGGCACATGCCGAGGACTCGGGAGGATCGGCCGAAACGCGGCCATCGGCAACTCGCGGCGCTCGATTTCCCGATCCGACAAGATAAAGTATCCGTTTCCGCCCGTGACCAGCCCTCTCTTGATCTGAAAGAAGTCTCCAAGCACCGGCCCGCCGACCGCCTCACGTCGCTCCCCCATCGGATAGCGCGTCCACTTCGATTCTTGGCGCAACCACTCCGTTGGAATTCTTCGATCCACCTTCGCCCGCTCCAACGTTCCCCCATAAGAGAATCGAGTCTCGTATCTCGCTCGCGGACATTCCTTGCGGAACCAAACCATGGCCGACGACACCAACGCGTCATCGAATTGCGCGTCTTTCGGATCAAAGCGATGAATATGAAGGAGCGTGACTCTGTCAAGCAAATACCGCTTCAGCGGAGCGCCGTAATTCACGTCCATGAATTCGCTCGGAATCAACCAACCCGCCAGCCCGCCATCAGCCATCCACGCATGACTCAAGGCCAGAAAATAGCAATACAGCCCGGCCAGCCCACCAACCCGCGCGCCGCGAGCCTCCCGCGCGCGTCCTCAACCGGTGTTTCTCGAACGATGGAATATGGTGATGCCGCACATAGGGCGGATTGCATATCAATAAGTTGAATCTCCCGATGACATCCGGCGCCTCGGCTTTCGTGAAATCCTCCAAACGAACTTCCAGCCCCATTCCGCTCCAGAGGCGCGCTGCCGGCTCACCGTAACGCGAGTCGATCTCATACCCTACGGCGGCATCGACGCGTGAGCGCGGAAAGACGTTCAGCAACGCCGAATAGAACGCTCCCGTTCCAACCGCCGGGTCCAAGAAACGCGTCCTCTCGTCCTTTTTCCGAGGCGCGCTTTCGCGTAACGCAACATTGCGACCGCCAAAGCTGTCGGAGTCGCGAATTGCCCCATCCGATTTCGCGCGCCCGAATCTTTTTGGGCATCAAGCCCCCGTTGCAGATCAATTCGCTCCGCTTCCAGTTCCGCGACATCTCTCCTCATCGCCTCTGACTCGTCGAAATCCAGAGCGCGGGAAAAACGCGATCAGGACGCGGGCCAAGACGAGACCCGAAATCTCTCGACCCGCGAGAGATGCGGCGATGGCAACCATAAACGCATCTCGCACTCTCCCTGTTCCGTGAACGTCTCTTCCTCCACCCGCCCAACCCGATACAGCTCCGCCCGCAACGGGTAGGCCGAGGCTGGAAGGCGGAGACGTATCTCGGATTCCTCCGCCTGAATCTCCCGTAGCAAACGCGCGCGCAAAGATTCCACGCCCTCGCCCGTGCGCGCCGACACCCACGCGCGTCCAGACGCGCTCGCGGCCCGAACGTCCGGGGCAAGCAAATCGACTTTATTGTGAACCTCGATCAACGGAACCTGGTCCGCGCCGATTCGCGCCAGAACCTCTCGCACCCGTGCCGCGCGCTCCATGCATCTCTCATCGCCACGATCAATCACATGCAATAGAAAATCGCACTCGAGCAACTCTTCAAGCGTCGAGTGGAACGCGCGCACCAACTCCACTGGAAGATCTCGAACGAACCCCACCGTGTCGGTCAGCACCGCTTCTCTTCCCTGGCCCAATCGCAGGCGCCGGTGCGTCGGATCCAGCGTCGCGAACAACTGATCCTCGGCCATCACCTCGGCATCGGTCAAGCGATTGAACAGCGTGGACTTGCCAGCATTGGTGTAACCAACTAAGGCCACGTGAAACAGTCTCGCGCGGCGTCGGCGAGCCCGACTCTGCCCACGTTGCCGCTCCACCAGCGCCAAACGTCGCCGCAAGGCATCGATTCGCCTCGTCAGCAGCCGGCGATCCAATTCCAACTGGGTCTCGCCCGGCCCGCGCAGGCCAATGCCGCCTTTCTGTCGTTCCAAGTGGCTCCAGCCCCGCACCAGCCGGGTCGACAGATAATTCAACTGCGCGAGTTCGACCTGCAACTTTCCCTCGTGCGATCGGGCGCGTTGCGCGAAGATGTCCAGGATCAGTCCGGTGCGACCCAGCACCCTGCACTCCAGTGCCGCCTCAAGGTTGCGCTCCTGGCTTGGACTCAGGTCAACGTTGACGACCACCAACCGGACATGGTGGTTCGCGCGGATCTGCCGAAGCCGCTCGGCCTGCCCTCGGCCAATATAGAAACGGGGATGCGGGGCGCGACGATGGAGGTCGATATCCGCTCTCGGGGCCAGCCCGGCGCTGACCGCCAGCTCGGCGAACTCCTCTCGATCCGGGTCTTCCTTCCGAGCGCCCGCGCCAACCGTCACGCGCGCCAGCACGCACCCGGATTCGGCGGATGCCCGCTCAAACAAGCGGACCCCCCCAGACGCGCCTAATCGGCCAGCTCCTCGCCCGCTGGCGGCTCCACCCGCTCCAGCTTCACCGGACGCGTCGGAACGATCGTGGAAATCGCGTGCTTGTAGACCATCTGATTAACGGAGTTCTGGAGCACCACGACGAACTGATCAAACGAGTGCACCCGGCCCTGCAACTGGATCCCGTTGACCAAGTATATGGAGACGGGGATATGGTCTTTTCGCAACTGGTTGAGGAATGGTTCCTGTATGGTTTGTCCTTTGGCCATCAACCCACCCGCGACGGAAGTCTGATTTTTCTTATTGGCATGATCCGGCTCCGAGCCGATTCGAGGACCACCAGCGAGCGACCGCCTCCATGGCTTCATCCGACCTCGCGCAGTCAGTTGTGCAGTGTATCACGCCCGGCGCATGCCGCAACCAACTCAATTGCCGCTTCGCCAGTTGCCGGGTCGCCGCCACCGCCCGCTCGCGCATCCCCTCCCGGTCGCAATCCCCATCCAAATACCGCCACACTTGCCGATAGCCGACGCAGCGCATGGCCGGGCGATCCAAGTCCAAATCCCTCCGCGCGCGCAGCCGGCGCACCTCCTCGACCAGCCCCTCCTCAAGCATGCGATCAAAACGCTCCCCGATCCGCCCATGCAAACGCGCGCGGTCCTTTGGCCAAAGCGCCAATTGACAATAATCTTCACGCCCGGGCATCGCCGGCGCCCGCGCGGTCCATGCGCTAAGAGGCCGACCACTCGACTCGAACACCTCCAGCGCGCGGGTAACGCGCTGGCCATCTCCTGGCTGGAGCCGTCGCGCCGTCTCTGGATCGCACTGGGACAGGCGCTCATGCAACGCTGGAGCGCCCCGTTCCTCCAATTCCTGGCGCAGGCGCCAGCGCACTCCCGCGTCCGCGTCCGGGATGCGCGAAAGTCCTCGCGTCAGGGCGAGAAAGTACAGACGCGCGCCTCCAACCAGCAGCGGGACGCGCCCGACCGCGTGAATCTCCTCTATGTGTCGACGCGCTTGCCGAGCGTATTCGTAGGCGGAAAACGATTCCGCGGGATCCAGAATGTCGATCATGCGATGCGGCGCGACGGCCAGAACCTCCGGACTCGGCTTGGCGCTGCCGATATTCATGCCGCGATAGATCATGGCGGAATCCACGCTGACGATCTCGAACGGCCAGCGGCGGACCAGTTCCACCGCGCAGTCGGTCTTGCCCGAGGCGGTCGGCCCCATCAAGGCCAGCACCGCGATTCGGCGTTCGCTCACTGCCCTCGCATGAATAGCTTGTCGAGCTGGTCGACGCTCAGTTGCACCCAAGTCGGACGGCCATGGTTGCACTGGCTGGACCGCTCGGTCTCCTCCATGTCGCGCAACAGCACGTCCATCTCGTCCAGCGAAAGCTTCCGGCCCGCGCGCACGGCGCCATGGCACGCCATCGAGGAAAGCAACTCATTCTCTCTCTCTCGCACGCGCCCGCTACGCCCGTGTTCCACGAGATCCGCCACCACGTCTCGCATCAGAGTTGATGGATCGGCCTTTGACAACAGGGCGGGCACGGCGCGGACCCGCACCTGGGTCGGGCCACTCACGTCCACCTCAATACCTAGATCCCGCAACAGGTCTCCGTATTCCTCCACGCAGGCGACCTCGGACTCGCTCAAACTGACGCCTTGCGGAACAAGCAGGGGCTGCATCCGCACCCCTTGCCCGTCGCGCGCCAACTTCAAGCGTTCGTAGGTGATGCGCTCGTGCGCGGCATGCATATCGACCAGCACCATCCCCTCGGCGTTCTCCGCCAGAATGTAAATCCCGTGCAATTGCGCCCGAGCGAATCCCAAGGGTGGAACGCCTCCAGAAGCGTTGGACGACGATACCGCGCCAGCCTTCAGCGAAACGCCATCGGAGCGCTTCCCGACCGGTAGCGAAATGGGCGACTGCCGCGCCTGCGGATTCTCGTTCACCAAAGTCCGGAACCGCTCCACGTCGTGCCCGACATCACCGGGCCGCACCGCGCCGATCGCCTCGGCCACGCCGCGAGCGAGGATCTGGTGCACCTGGCGGGACTCCCGGAAACGGACCTCCATCTTGGTCGGATGAACGTTGGCGTCAACCTCACCGGGCGGGGCTTCCAGATAGATCACGTAGCAAGGATGGCGCTGGCCGTAGAGCACGTCGGCGTACGCCTGCCGAATCGCGTGCGTCGCGACCTTGTCGCGCACGTAGCGCCCGTTGACGTATAGATATTGCTGGTCCGGCTGGCTACGAGAGCAAGTCGGCAGCCCGACCCAGCCGTACGCCCGCATCTCCCCGAGAGCCTCCTCGAAGAACGTGGACTGCTCGGCGAACTCGCTCCCGAGCACGGCTTCCAGTCGGTCTCGTTCCGTCACCCCGTCGCCGATGCCCGGATAGCGCAACAGGCGGCGCCTGTCGTGACTGGCCTCGAAGTCCACTGTGAGGCGACCAAGCGCCAGACGACGCAAAACCGTGGCGATGTGCTTCCATTCAGTCGACGGCGCACGCAAAAACTTGCGTCGCGCCGGAGTGTTGTAGAACAAATCGCGGACCTCGACCGTGGCGCCGCCGGGATGCGAGCTCGCGCGCGGCTCTTCCTCTGGCGCGGCGCCCTCGACACGCCAGCCATGCTCCGAGCCGCGCGCGAGGGAAGTCAAGGTCAGGCGCGAGACGGACGCGATGCTCGGAAGCGCCTCGCCACGAAACCCCAAACTCCGCAGGCTCCAAAGATCCTCCACCTCGCTCAGCTTGGAGGTCGCGTGGCGCGCGAGCGCCAGCGCCATCTCCCCGCGAACGATGCCGTGACCGTCGTCCACCACCGCCAACCGTCGCTGGCCCCCTTCCTCCACCTCCACCCGGACATGCCGAGCGTCGGCATCCAAACTGTTCTCCACCAGTTCCTTGACCACGGAAGCGGGCCGCTCAATGACTTCCCCCGCCGTGATCTGATTGATCAGGTCCGAACTAAGTTTCTTGATGCCCATCCCGCTGGACGCCACGCCTCACCGTACTGATTTTCGCATCATACCAGCAAAATAGGCCGTCAAGGCTGACGCGCCCTCATTGCCGAACGCAAAAAATCACGACCGGAACAGCCGATATTCGACCAACGCGGACTGGCCGATTATCTCGATGATCGTGACCGAGAGATCTGTCCCATAAGAGTCAATCAGCCGCAACGGCTTGCCTAACCGAAACGGCACGGGCTGCCGCCGACCCTCGTCTATGGTGATATTGTCCACGTACAAATACGTGCGATCAAGCGAATCGCGTATTGGATTCAGCCTTCCTCGCAAGCCGGGTAGATTCCCGGAACCTTGAGCGAAAATAGTCGCGCCACCCGATTCGAGCGGCTCGAGATTAAGCGGCAATCTACCCCGGTCCGGGGTCCACTCCCGCTCAATCCCCGCGGCATACCCTAGCCCGGCGGCGTAGATCGTCATCGGCAAATGCGTAGCGTATAGGTTCAGAGTCGCTTCACCAGACTCGTCAGTAACCGCCCGCACCCACGTCTTGTTGGGAAAGAGCGCGAGAACATCAATGCCTGCCAAAGGCTCGCCTCCAGAACGCGCCACGACTGTCGCGTCCGTCGAAACGAACTCCAATTGGGCGGAGGGAATGCGCAACATCAGATTCGATTCGTCGATCACCTCATATACCGGTAGCGCACCGGTGGCTTCCCATGTTCGCTTGCGAATAATCTGCACGCCAGCACCTCGGCAATCCATCAGATATTTTCGATGCTCCGACCTTGGCGCGTTGCCCACGGGAATGCGGCCGAACACGGAAGCGAGCGCTTCATTACGGGTTGCTTGGCTGAATTCCATGCCTTCAATAGTGATACCGTTCGGCAACCGCCCCGGCGAATCGATCTCCAGACGATCCTCGAACATGGACAGCCTAATTCGCCGCGATGATATGGAATAGTCGCGATGCACGACTGCGTTGACGATAGCCTCGAAGACAGCGGTTTCGCTGTACTGCGGGATGTTTTCCCGCGCTGGCATCTTGCGCGCCGCGACTCGCATGTTGCGGACGACGAACCGCATGGCGTCCGCGATCTGGAGTGGCAACGGACCCACGATTTCCCGCGCGTCCAATTGCCCCGAAGCCCGATCCAGTCCGCGATAGCAGGTCGCCATGATGGTCGCTTGTGGCAACCAGTCCTGAGGCGAGGAAGAGCAAAGCAACACCCCGGCGACGGTCGCGCGTTCCACGCCAGCCTCATCCTGCGCCAGAAGGCGGAGATTCATCAGACCGTGCCGTGGATTGGTGGACTCATCCACACTGAGTAGCGACTCCCACAGTCGCTCACTGAGCGTCCCAAATCCAGTGTCGGGCACGATCTGCTTATCGAATCGCAGATAGCGGCTCTGCGCACGGTCTCGCGTTAACCTCAGGCACTCCTCCCTATGCAGGCGGCACTTGGTCGCGCCCACGCGGATGAACGCTCGCCCACTCCGCTCGTGAAGGGTCCCGCCGCGTGGCGCTTCAACAAGCAAAAACGCCTTGCCATCAAGCTCACGGTGGTAGGTATCAATGCGTAACGGTGGCTCTATGGCATCGGTACTCGCTTCCATCAAAAGGCGGTCAAGAGCTACCATCTGCTCCCGCGACATTCCCTGAATCGTTCCGTCATCAGCCACCCCACATAGCATCACGCCACCGCTCGCGTTGGTGAAAGCACCCAGCTCATCCGCCAAATCGTCTAGATGTGGACTGGTCGGACTGTCGCCACTGAACTTGATTTGCTTGAATTCCCAGCGGCTGTCCTCACCCAAGCGAAGTTGTCGACGGATGTCGTCGTCTTGGATCATCACGCCACTACCCGGTGTGAAAGATTCATGTTGCAAGCGCGAGCCTCGCCGAACGAGAGATCGGGAAGGAGCGTCGTTCGGGAAAGGAAGCGAGATTTTTGCTGGTGCTCATCGCCATGCTCTACAGCTCATAGTCCCGTATAGGATAATGACACTGTCAATGAAATTCGTTGCGACACCCAAACACGCCTTCAGCCTCTCTTCGTCGTAATCGCGCGGTACGTTGGTCCGAGCGTCAGCGTATCGCAACCAATGCTCCAGCGGCACTGATAGCTACTGATTCTCATGCGCGATACGAAACACGGGCTTTGAGCTGTTGGGCAGGTCAGCAGAGCCGAGGCACTCGGCCAGATGGAGCTTCAACGCCTTCCACAAGCAGTCATAGCAGATTTTGAAGCACCGGATGATGGATTCAGCGATTCCCTCGCGATCCAAGTCGGAGAGCACCGAACTTTCGCGCCGATGGTTAGCGTACTGCTTCTCCAAGCACTTCAGGGCCAACTCAAATTTCCCACAGTCGATCATAAGAATCGACTTCTAAGCGCAACAATATATTCAGCACAAAACCGACATCTTGATGACCCCACCTGTATCCGACTCCTTTCCAAGCCGCACTTCGGGGGGTGTCACGCATCCCTTGCCAGAATCGCGCCTCTGCATCACCGCCAAGAAATCGGACTGGTTCAGCGAGAATCATGCTCTGGTCATCCATTCCAGAAACTCAAGATATCGAGATTCTCGATCACCGAATCCAGCGGGACCGCTCGCTCTACTACCTACGAAACTGCGTGATCGGGCTCTTCGCCTTGTCCTCTATGAGAAACCGCATTACGACTCGGACAGCAGTCGGCCAGCGTAGGAACAGCCATTCACGAATTCGTCCGTCTCATAGGCCTGCGTAGATCATACTCGCAGTTGGCACGGTTGCGAAAGGCGGCCTCAATCAGAAACTTGAGCGCTCCTCCCTGGTTTATTCTTTCCCATGGAGCAACCGAAATTTTGACATCCTGTTCCATAAAATTATCGATGATTCGGTCAGGCATATACGGATATCGACGCT
Organism: uncultured candidatus Poriferisulfidus sp.; assembly: GCA_965116025.1. Lineage (GTDB taxonomy): Bacteria > Pseudomonadota > Gammaproteobacteria > Poriferisulfidales > Poriferisulfidaceae > Poriferisulfidus. Next base: position 1,941,828 of record OZ220480.1, read on the forward strand.
CGTATTCCGCTCGCTCCTCGACGTGCATCCACTCATCAACATCCGGGTACAGCAGCTCCTTCTCTTCATTCCCATGGGGCGCGTGGAAGCGGCCAGGAGATATTCCCGGAAGATTGATAACGACTATCCCCGACTTCTTATTCACCGAACCGTCGTACATGCTCGAGTGAATTTCCCAATCGACATGCTTTCGGCGTTTAGTCTCTCTGCCGACTAACACTATGGTCACGGTCGAGTCCTTGAGATATTCGTCACGAATAGCGCGGCGTATTCGCTCGTCGCTCCAATCACTCGGGATGTCGCCAGTGTCGACGGACCGATCTACAAAAACTGAATGCTCTTTTCCAAATTCGACCAGATCTTCCTTGTATTTCTGATCGTCGCGGTGATGGTAACTAATGAATACCTTATGCATCATGCCCTCCATTAGCAAGAGCGTTGCGTAGCCCCCGTGAAATGAGAGCCACGGCTTCCTGAATATGAGGAGTGCGGGCCAAAATAGCGTTCTCGTCGCGAGACAATCCGTTGTGCAGGTCGTCTGGCGAATATTTTTGGAAACGATCCCGACCAACCCATCCATTACGCGAACCGGCCCAGCGCTCGGCGATGCCAACTGTCTCCGCGATATCACGCGCGCACCCTCCGAATCCCCCTATGAGGAACACAGGCTGACCTGCTTCAAGAGACAAATATGCCTCCTCGGCGATGCCGGGCATCACCCCTTTGTAGCCCTCGATTCTGCCGCCGAGCATGATTCGCGCCTGAATGTCCTCGCGCATGGTGGTTCGCATCGATGTAAGTCCTACCGTCCACTCATCTTCATCCGGCTCATGTGGTCGTAACGTCAGCCGTTGCTTTTGCGCGAGACGCGTACCATCCAGCGCAAGGAAGACGATATGACTGCAGGGCTCATGTTCAGCAGAGGACGCGACAATCTCGTCCGGCGTCATGCGGATATGCACCGGCCAAGCCAAATAGTCAGTTACGGAGACTTCCCCACGATGTCGAGGATGATTCTGATAACGCCCCACCAACTCGGCTATAAGCTCCGTGAATCCATGTTGCTGCAGGTCTCCACCGTAGGCTAGGCTTCTTCCCGACGCGAGTATCTGGAGAGCGATCTCGGCCATCGCGTCATGCAGATGCCGGTCGCTCAACCCCAAGGACCACAAATCCGGACTCTCTGAAACCGAGACCCCGACGGTATTCAATCTCTCGATATTTGGTGTGGTCATGAGCGTTTCTCCAGCCAATCCGCCAACGTCCTCACACGAACATCCGGCGCAATCTCTCTGAACAGCCGTTCTTCATCCGCGCTCAACAGTGGTTCAGGATAAACGATTGTCGGGGTCGACTCTCCATCGCAAGAAGGCAATGCCGCCAATGCGATCAACTCCGGGGGCCGGGCCGTAAACACAACCCCCGACGAATCCGCCAAATGGCATCCTACCTGACAGAGCCATAGCCATGTGCGGAAGACCTCGTCCAAGAGATAGCTCACAACGATGGAGATCTTGTCCATCTGGTCGGGGTCCATGCGTACGACCGGCACATTGCCGAGATAGGCCATTCCCCTTGGATCGATATCCCGCACACAATCGACCACGACCATCGGCACCAATCGTCGCTTCGCCTCAATAATCTCGCGCCGGCACCACTCGCGCGACGAGTATGAAGCGGAATGCACCGCCACGACAGCCCCAGCATCAATCTGATGCAGAAGAACATCCCCGAATGGCAACCCCGGTGGAATGTCGTGGATGTCAAAGAAGCTATCGAGCGGGCTGTGTTCATAGATCCAGTCGCGAATGCGATTTCCCACCGATTCGCCATCTCCGTCATGTTTCGAGTGGCTAATAAAGACCTGTATCTTTTCCAAATATCTTTCATACGCCACACTTCCACCCTCGACGCTTTGATGCGCATCTATGCGATGTCGCAACATGCGACAAAATTCGTGGGTCAGTTCCAGCATGAGACGCTGAGATCGCCCCATATCAGTTCCATCCCAGCAATTCCAACGCAGAGCTTGTTGCTCAAAATTTGCTTCGACACCCCGGTCATCCATCGTCACGGGGAAGAAGCCAGCGGGAATGCCTTTATCGCGCGCATCCCGCGCGATCCCATGCACATATTCAACCCAAGCTGGATCATCAACAAGCGTCGCTTCCGTCAAAACAACGACAGCGGTGAGATCCGCATCGTTCCAATTGATCGATGAAGGAGTGCGCTCGTCCTGAATCGGCACGCTAAGTCCGAAGACGTTGATACCATGCGGCGCGCCAATGGACATGCTGGAATCGCGTCCAAAGCGTTCGTGAAATTGCTTCGCGATTTCACGGCCTCCCGTGTACGAGGGATGCCATATCACGTACAACGAGAAGAGTGGGCGCGCCATTGATTCTTTGGTCCGCCGAATCAATGTCTCGACAGATCTCCCGGCAAGCGATGTTTCCCGGCATCAGAGTTAGGAAGCGAAAAACCATCACCTCCGCTATAGTCTTGGTCGGTCGAGCACAACCACACGAAGCAAATCTCCTTCCACCGTCGATCCATAATCACCACAACGCCTCATATTCAGATGCCAAACCGTGCGCCCATTATAAAGTGTCCGCCTATCGACGGTCTCTTTCGACGATATTGAAGAGCAGGGAATTATGTAGGTAACTTGACAAGACGGATTGTAATCCACCTACTACTTGACAAGAGATGTAATGAACATATGATATATCGTAACTTGAATATGAAAGTTATGGAGAGAGCGATGTCGAGGAGAATCGCGAAGACCCTCGGGCTGTTCGACCTGATGAAGATGTATCCGACTGAGACGGACGCCGTTCGATACCTGGAATCCCTCCGATGGGGCGAGAAGCCGCGTTGCGTCCATTGCGGCGCGACCGACAAGATCACCGCCCAGAAGAAAGCGGGCGATTACTGGTGCGGCTGGTGTCGCCACTACTTCACGGTGCGATCCGACACCCCGCTGGAGCGATGCAAGATCGACCTGCGCAAGTTCATCTACGCGGCCTATCTGCTGATGACCTCCCGCAAGGGGATCAGTAGCCTGCAGCTGAGCAAGGAGCTGTCCGTGCAGCAGCGCACCGCCTGGTATATCCTGCATCGTCTGCGCGTGGCCTGCGGCGGCAAGCTGGAGCCCCTGCGCGGGACCGTGGAGGTGGACGAGGTCTATCTCGGAGGGCGGGAAGCCAACAAGCACGAGAGCCGGAAGGCGCATGGCGGGCATTTCGCCGAGAAGCAGATCGTGCTGGGGATGCGCGAGCGAGGCGGGCGCGCGGTCGCCTTGCCGATCGAGCGCGCCGACAAGCCCACCCTGCAAGGGGCCGTCCACCGGCATGTCCAGCCGGGAACCACGATCTGCACGGACGAGAACCCCTCCTACCATGGCGTCGCTCGCCGGCATCGCGCAGTGAACCACAGCGCGAAGGAATACGTCAATGGCATGGCGCATACGAACGGGATCGAATCGGTCTGGGCGGTGCTCAAGCGCGGCTTCGACGGCGTCTACCACAACTGGTCGAGAAAGCATTGCCGCCAATACGTCAACGAGTTCATGTTCCGTCTCAACGAGGGGAACTGCGAGCGCGACACCCAGGACCGCCTGGACGATCTGTTCCGGGCCATGATGGGCAAGACGATCACGTACGAGGATCTCACCGCGTCCGGGGAAGGCTGGTAGCGGGAGCCGATGAACCTTCGAGCGTTGGCCCGGGCCATCCGCGCGCTGATCCGAATGCGCTCGGTGCCCTACGTCCGCCCGCCGGAGCCGACCAGGAAAGACTTGGAGAGAAAGTTCCTGATGCGCGTCGATAGGAAGGGAAAGCCGACCATCAAGGAAGTCTGAAGCCCGGCTTTGTCAAGTTACCTACATAATTCCCGAAGAGCACATTAGTTTGGAAATCAGGGTATTATGAGGCGAGCAATTTCATAATCACGTGAGGCTTTAAAGTCCCACAGGTGGACACATGAGCGAGCAAACCCCGATACGTCCTGGACAGATTTTGGTCGGCATCCTGTTTAACCAGCCGATGCGAGTCGAGACCGTGCATGCGAATGGAGCTAACTCTTGGAGTGTGGGTCTGGTCGGTACGCATACGGGACAATTTCGTCGCGTTGTCCTTACCGATGATGCCATCAAGAAGATATCCATCATTGATGGATCCAACCACTCATACGATGGCGATGGCCACGTTCTTCGGCTCGGCTTGAAAGCTTGCGCGCTCGGGATCGCCCATGAATTTGATCCTTATTTCGGCCTTTCGATATCCCGAGTGGATCCACTCCCGCATCAACTCGAAGCAGTCTACGAACACATGCTCAAACTGTCTACAGTTCGGTTTCTGCTTGCCGACGATGCTGGTGCAGGCAAGACGATTATGGCGGGTCTACTGGTGCGCGAGCTCAGATTACGTGGACTCGCGGAACGCATTCTAATCGTCTGCCCCGCAAACCTAACGTTCCAATGGCAACGTGAACTGAGCGAGAAATTCGACGAGAAGTTCCTCGTGCTCAAAGGTGGAGACATCCGTGATCAATTTGGTGTCAACCAGTGGTTGGAGCAACAGCGTATCATCACTTCGCTCGACCTCGCAAAACGTACCGATATCCTTCCCGGACTACAGCAAGTGCATTGGGATCTCGTCATCGTTGATGAAGCGCATCGCATGTCTTGGTCGCCACCAGCCAGAAAGACGGCGCGCTATTCGCTCGGCGAGTTGCTACGCGACAGCACCGACCACATCCTTCTACTAACCGCCACGCCACACAAAGGCGACCCGGAGAATTTTGCGCGGTTCTTGCAGCTCATCGACCGTGACGCTTATGCTGATGTCAAGTCGATTCATGAGGCCATAAACCATCGTCGGGCGCCATTCTACCTACGGCGCACCAAAGAGGCGATGTTCTACTTTCCAGAGCGCCAAACCGACGGCGAATGGAAGGCGCGCCCAGTGTTCACGAAGCGCATCCCCCGCACAGTCGGATTCATGATTGATGAGGATGAATGGGAACTGTATTTAGAGATCACCCGATTCGTGAAGCGGCAGAGTGCAAATGCTGCCGCCCAAAGAGACGATCCTCGCGCACGAGCTGTCGGTTTCCTGATGGTGCTCTACCAAAGACGCCTTGCCTCCAGTGTTTTCGCGATGCGGCACTCGCTTGAGAACCGGGCCAAACGCCTTGAAAAAAGATTGCAGCGCGCTCAGTTTGTGGCAAAGAACGCACCACCAAGCCTTCCCGATCCTGAGGAGATCGATGAGATGGAAGATGATGAGCGGGAACGCTTTGAAGAACTGCTTGATGCGGTCACTTTAGCCGATAACGCCGAGCAAGTGCGCGACGAAATTTTGGAACTGAGACAGTTTGCGGACAGAGCCAAGGCGATCGAAAACTCTGGCAAGGAGGCGAAGCTCACCAAGCTCAAAGACATACTACAGAGTGAAGGCTTCTTCGACCTTCCCGGTCAACGCTTGCTCCTGTTCACCGAATTTAAGGATACGCTCAACTGCCTTGTAGACCATCTCAAAACTTGGGGATTTACGGTCGGCTATATTCACGGCGGCATGAAGCCTGGTTCGCGTGACGAGCCGGGCACTCGGCTTCACGCGGAACAGCAGTTCCGGGAAGGAAAAACCCAAGTATTGGTCGCCACAGAGGCGGCAGGCGAAGGTATTAATCTGCAGTGTTGCCATATTCTCTTCAACTACGATATCCCATGGAATCCAAACCGGCTTGAACAGCGCATGGGCCGGATCCACCGGTACGGGCAAAATCATGACTGCCTAATCTTCAACTTCGTCGCGACCAATACTATCGAAGGGCGTGTCCTCAAACGTCTGATGGACAAGCTTCAGGAAATCAGGGACGCGCTGGATGACGACGTGGTATTCAACGTGATTGGTGAAATCCTGCCCGCCACGCAAATCGAACGTGTATTGCGAGACTACTATGCGGGCAGGCTGGATGAGGCCAATTTGGAAAACCACATGCTGGAGGGCGTAGACGAAGATCGTTTCCGGGCCATTTGCCAGACCGCGCTCGAAGGCCTCGCATCAAAGAAGCTTAACCTCGAGATGCTCATCGAGCGACGCGCCAAAGCAAGAGAGCAACGCGTCGTACCGGAGAGCATCGCCCGGTTCATGGTAGATTGCGCCAAGGATGCGTCGCTGGCCCTCAAATCTGTGCCGAAGCTTGCCCATACGTTCGACCCTGGGCGAACACCGCCCGTCCTGAAGAAACACGAACGAGGCGCGGACTGGAAGCTCCCACAAATCGCGGCGCGCTATCCCCGTTTGTCGACGGACCGTGAAACGGCAGATCAAAACCATCTGGAATGGATCACACCCGGTCACCCTCTGTTCGAAGCGTTACGCCTCCACGCTCTTGAAACTGCAAAAAACGTCTTTACTCAAGGGGCATGCTTCCACTCTCTGGCCCATGAGGCACCGACGCGACTCGACGTATACCGGGCGAAAGTCGTAGACGGATTGGGGCATACTGTTCATGAGCGGCTTTTCGCCGTTGAGTTGCGCGAAGACGGCGAACCGCAACGACGAGAACCCGGACTGCTTAGCGATCTCACCCCCGCTGCTCCACCAGATAATATCCCATCCGTAGCACATCTTCCAGAGGCCACCGATTGGCTTATGGAAACCATGTTGGAACCATTCCTTGAAAAGGTTCAGTCGGAACGTTCGGCTGAGATCGAACGTATCACCAAGCATGTGGAACTGTCGCTTACCGAGGTACTGCAGCGGATCGACGTAGAGATTGGCCACGCCGCCGAAGAGGCGAAAAAAGGAAGTGCCGGAGCCAAGGGTCGTCTCACCCAAGCAGAAGCACGTCACGGCGAAGTACTGGAGCGGCGCAACCGCCGCAACGAGGAGCTTGAACGGGAGCAAAACGTAACGCTGCAGGAAGTCGAAAGACTAACAAGTTTGCTGATCCTACCTCACCCCGAGCGCAGCGCTCCCGAAGTCAAGCGATTGCGGCCAAACCCCGAAACTGAGATGAAGGCGATGCGCGTCGTCATGGACCATGAAAACGCGCGAGGATGCCAAGTCTACGATGTGCACGAGAAAAATCTTGGTTACGACGTGACGAGCCTCGACCTGCAGTCTGGCGAGCTACGCCTGATCGAGGTGAAAGGGCTTGCCGCAACAACCGGCAATATCCTGCTTACTCCGAACGAGTTTCGAGTGGCCGAGGACCGCCGAGATTGCTACTGGCTCTATATCGTGACCGGTTGCGCGAGTGCCCTGAAGCTCAAACTTATCAAGAACCCTGCCCGTCTTCAATGGCGCGACATAACTAAGGTGCAACACTACTGGCTTGCAGTCGACACGTTGCATGCTACTGGAAGTGACCAGTGACTCAAAAGATTAAACATCTGGAACTCATTCAATGCGTGATCAATCGTCTTGCCGCCAACTCGTTCCGCATCAAAGGATGGGCCGTCATCCTTGTTTCGGCACTTCTCGTTCTGCTCGTCCGGGAAGGCCGGACCGATCTCGCCTGGATCGGTCTCGTCCCGGTATTCGTCTTCTGGGGGCTCGACGGCTACTTCTTGTGGCAGGAGAGATCATTCCGTAGCCTTTATGACCATGTCCGTGTGTTACAAGACGACCATGTAGATTTCTCTATGGACACATCGGCGTTTCGCCAATTCTGGCTCAATACGGTATTTTCAGTCACCCTATGGCCCTTTTACGTTGCATTGGCCATTTCGATCTCAGCCGCTCTCTTGCTCAAATAATCAATTACATGGAGACACCTAAGATGAAGCGAAAAGTGTTTTACAGTTTTCACTACGAAAAAGATAGTTGGCGTGCAGCTATGGTGCGTAACATCGGAGCTATAGACGGAAATGCGCCAGCCACCGACAACGATTGGGAATCAGTAAAGAAAGGAGGAGATTGGGCGATCAAGAGATGGATCGCAAAACAGATGGAAGGCCGAACATGCTGCGTCGTCCTAGTGGGGACACATACCGCCAATCGCAAGTGGATCAATCACGAAATCATCAAATCGTGGAACAAAGGCATGGGGCTGGTTGGAATACATATTCACGGTTTGAAGGACTGTGACGGGTGCGCATCATCAAGAGGGAGTAATCCATTTGACTTTATCACTTACAGAGATCAGTGCCGAACTTTGTCGTCCACCGCGAAGTGCTACGACCCACCAGGCAGGAATAGCCGCGAACGCTATGACTGGATCGCTATGCACATATCAAACGCAGTTGAGGAGGCCATTCGGATTCGTAATGCATGGTAATCTCGCCGTCCTGTCATCTGGCGAAATGTGCAGATGATTCCCCAGCAGTGCAAGCGCCTAGCGGAGGTGGACTTCCCGATCGCTGCAGTATCGCGCCATGCGGCACGCGAAAAATCTATTCGCCACGGCCACCCATCGACGTTACATCTCTGGTGGGCACGACGACCACTCGCCTCGTCACGGGCAGTACTACTGGGGCTTTTACTACCCGACCCCTGCGACCCTCATTGTCCAGAGGCATTCAAGAAAGAAGCACGTAAAATATTACCAACGGTTGGATGTCGGCGTGTGAAATCTGACCAAGCCATACGCTATAGCCTTCTGAAATTCATCGCCGACTTCGCTAACTGGGATAACAGCGCAGAACAGATTTATCTTGATGCGGGCCGGTCTCTTGTAAGAGCCGCTCATGGGCAGGCTCCACCATTGGTAGTTGATCCGTTTGCGGGAGGTGGATCAATCCCCCTAGAAGCATTGCGGCTTGGTTGCGATGCGTTCGCAAGTGACCTCAATCCGGTAGCCTGTCTAATTCTCAAGGTTATGTTGGAGGATATCCCGCGTCATGGTCCGGATCTAGCCAATGATCTGTGTGCGATAGGTGCTGAAATCAAACAGCAAGCCAAACAGGAGTTGTCAGATCTCTACCCCAATGATACGGACGGTGCAACCCCGATAGCATATCTCTGGGCGCGCACGGTAAGTTGCGAAGCACCGGATTGCGGTGCTGAGATTCCGCTGATGCGTTCGTTCTGGCTGTGCAGGAAGACAAAACGTAAGCGAGCACTACGATTTTCCATCAAACGAAATAAAGGTACTCCACCCCAAGTGACGTTTGATGTGTTCGAACCCAAGACCGATGGCGACGTACATGCAGGCACCGTGACTCGCGCCAAAGCAACATGCTTGTGTTGCGGCACAGTCCTACCACCTGAACGGGTACGCACGCAGCTCGCTACCGAGCGCGGTGGTGCAGATGTGATTTTCGATGAGGAAGGCAAACGTATCGGTGGAGCACGAATGACAGCAGTAGTGACGCTTCGACCACACGAAGCGGGCCGCCATTACCGCTTACCGACAGATGCGGACTATGCAGCAGTGCGTAAGGCGCAAGCACGAGTCGCAAAAATACTGGGAAAGTGGGAGCGTGGTGGTAGGCAGGGGCTATGCCCAGTGCCAAATGAACCTTTACCACCAATCGGGACACTAGGATTTCGAGTTCAGCGCTACGGCATGCTCAAGTGGGGCGATCTGTTTACCGCACGGCAGAAGATTGCACTGGTGGAACTGACAAATCTAATTCGACAGGCTGGTAGCAAATCCGAAATTGGACTTATCTCTGCCGCAATCAGCCGATGTGCAACCCACTGGTCGTCTGGAACAATGTGGATACAGGACCTCGAAGCTGTAGCAAATATATTTGGCCGACAAGCATTACCTATCGTTTGGGATTTTGCAGAAGCATGCGGTTTCGGCGACGGTGGAGCGACTTTAGATGGACAAGTTAGCTGGATTGCCAAAGTGGCGGGGCAACTTCCCATTCGAAAAGCAGCAAACATACAAGCTTCAGATGCCGCTGACTACCCACTCCCGGATCAAAGCGCAACTATCTGGTTTACGGATCCACCTTATTACGATGCCGTTCCGTATGCCGACTTATCCGATTTTTTTATGGTTTGGCTAAAGCGCGGTCTGCCCAATCACCCTCTCTTGCGTGACCCCTACGATCCAAACAACCCTCTTACGCCCAAGGACCGTGAAGCAGTACAGGACGAAACAAAGAAAAATGATGGTCGCTCCAAAGATCGTTCATGGTTCGAGGAAACTATGGCGAAAGCGTTCACCGAGGGAAGGCGCGTTCTTACCAAGGATGGTGTTGGTTCTGTCGTATTCGCCCACAAGACCACCGAAGGATGGGAAGCACTGCTCTCGGGCATGATCCAAGGCGGCTGGACCATCACAGGTTCTTGGCCAATTGCGACCGAACGAGCTGCCCGAATGCGTGCCCATGACTCGGCTGCCCTCGCTACCAGTATCCACCTCATTTGCCGCCCGCGCTCGAGTGATGCTCTAGTCGGTGAATGGGCTGAAGTGCTTCGCGAACTTCCCTTACGGGTTTCCAAATGGATGGATCGACTTCAAGGGGAAGGTGTTCGTGGAGCAGACCTTGTCTTCGCATGTATCGGGCCTGCAATTGAGATTTTCAGTCGCTACCAGACTGTCGAGACCGCGGACGGTCGGAGTGTCGGCCTCCCAGAATATTTAGAGAAAGTCTGGGAAGTCGTAGGGCGTGCAGCACTTGAACAAGTGCTTGGCGTGACTGAAGCTACCGCCCGCAGCGGCATGGCTGGCGCGCTGGAGGAAGATGCTCGCTTGACCGCCTTGTTTCTATGGACTCTCCAGAGTACTGAAGAATTTCGAATGGGGAATGATCGAGAGGGTTCCGTTGCCAGCCATCCAGCGGTAACCGAAAATGCTACGCCTAAGGAGTTAGATGGAAAAGATGAAGAAGCCGTCACCAAAGCAACAATGAAAGGGTTTCACCTTCCCTTTGACGTAGTACGGCGTTTCTCTCAACCCATGGGCATTGATCTCGAACGTTGGACCGGAAGGATTATTAGCCAAGAAAAAGGCATTGTGTGGTTGCTTCCGATCACGGAACGGGTGAAATCACTCTTCGGAGACGAAGGTTCCGCAAGTGTTGCCGAATGGGTCGATAACCACCCGGCCGACGATACGCAAGCGGTCCTCTTTCCCGACCTTGATATACCTGCCTCGCCGGGACATCAACCAAGCAGAAATGCACAAGATACCGACCCTATTCTGCAATCATCTGATGCCACAATACTTGACCGAATCCACGCTGCCATGTTGTTGCAAGTAGGCGGTTATGCAAATGCCTTGCGGACGTTGATCTTCCAAGAACAGGAACGAGGACCAGATTTCTTGCATCTCGCAAACGCGCTTTCCGCGCTCTACCCACGCGGTAGCCGCGAGAAAAGAATCTTGGATGCCATGCTTCTAGCCGTACCAAAGTGACATCATGGAATCGAAAGCACGTCCGAAGGACAGAAAATCCTTGAATCTCTCTGGCTGGCAAGTCTTCCCTCGAACTAGCCATTTTCCGCTACAGGTTTTACAATCTCACTCACGTTTTGAAACGCAAGGAGAACAACATGACGGAAGAAACCGAACTGCTGAGGCGAATCACTGTCCGGCCCGATATCTTTGGCGGCAAGCCGATCATACGCAATATGCGAATCGCGGTGGAACATGTCTTGGCCAATCTAGCGGCAGGAGAAACGGTTGAGGACCTGCTAGAAAACTATCCATTCCTTGAGCAGGAAGATATCCAAGCATGCTTGCTCTTCGCTCACCGCTCATTAGCTGGAGAACATGTACATGACCGCATCATCGATCAAAGAACTTCGTGAAATTTCTCCTCGATATTTGCGCCACATCGCAAGTACTACGTTCATGCTTGGTAGAACTTGGGCATGATGTCTTATCCGCACGAGACTGTTTTTCCCATGCATCAGACGAAGCGTTACTGGAATTCGCCTGCAGGGAAAGTCATGTGCTCATTACCGAGGACAAGGATTTCGGTGAGCTTGTCTTTCTGCATGGCTTGCCTCATCCATCTATTGTGCGGCTTGTCGGGATGACTCCGACAGAAAGGGCGGATGCTATGCGAAATCTGATTGAGTGCCATGCGGATGCCATACGCAAGAGCTCAATAATCGTGGTGACCAGAAAATGCGTGCGGATACGGTCGGCAAGAAACCTTGGGAGCGTCAACAATGGCTAGGAGCCCTTGGTACAAAGTCGTTACGCCGCGATCAGAAGTGCGGGAAGGTCGCTCATTCAGCCCAGACGAGTTCGCGATTGCCCTTGAGCAGGTGGTCGCGGGAACCGCCCCCTTGGATTACCGTGACCCTGCGCAATTCTTCTCGCGAACATGTTTTACTCGCGCCTTCAAGGAACATGCTGGTATGGTGCTTCGCCGTCTTGCAGGCGAGACGCAAAACACGTCCCCGGTGCTTACCCTCGTTACCCAGTTTGGCGGAGGAAAGACCCACACGCTCACTGCGCTCCACCATCTCGCCAATGCCGGCTCACGGGCCAAAAGCCTGCCCGGCGTATCTGATCTCCTGGCTGAAGCGGGAATCTCCAAGCCACCTGATGCGCGAGTTGGTGTCTTCGTAGGTAATGCGTGGGACCCCACCGAAGGGCGTGAAACACCATGGATTGACCTAGCCTACCAAATAGCTGGTAACAGAGGTGTCGCCGCGCTTGGATCGACCGCAAAAACAACTCCACCTGGAACCGAGTCGCTCGCCCGGGTCTTCGCTGCCGTGGATGCTCCCGTACTGCTGCTGTTTGACGAGGTTCTGAACTTCGTTAACCGGCATCGGGACAAGGCTGAAAGCTTCCATGCCTTCATACAGAACCTGGCGGTCGCCGTCACCGGAACCACTGAGACGGTCACCGTCATAAGCCTGCCACGAAGTCAGGTGGAGATGACCGATTGGGATCAGCAATGGCAAGATCGGATCACAAAAGTAGTGAGGCGCGTCGCGCGTGACCTCATCGCCAACGATGAAGCCGAAATTGGCGATGTCGTTCGCCGGCGCCTGTTTGAGAACCTCGGCGATGAGAAAATTCGAAAACAAGTCTCAAAAATCTATGCTGATTGGTGTTTTGAACGAACTGCTCGGCTTCCCTCTGAATGGATGGCGACCGACAGTGCCCCGCCGGAAACCAAAGCGCGGGAGTTTCTGATGGGCCGTTTCGAAGCTTGCTATCCTTTCCATCCCTCGACTCTCTCAGTTTTCCGAAGAAAATGGAGTGCGCTCGCGCAATTCCAGCAAACCCGTGGTACGCTTGCGATGCTTGCCCAATGGGTATCTTGGGCCGCACGCCAACAATTTCAGCAAGCCCGAACGGAACAGCTGATCACGCTCGGGTCGGCACCACTGCATGTGCCCGAGTTTCGCGCTGTCGTGCTTGGGCAACTAGGTGAGCAACGGTTGGATGTGGCCATAGCCGCCGACCTAGCGAGTCCCACGGCGCATGCCCGAGCTCTAGATATCGATACTCGGGGACCAATCAGGGACATACATCAGCGGGTGGGAGCGGCCATTCTCTTCGAGTCTTCTGGAGGACAAGTAGACAAAGTGGCTCACTTGCCCGAACTGCGTTTCGCCCTTGGTGAACCCGAAATCGAAACCACAACCATTGATAACGCTGCGGGGGCATTAGAAGCATCAGGGTTCTTCATCCGCAAAGTCGGAACGGATGGTTTCCGCATCCACCATCAAGCGACCTTGAAAAAAGTTGTTAACGACCGTCGTGCCACGCTTGACGAAGAAACAGAAATTCGGCCTGTAATTCGTAAATTAGTGGAAGAGGAATTCACCCGAGGTGCCAATCTTCCGGTTATACCCTTCCCTGATGACGGCGCAACTATCCAAGATGCGCCACGTCTGATACTGGTCCTCGTCGACCCAGAAGCGGAATGGGAACTCGGTGGGAAAACAGCAAAAAAAATCGAACGATGGACCAAAGAGAGAGGAACTTCGCCAAGGCTGCATCCTGCGTCCTTGGTCTGGTGTGCCAAAAAACCAGGGCGGGAACTCAAGAATCGCGTCGAGATGTGGCTTGCTTGGCGACGAGTCTCTTTGGATGTCGCGGAAGGTGTGCTCGGGACGGAATTTGGTCGCGCTGATCAAAACGAATTGCAGTCCAAAGTCAGAGATGCCGAAAATGCCGCGAGAGACGAAGTATGGGCCAGCTATCGATTCGTCGCTCTCGCCGATGCCAGAGCCGAATCCGGACTTAAAATGATTGATCTTGGAGCCGGGCATAGTAGCGCGAGTGAAACACTCTGCGGAAGGGTGTTAACCGCGCTCAAGACCGAAGCCCTGCTAAGTGAAACCATCGGTGCTGGTTACCTCGACCGGCATTGGCCACCAGCATTCAAGGAGACCGGCGCTTGGCCACTAACCAGCCTGCGGCAAAGCTTTCTCAACGGCTCCCTGACTCGGCTCATTGATCCCGATACCGCCCTGCGGCAAAAGATCGTTGAATTCGTCGAGAAAGGAGATTTTGGGCTCGCTTCGGGAACACTGGCAAGCAGCCAATACGAACATCTATGGTACATGGAGCCAGTCGAGGCTGAGGAGGTCGCTTTCGAGAAAAATGTCTTCCTGTTAACCAAAGCACGAAGCGAGGAATTGCGAATGCCAGTAGCACCAGAGCCAAAGCCATATTCTGTAACGCCACCACCGTCCACACCTGATCCTGGCAGCGTGGATGAATTCGAATCAGAGACTAACATGTCTGATGAGCCTGTTCAATTACGTGTGCATGGAACCATACCCCCAGAACTGTGGAATCGCCTCGGCACAACGGTCATTCCAAAACTCCGCTCCGGTGATGAGCTGAAAACGCAAGTAGAAGTCAGCGTCAAAGTTGCCGCGCCCATGGCGGCAGCCTTACAGACGGATATCCAGCAAACCCTGACCGAGTTAAATCTTGATGGCCAAGTAAGTGTTGAGTGCTCTTGATCCAAGTAGATCACATAGGAAAAGGCTTTGAGCCAATCAACTCCCTTGAAGCCAATCAGCCATCAACGTCGTGGGAACGAGTCTGCGTATTGCCAACCATATCGATGAACTGGCTGAGGCCGTCGTTCCCTGCCAATTTTCCTTCTCGTAGAGAATCGCGTCAAGCCTCGTATTTTCCACTCCGCACCCGCATCTCTCGGCACGTACCGGGCCGCCAGATCAGCAAAGGTCTGCGCCATCCGACCAACCCTCGCCCGATGACTGCCGGGCTAACAATCAATATCGCAATCGTCGCCGCCGAAGAGCCAAGCGAGACCGAAAACAATAGCGAGAAATTTCCACATAGCGAAAGCGTTTATCCAAATAGCCGAATCAGAAGCAATCACTTCGCGAAGCGCGCCTCGTCTCCCAATGCCAGACCGTTTTTGGGCCTAACGCACTTGCATTTTACCAAACGCTCATAATCCTTGTCGCGGCCAGCCTACCGCCAAGGAAAGAAACATGACGGAAACCGAACTTCTGAGCCACGTCACCTCGCGGCCCGATATTTTCGGCGGCAAGCCGATCATACGCGGCATGCGAATCGCGGTGGAGCATGTCTTGGCCAATCTGGCGGCGGGAGAGACGGCCAAGGATTTGCTGAAAGACTATCCATTCCTTGAGGCGGAAGATATCCAGGCATGCTTGCTCTTCGCCCAGCGCTCGCCGGCGCCCTCTCATCGCGCGAAGACCTGATCTGGATCGCGGAACGCCTTGAACTCCAGCATGTTGCCAGACGGGTCGCGCGCGAACGCGGTCGCCTGCTCCCCAGTCTCTCCCTGAAAGCGGACGGTCGGCTCCAACTCGAAGGCCACGCCGCAGGCGCGCATGCGATCCACCAGCTCCTCCCACCGCTCCCATTCCAGAATCAGCCCGAAATGGGGCACGGCGATCTCCTCCCCATCGACCGAATTACGGATCTCATCCCGGGCCGCGTCACGCCGATGCGCCGTGATCTGGTGTCCCATCAAGTCGAAATCGATCCACGTCTCGGACGACCGTCCGATGCGACACTGCAGCACCCCGGCGTAAAAGGCTTCCGCCGAGGACAGATCATCGACCGCGATCGCCAGATGAAACCGCGGATGTCCCGCGCTCATCCGCGCACCGGATGCCGCAGGTAGGCCGGCTGGGCCTCTCCGAAACTCGCCGTCCGCCCCGCCTGAAAATCCCGCGACGCGAGATCCAGGACCGAACGCGCGTCAGGTCGCATTCCGGGCGCGACGGCCCGTCCCGCTTTGGCGATCTCGCGCATGCCGGGCAGGTCCCAGCCGGACCCCGCGCCCAGCCAGCCTCCAGGCAACGAGGACAGTCGCGCGCGAAGTTCGGATGGCGGCGACAGCGATTCCGGATGCAGCTCTGAAATCTCGTCGTCGTCCACCTCGAACATCGCCCAGTAAACCTCGTCCAAACGCGCGTCCACCGCCACCAGCGCCGGCGAGATCCGGCGATCGCGCCATGCTCCTTGGGCCAACGCCGCCAGCGAGGACACCGGCAGCAGAGGAAGGCCACGGGCGACCGCCATCCCCTGCGCCAGCGCGGTGGCGACGCGCACGCCGGTGAACGTCCCCGGGCCACGACCGAACGCCACCGCGTCCAGATCCTCCGCCGTCGCGTCCGCCTCGCGGAGCAACTCGTCCACCTGTCCCAAGATATGCCGGGTATGCTCCCGCGGCGTGATCCGGTCGCGCGCAACGACGCTCCCGCGCGCGGCCAAGGCCACCGAGCACAACTCGGTGGACGTCTCCAACGCCAGCGTCACCAGGCCGTCGCTCACGCGACCCGCTCCCGCAAAAACGCCAGCGTCTGGTCCAGATCGGAACTGACCGGCATGTCCGGCAGACTGGCCCGGAGCTGGCGACCGTACCATTTGCTTCGCAGACGCGGGTCGGCGATCACGGCCACGCCCTGATCCGTCACGCTACGGATCAGCCGGCCCACGCCTTGCTGCAGCATCAGCGCGGCCCGCGGCAGCTGCAACTGGCGGAACGGGTCGCCACCCGCCGCGCGAACCGCGTTCTCGCGGGCCCGGTAGAGCAGGTCCGTGTGCGAGGTGAACGGAATCTTGTCGATGATCACGCAACTGAGCGCCGGGCCGCGGATGTCCACGCCCTCCCAGAATCCGATCGATCCGAGCAGCACCGCGTCCGAGCGCTCCGCGAAACGCTCCAGCAGCTTCCGCCGCGGCGCCTCACCTTGCCGGAGCAGCGCGCAGTCGATTCGCCCTTCCAACCACCGTCCGGCCTCCTCAAGCGCGCGCAGACTAGTGAACAGCAAGAACGTCCGGCCGCGCAATTGCTCGATCAACGGGAGCACGCTCTCGAGCATGGCCTCGTTGTAACCAGGTTCGCGCGGGTCCGGCAGATCTGGAGGAAGGTACAGCCGCGTCCGCTCCCGGAAATCGAATGGACTGTCGAGCCGCAAGGTCTCGGTGTTCTCGTCCAGGCCCAGCTTGCGCAGGAAGTAGTCGAAGTCTCCCCCGACCGACAGGGTCGCGGAGGTGAGCACCCAGCGCGGCGCGTACCGCGCCCGCGCCTGCGCGAACATGTCGCTGATGTCGACCGGCGTCTGGTGCAAGGAGAATCCCTGCCGGGTGAGCGTCAAGTATTCGCAGCAGTCCGCCTCTCCGCTCGGCCATCCGTCCAGGTCCTCCACCGCTCGCGCGCAACGCTCGGCGAGCTTCTCCATTTCCGGGTCGTCCGCGCTTCGGCTTTCGAGCTCTTCGCGCAAGGCTTTCAGTTCCGTCAGCAACGGCTTCGCCCATTCGGGAAAGTCCGGCGGCGGCGGAACGCGCTCGCCCAGCGCCTCGCCGCTCAGCCGGGCGCGGGTCCGGTCGATCACCTGCCGCGTGGCGCGCCGCGTGGCGCGCGCGCCCGAGACCAGCGCCGGGCCCTCCTCCGGCGCACGACGACCCGCCGCCTCCACGTCGCGGCACAATTGCTGGATCTTGGCGGTGCCCAACTGGTGGCTCCAGAAGACTTCCAGCGCCTCAGCCAGCCGATGCGCCTCATCGAACACCAGCACGTCGAACTCCGGCAGCAGCTCGCCGAGCGAGTCCTCGCGCAACGCGAGGTCCGCCGCGAACAGGTGGTGGTTGGCCACCACCAGATCGGCCCGCCTCGCCCGCTCGCGGGCCCGAACCACGAAGCAGTCCTCGTAGTCTGGACACTTCTTCCCGAGGCAGTTCTCCAGCGTCGACGTGATGGCCGGGACGATCTCGTCGTCTTCCGGCAGGTCCATTTCCGCGAGATCGCCGTCGCGAGTCGTCTCCGTCCAGTTCCGCAGCGCTCGCGTTCGCTCGTCCTCGCCGCGTCCCAAAGTTCCGTCCACGTGAATTCGGTAGCGATGAAGGCACAGATAGTTGGCGCGACCTTTCAACAAGCATACCCTGGGGGCGGCGCCGTCGGCCGCCCGAAGCGCGACCGGAAGATCCTTCTGAAACAACTGGTCTTGCAGGTGGCGGGTGCCCGTGGCGATCAAGGTCTTGCGCCCGAACGCCAGCGCGGGCATCAGATAGGCGAGCGTCTTGCCGACCCCGGTGCCGGCCTCCACGGCCAGCGCGCGCTCCCTGCGCATCGCTCCCCACACGGCCATGGCCATATCCTCCTGCTGCGCGCGCGGATGGTAGTCGAGAATCTCCCGAGCCATCCGCCCATCCTCGCCGAAGCAAGCCTCCGCGTCGAACTCCCGCGTCGACACGGTCAGTCGATGTCCTCGAGCAACGCCACGGCATGCGCGGCGACGCCCTCGCCCCGACCCAGCGCGCCGAGGCCCTCATGCGTAGTCGCCTTGAGGTTGACCCGCTCCTCGTCGATCCGCAACAGACGCGCCAAGGACCGGAGCATGGTCTCGCGGTGCGGAGCGAGACGCGGAGCCTGCGCGATCACCGTGACGTCGACGTTGGAGACGCGCAACCCGCGCGCGTGGATCTTCCGCAACACGTCGCGCAGCAAGTCGCCGCTGGCGGCATCGCGGTAGCGGGGATCGTGGTCTGGAAAGTGCTGGCCGATATCGCCAAGTCCAGCCGCCCCCAGCAAAGCGTCCATCAGCGCATGCAGCGCCACGTCGCCATCGGAGTGCGCCACCACCGCGCGGTCGTGCGCGACGCGCTCGCCACAGATCCAGAGACCGTCTCCGGCAGTCAGGGCATGAACGTCATAGCCGTGTCCAATACGCATGATCCGGATCCTGTCGCAAAATCGCTTCCGCCCGGGCGAGGTCCCCGGGCCACGTCACCTTAATATTATCCTCGCGCCCGACGACCAACCGCGGGAAGCGGCCGCAATGCTCCATCGCCCGCGACTCGTCGGTGATCTCGACGCCATCGTCCAACGCCGCGCGCAGGCATCGACTCAGCTCCTCCATCTCGAACAGTTGCGGCGTCTGCGCTCGCCACAGGCCACGCCGATCCTCGCTCGCGGTGACCCTCCCCTCCTCGGCGCGCTTGAGGCTGTCCGTCACCGGAACCGCGAGCAGAGCTCCGGGCGCGTCGGCCTCGCGCAGCAATCTCTCGACGTCCGAGCGCCACACGCACGGGCGCGCGACGTCGTGCACCAGCGCCCAAGCCCGATTCCCGACGCGCTCGAGCATGGCTTCCAGCCCGCGCAACACGGTCTCCGCGCGGCTCGCGCCTCCAGACATCTCCCGGAACTCCACCTCCGGCGGCAATGGCGGAGGAGCGCCGCCGAGCGCGGACTCCGGGAGGAGCAGAGTAACGCTGCGCACCATCGGGGCGCACATCGCCAGCGGCCGGAGCGCGTAGTCCAGAATTCGCCGCGTCCCGAGCGGCGCGTTCCACTTGGCCCCGCCGAAGCGCTCGCCTCGACCGCCTCCCGCCAAGATCGCGTGCACCTCCCGCGCGTCGTCCATCGGCGGGCTCACGGAGTCCCGGGCGCCGCGAGCGTGGACGACTCGGGCGGGCGCTCTTCCAGGTCGGGGCCGACTAATTGATAAAACGCCTCGTCCTCCCGGACCATGCCGAGGCGGTCGCGCGCCAGTCCCTCGATCCCTTCCAGCCCGGAACGCAACTCTCGCAGTTCCGCCGACAAGACACGGTTGCGCTCGGCCAATTCGCCATTCTCCTCTTTCAGCCGCCGAACCTCGCCCATTTGGTCCCACAAGCTCAGCAAGCCGCCGTCGCCGGCCACCAGCAGATACAGCAGACCCGCGAGCGACGCCATCATCAGCCAGTTCCACGCGCGCATCGCGGGAAGCCCGAGAGATCAGGAGGACGGACTCAGCGCCGCGAACGCCCCGGCTCCCGCGTAGCTTCCCCGCTCGCCCAGCTCCTCGGCGATCCGCAGCAACTGGTTGTACTTGGCGACCCGGTCCGAGCGGGACAGGGAACCGGTCTTGATCTGTCCGGCGTCGACCGCCACGGCCAAGTCCGCGATGGAGGTGTCCTCGGTCTCGCCGGAGCGGTGGGAGACCACCACCCGATAGCCCGCCACCCGAGCCATCCGAATCGCCTCCAGAGTCTCGGTGACGGTTCCGATCTGGTTGAGCTTGATCAAAATCGCGTTGGCGACGCCCTCCTCTATGCCCTGGCGAAAAATCGCGGGGTTGGTGACGAAAACGTCGTCGCCAACCAACTGGACGCGCCCGGACAGGCGCCGGGTCAGCAGCTTCCAGCCATCCCAGTCGTCCTCCGCCATGCCGTCCTCGATCGACAGGATGGGATAGCGGTCGACCCAGTCCTCCAGCAAGTCGACGAACTCTTCCGAGCTCAGGCTTCGGTTCTCGGATTCCAGGCGGTAGCGGCCGTCCCGATACAGCTCGGAGCTGGCGACGTCCAGGCCGAGGAACGCGTCGCGGCCCGGCTCGAAGCCGGCGCCGCGGACCGCCTCCAGCACGAACTCGACCGCGCGCTCGTTGCTCTCGAGGTCCGGCGCGAACCCGCCCTCGTCGCCAACCGCCGAGCTCAGGCCGCGCGCCCGCAGGTCGCGGGCCAAGCGGTGGAAGATCTCCGCCCCCCAGCGCACCGCCTCGGCCATGTCGGGCGCGCCGACCGGAATCAGCATGAACTCCTGCATGTCGACGTTGTTGTCCGCGTGGGAACCCCCGTTGAGCACGTTGATCATCGGCACCGGCAGCGTTCGCGGGCCCGGACCGCCTAGCCATCGGTACAGGGGAACTTCGCTGGCTCGCGCCGCGGCGCGAGCGCAAGCCAGCGAGACCGCCAGAATCGCGTTGGCGCCGAGGCGGCCCTTGTTGTCCGTGCCGTCGAGCTCGATCATCCGTCGGTCCACCGCCTCCTGATCGTCCGCGTCCATGCCGAGCAGGGCCGCGCGCAGCTCTCCGACGATATTCGACACCGCCTTGCGCGCGCCCTTGCCTCCGAAGCGGTTCGCCTCGCCATCGCGCAGCTCCAGAGCCTCGCGCGCGCCGGTCGACGCGCCGGACGGAACCGCGGCGCGTCCGCGCGCGCCGCCCGCCAGCGACACGTCGGCCTCGACCGTGGGATTGCCCCGCGAATCGAGAATCTCGCGGGCGTGGACGGCGGTGATCTCAGGCATATGGGAAGGGAGCGCGACGCGGGCGGCCCGTCCAAGTCATTGTACCGAAAGAGGAGCGGTCGCTCATGACCAGTCCGAGTCTCGAGCGCGGAGACGCCGCCACCAGCGCCCAATCCGCCGGCCGCGATCGCCCGCCTCGCGCTTCGCCCGGTCTAGCAACCGCTTGGCCCAAGGAAACTCTGTGGCTAGCGCCGCCAACCCGATCAGAATCACCGCCAGTCCTGGCCCCGGCGTGACCAGCATGATCATTCCTACCAGCGTCACTCCAGCGCCGACGACCAGCACGATCAAACGTCGCAGGCCAGCGATCACCGGCTCCTCGCGATGGTCGGCGCCAGCGATCCGCGCGGCCAAGCGTCGCAGGGGAACCAGCAGCTTCACGCTCAGGCCCGCGGCAAGGTGACGCCGGTTTGCTTCTGGTACTTGCCTCCCCGATCCGCGTACGAGGTCTCGCAGAGCTCGTCCGTCTCGAAAAAAACCAGTTGCGCCACCCCCTCGTTGGCGTAAATCTTGGCCGGCAGCGGCGTCGTGTTGGAGAACTCCAGGGTGATGTGGCCCTCCCACTCCGGCTCCAATGGAGTCACGTTGACGATGATCCCGCACCGGGCGTAGGTGGACTTTCCGAGGCAGATCGCCAGCACCGCGCGCGGCACCCGCAGGTACTCGACGGTGCTGGCCAGGGCGAAGGAATTCGGTGGGATTATGCACACCTCGCCCTCGTAGTCCACGAAGCCGTCCTCCGCGAAGCGCTTCGGGTCCACCATCGCGGAATTAATGTTGGTGAATATCTTGAAATGCGTGGAGCAACGGACGTCGTAGCCGTAGCTGGAGGTGCCGTAGGAGATGACCCGCCGGTCCCGGGAGCGACGCACCTGGGTCGGCTCGAACGGCTCGATCAGGCCCTCCCGCTCGGCCATGCGCCGGATCCAGCGGTCCGACTTGACTCCCACGTCAGTCGTTCTGGATGACGATGCGCGGGAATTTGGCGCTGTAGTCTTTCGCCCGCTCCGCCAGCCGCGCGGCCGCGCGGCGCGCGATGTCCCGGTAGATCTGGCTGATCCGGGAGTCCGGATCCGCGATCACGGTCGGCTTCCCGCCGTCGGTCTCCTCCCGGATGCGCCGGTCCAGCGGCAACTGTCCGAGCAGCTCCACGTCGTTCTCGCGCGCCAGGCTCTCGCCGCCGCCGGAGCCGAAGATCGGCTCCTCGTGGCCGCACTGGTTGCAGATGTGCAGGCTCATGTTCTCCACCACGCCCAGCACCGGCACCTCGACCTTGCGGAACATCTTGAGTCCCTTGCGCGCGTCCAGCAACGCGATGTCCTGCGGCGTGGTCACGATGATCGCCCCGCTGACGGGAATTTTCTGCGCGAGCGTCAGTTGCGCGTCGCCCGTGCCTGGCGGCAGATCCACCACCAGGTAGTCCAGCCCGCGCCAGCGCGTGTCGCCGAGCATCTGCTCGAGCGCCTGGGTCACCATCGGGCCGCGCCAGATCATCGGCGTCTCCTCGTCGATCAGGAATCCGATCGACATGGCCTGCAGGCCGTGGCTCTCCATCGGCTCCAGGCTCTTTCCGTCTCTCGACTCCGGCTGCCCGGAGACGCCCAGCATCCGCGGCTGGCTCGGTCCGTAGATGTCCGCGTCCAGCACGCCGACCTCGGCGCCCTCCTCGGAAAGCGCCAGCGCCAGATTGATCGCCGTGGTGGACTTGCCGACGCCGCCCTTGCCGGAGGCGACCGCCAGCACGTTCTTGACGCTCTCCATCGGCTTGAGGTTCTTCTGCACCGAATGCGACTCGATCTCCCACCTCACGTCGACCTCGACGCGCTCGCCGCCATCCAGCCGCGCGAGGCGCGCCCGCGCGGCCCGCTCCAGCTCGTCGCGGACCCCCCGGGCTGGATAGCCGAGCCGGATCTCGACCCGGGCCGAGTCGCCGTCCACCACCACGTCCTTGAGCGCCCGCGCCGCCACCAGGTCCTTGCCGGTCCCGGGGTCCTTCACGTCCTTGAGCGCGCTCTCTATTCGCTCCTTGCTCAGCGCCATCGCGGTCTCTCCTCGCCTCGAAATTCTTCCCGTCCGCTTTCCATTATACGGGCGCGGCCGCTACAATGGCGCGGCGAACCGCCTCTCGTCCAATGCCCTCTCCACGCCGCATCCTGGTCACCAGCGCCCTGCCCTACGCCAACGGGCCGATCCACCTGGGCCACCTGGTGGAGTATCTGCAGACCGACATCTGGGTTCGATTTCAGCGCTCGCGCGACGTGGAATGCTCCTACGTGTGCGCCGATGACGCGCACGGCACGCCGATCATGCTGCTCGCGCGCGAGCGCGGGATCAGCCCCGAGCGACTGATCGAGGAGATCGGGCGACAGCACCGCGCCGACTTCTCCGATTTTCTGATCGAGTTCGACCAGTATCACAGCACGCACAGCGAGGAGAATCGCCAGCTGGCGCGCAGCGTCTTCCAGACCCTGTCCGAGGCCGGGCACATCCGCCGCAAGACGATCTCGCGGTACTTCGACCCCAGCGCCGGGATGTTCCTTTCCGACCGCTACCTGCGCGGCACCTGCCCGCGCTGCGGCGCCGAGGAGCAGTACGGGGACGCCTGCGAGCGCTGCGGCGCGACGTACGACTCGAGCGAGCTGGTCAACCCGCGCTCGACGCTCAGCGACGCGCCCCCCGAGCTTCGGGAGACCGAGCATCTGTTCTTCCGCCTCGGCGACTTCGCCGAGACGCTCCGGAGCTGGGCCGAGCGCGGCGGCGTGCAACCGGAGATCAAGAACAAGCTCGACGAGTGGTTCGAGGCCGGGCTGCGCGACTGGGACATCAGTCGGGACGCGCCATACTTCGGCTTCGAGATCCCCGACGCGCCAGGGCAATATTTCTACGTCTGGCTCGACGCGCCGATCGGCTACATGGCCAGCCACCTGCGCCTATGCCGGGAGCGGGGCCTCGATTTCGACGACTACTGGCGCGCCGACAGCGAGACCGAGCTGTACCACTTCATCGGCAAGGACATCGCCTACTTCCACACCCTGTTCTGGCCCGCCCTGCTGCGCGGCGCCGGATACCGGTTGCCGACCGCGGTGTGGTGCCACGGCTTCCTCACCATCAACGGCGAGAAGATGTCGAAGTCCACCGGCACCTTCATCGAGGCGCGCGCCTACCTGCGTCACCTCGACCCGGAGCACCTGCGCTACTACTTCGCCACCAAGCTGTCGCCCGCCATCAGCGACATCAACCTGAACCTGGACGACTTCGTCGCGCGCGTCAACAGCGACCTGATCGGCAAGGTCGTGAACATCGCCAGCCGCTGCGCCGGCTTCATCGAGAAGCGGTTCGGCGGACGGCTCGCGAAGCGGCTTCCGGACCCCGCCCTGTTCTCGGAGTTCGCGGCGGCGGCGGACGGATTGGCCGAGCGCTACGAGACGCGGAGCTTCTCCCAAGCCATGCGCGAGATCATGGCGCTGGCCGACCGCGCCAACCAGTACGTGACGCGGCAGAAACCCTGGGAGACGGCGCGCGCGGAGGCCACCCGCGAGCGGGCCTGGGAGGCATGCACCCAAGGCATCAACCTGTTCCGCACGCTGATCGTCTACCTGAAACCCGTGTTGCCCACGCTCGCCGCCAAAAGCGAGGCCTTCCTCGACTCCGGCCCGCTCGACTGGGAAGCCTGCCAAACGCCTCTTCTGGACCGCCCGATCCGACCGTTCGCCCCTCTCTCCACCCGAATCGATCCGAAAGACGTTCGCGCCATGGTCGAGGAAACCAAGGCCGCCAGCGCCCCTCCGAGGCCAGAAGCCGCGCGTCCCGACTCCATCCCGTATGAAGACTTCGCCAAGATTGATCTTCGGGTCGCCCGAATCGAGGAAGCGCGCGAGATCAAGGGCGCCGACCGACTGCTGGCGCTGACTCTGGACCTGGGCGACGGGCGCCGTCAGGTGATCGCCGGCATCCGCTCCTCCTACGCCCCGGAGCGCTTGCTCGGACGATTGGTCGTGGCGGTCGCCAACCTGGAACCGCGACGGATGCGCTTCGGCACGTCCGAAGGCATGATTCTGGCCGCTGGCGACAACGAGGGCATCTGGCTGCTGAGTCCAGACGAGGGCGCCCGTCCCGGCATGAAGATTCGGTGAGCGTCGCCCGAGTCGCCTGGATCGATCTTCCACGGTGCGTGGGCTGCGCCCTGTGCGTCGAGGCCTGTCCATTCGACGCCATCGCCGGGGTCGCCGAGCGAGCTCATCGCGTGATCCCGGGGTTGTGCACGGAATGCGGGCTGTGCCTTCCAGCCTGTCCGGTCGACTGCATCTCCCTGCGTCCGGACCCGGCGCACCCGACCCGCGACCGCGACTACCGCCGGCAGGCGCGCGACCGGGCGCGACGGCGCCTGCGGCGCCGGGCGGCGCTGCGCGAGACGCGAGAGAGCCAGCTACGGGAGGCTCACGCCGGATTCCGCGACGACGACGATGCCGCGCGGCGGGCCGCTATCCACGAGGCCGTCGCCCGAGCGCGCGGAAGCGCGGCATCCCCCAGCTGATGGACGAGCGCCAAGTCGAGCGAATTTTCCAGCGCTTTCGCGATCTGCGCCCGCACCCGACCACCGAGCTGCGCTACCGCGACGAATTCGAGCTGCTCATCGCGGTCATCCTGTCCGCCCAGTGCACGGACGTCGCGGTCAACAAGGCGACGACGAAACTGTTCGCCCGCGCCCACGCGCCCGAGACCATCCTGGCGCTCGGAGTCGAGGGCCTCATCCCGTACATCCGCACCATCGGCCTGCACAACAGCAAAGCCGCGAACATCATCGCCACCTGCCAAATCCTTCTCGAGCGGCATGGCGGAAAAGTGCCGCGCGACCGAGAATCCCTGCAGGCGCTGCCCGGAGTCGGGCGAAAAACCGCGAACGTCGTCCTGAACACCGCGTTCGGAGAGCCCGTCATCGCGGTGGACACTCATATCTTCCGGGTCGGCAACCGCGTCGGCCTCGCGCCGGGGCGCACCCCCCGCGAGGTGGAGGACGGCCTGACGCGCCTGGTGCCCGAGGCATTCCTCAAGAACGCTCATCACTGGCTGATCCTGCATGGGCGGCACACCTGCACGGCGCGCGCGCCGAAGTGCTCGGAGTGCGGAATCTCGGACCTGTGCGAATGGCCGGAGCGGAATCCGTGAGAGGCGGCGCCGGGAAGGGAACCAACGAGCGGCGCGCGAGTCATAGCGTTTGCTACAATCCGAGCGACGACGCACGCGTCGTCTTTCATTAAATTTTTCAAGGAGCGCTTGACACCATGAACCAGAAAGAACTCAATCCCATCGCCCTGGCCCTGGGCCTCACGGGCGCGCTGGCCTGCTCCAGCGCCGTCGCCGCCGATAACCCGTTCAGCCTGACCGAGCTGTCTGGACAGACCTACGCCGGCTCGCACGGAGGCGAGGGCAAATGCGGCGAAGGCAAGTGTGGCGAGGATAAAGATGCCGGCGAGGGCAAGAAGAAAGAGAAATGCGAGGGCCGATGCGGCGAGGGAAAATGCGGCGAAGGCAAGTGTGGCGAGGATAAGGACGCCAGCGAGGGCAAATGCGGCGAAGGCAAATGCGGCGGAGACGCCGGCGAGGGCGAATAACGCCCGCCTCCCGATTCCCGAAGAGCCCGGCCTCGCTCGGGCCCTTCGGGAACCCCGCCCCCGGAGACGACGGGCTCCAGCCCTGTCCATGACCGAGACTCCGGCCTCATGAACCTGACTCGATTCGCCTGCGCCGCCCACCGCTCCCTCGAGCGCGCGCGGCCCCTTGATTTCCTGCCATCGCTGGCGTTGCGCCTGTATCTCGCCCCGATCTTCATCGAGGCGGGAGCTCGCAAGCTGGACCTGCCGAGTCTGCTGCCGAAGGAGAGCGTCGCGCATTGGTTCGAGTACGGCCTGGAACTGCCGCTTCCGACCCTGATGGCCGCCTTGGCCGGCTGGGCCGAGCTGTTCGGCGGCGTTCTGCTGCTGATCGGCCTCGCCACCCGCTGGGCCAGCATTCCCCTGATGATCACCATGCTGGTCGCCGCCTTCGCCGCGCACTGGAAGAACGGCTGGCTCGCGATCGCCACCGACAGTGGGTTCTTCGCCACCGAGCGCACCATCGAGGCCACCGAGCGTCTGCAGGTCGCCCGATCCATCCTGCGCGAGGACGGCGACTACGCCTGGCTGACCGAGCACGGCAGCTTGGTCATGCTGAACAATGGCGTCGAGTTCGCGGTCACCTACCTCATCATGCTGCTGGCACTGTTCTTCCTAGGCGCGGGGCGCTACGTCAGCCTGGACCACTGGATCGCGCGGCGCTTCCAGCATGCCTGCTCGAGGTGAGACGCCCGGCCCGCGCGCCGCGGGCCTCGGCCTGCGCCGCGATATCCTCGACGAGGTCCTCCGCCTCGAGGACGGCGCGGTCGACTTCCTCGAGGTCGCGCCCGAGAACTGGATCGGCCTCGGCGGTCCGCTGAAGACCCGATTCGACGAGCTCGCCGAGCGCTACCCCATCACCACGCACGGCCTGTCGCTGTCGCTCGGCGGACCGACTCCACTAGACCAGGATCTGCTTAAGAGCGTCCGCGGCTTTCTGGATGACTACGGCATCGGCCTCTACAGCGAGCATCTCAGCTACTGCTCGGACCACGCGCATCTCTATGACCTCGCGCCAATCCCATTCACGGAAGAGGCCGCGCGCTACGTCGGCGGACGCATCCGCGAGACGCAACGGGCGCTGGACCGCCAGATTCTGGTCGAGAACGTCTCCTACTACGCCGCGCCAGGCAAGCGAATGGAGGAAATCGACTTCATCCGGAACGCGCTTGAGGAGGCCGACTGCCTGATGCTGCTGGACGTCAACAACGTCTACGTCAACTCGGTGAACCATGGCTACGACGCGCGCGCCTACATCGACGCGCTGCCCGCCGAGCGAGTGGCGTACTTTCACGTCGCCGGACACTACCACGAGGCCGAAGACCTGATCATCGACACGCACGGCTCCGACGTGATCGAGTCGGTCTGGGATCTCCTAGAACATGCGTGCGCGAGGTTCGGCCCGCGGCCGACCCTGCTGGAACGCGACTTCAACTTCCCGCCGATCGACCGTCTGGTCAGGGAGGTCCGCCGCGTTCGCCGCTATCAGGCGAGCGCTTCGGGGTCCGCCTAACCGATGCCCGCGCGGCCCGAGTTCCAGCGCGTTCAAGAAGAGTTCTGCGCGCACCTGCGCGACCCCCGCCGCGCCCCTCGCCCGAAAGACGTCTCGGAACGGCGCATGGCCGTCTACCGAAACCTTTTCTCTAAGAACATCCAAGGCTTGATCGAGCGCTCGTTCCCCCTGAGCGCCCACCTGCTCGGGACGGAGACGACGCGCGCGCTGTCCCGCGCCTTCTACTCGCGGCATGGCTGCCGCACGCCCTACTTCCACAAAATCGGACAGGAGTTCGTGGACTACTTGGCCCGAGAGCACGACGGCGATCCGGAGTTGCCCCCCTTCCTGGCGGAGCTCGCCCGCCACGAGTGGACCGAGGTCCGGGTCCGGCTGAACGACGATCCGCCGCCATACCCTCCCGAGCGGATCGATCCAGACGGAGATCTGCTGGAGCGTCCCGTGGTCCTGTCCCCCGCTTCAGAGCTCTGCGTCCACGCCTACCCGGTGCACCGCGTCAAGCGGAATTCGCCACCGCCGCGCGA
This sequence comes from uncultured candidatus Poriferisulfidus sp., assembly GCA_965116025.1. GTDB lineage: Bacteria > Pseudomonadota > Gammaproteobacteria > Poriferisulfidales > Poriferisulfidaceae > Poriferisulfidus. The sequence continues at coordinate 1,970,928 of OZ220480.1, forward strand.
GAGCGAGACCCCGACGTTCCTGCTCGCGTTCCGCGATTCCACCGGAGCCGCCCGTTTCCTGGAGCTCAGCCCGGCCACCGCCCGGCTGATCGCCCTGCTGATGGATCAGCCGGAGATCCCCGCGCGATCACAGTTCGGAAGAATCGCCACCGAGCTCGGCCGCGACATGTCCGAGGCGCTGGTCGACGGGGGCCGGCAAGCGCTGGAAAGATTGCGCTCGCTCGGCGCCATCCTTGGCGCGCTCCGGCCCTCCGGCTGAATCGGCGCCGGATCGGCGTCTCCTTGAGCACGGCGAAGCTCCAGCCGCTCGCCGAGCCAGCGCTGCACCAGGATCCAGATCTCCCGCAACGAGACCCTTCTCCCGAGACTCTCGTGCAGCGCCAGGAAGAAGCCCGGCTGGCGCAACGGATCGACCCCTTGGTCGTAGCTCCGATACCGGCGCGTGAACTCCTCGTACAAGAGATACTGCAGATCGTCGGAAAGCGCCCGAGGGCGGCCGCGGCACTGTCGTCCATGCATCTCGCGCGCCTCCGCGTACAACTGGCTGTTCATGCCGTAATAGCGCATCATCAGGTCCCGGGGCGCGTCGGCGCGAATCAACTCCGCGCACTGGCCGATCCAGCGCGCCGAGGCGATGGCCGTGTCGATCGACCGCTCCAGAAGCGGACCGTCGATCCGCACGGTCGTGAAGAACCAGAGATATCGCGCCAGCTTCTGGAGGTCCACCCAGGGACGCATGCTGATGAACTCGGCCTGCTCCGGCTCCAGGCCAAGCTCGCCGAGTGGCCGCTGGCGGTTCCGTCGGTACAGCGTGATGACGTGGTTGAAGACGCTCAGGCACAAATCCACCTCCCGGGTCTTGGACTGGGCCCCGCTCATGGCGACCGGGTCCTCGAGCGCCAAGCGATAGCACTGCCTGAGGATCTCGAACTGCAGGTGGAAGACGGCGAAGCGTCCGCCGACTCCACTGAGGGTGTTGCTCTCGAACGCGGAAAGCTTGCTGACGCGCCCCGCCTGCCCGCGGTCGATGTTAAGGGTGGCCAGAACCGCCCAATCGTCGTCGTGGTAGCAACGCGAGATATAGCTGACCAGCGCGAAGTTCAAAAGGTTTTTTGTTCTCATTATCGGGTCTCCGTTCCTTGGCTTCGCCCGAACCCTCGCGTCGCCGGACGCGCGGGAAAGAATCCCGCCGAACGAGACCGGGGACCGGCGGGCGCCGGAACACTCGGGAAAGGGTCAGTCGGAGACGAGGGGAAGCCCCCGCTCCGGACTCGCCAGCATCGCTACTTCTTCGTCTTATTGAGCCGGCCACTACCGCAGACCACCGAGGCACTTCCGTGTGCAAAGGAGAACGCATAGTCACACCCTGATTAAAAGATTAGGCACCTCCCGATCCAATATACACCAAGCGGGGAGCGCTTTTCTATCGCCTTGATTCACATAGAAATCACATTGAAAATTAGGGGATTCGTCCCGCGCTACAGCCACCGCGCGACGCCGGTCATCACCCGGGCCGCGACCGTCATGCCCAGCCGCGCGAGCGGCGGAACCCGCTCGGCGCCGGCGGCGGCCGCCCGCCGCCGATGCGCCTCCTCGTCCTCCCGCATCTGGGCCACGATGGCGCGGCTGCGCGCGTCCCGCTCCGGCAAACGCTCCAAGTGGGACTCCAGATGCACCCCCACCCGCCGCTCGGTCTCTTCCACGAAGCCGAAGCTCCGGCGGTCTCCAGCCAGGCCAGCGGCCAAACCGATCGCCAGAGAGCCCAGTCCCCACGCCGGGGTGAGCCAGCTGATCCTCGAGTCCAGCTCGCCCAAGCGCCGCTCGCACCAGCGCAAGTGGTCCGTCTCCTCCCGGGCCGCCGCTCGCATGCTCGCGCGCGTGAACTCCTCGCGGGCCACCAAGGCCTGTCCGAGATAGAGGCCCTGCGCCGCGACCTCCCCGGCATGATTGACCCGCATGCAGGCGGCGGCTTCCCGCTTTCGCGGCTCATCCAGATCGTCCGCCGGCAACGACCGCGCCGGATACGCCCGCGCAGGCCCGGGCGGCGCGCGCAGATCGGAAAGCCACCGGCCCACCCCGCTCAGCAAAACGTCCGTCGGACTCATTCGGCGCATGATCAGTCCCTCAATCGCTCCCGCAACAAGTTTACGGGATGCTGGACGGTCACGTCCAGCCCGGCCGCGCGGCAGGCCCCGCGCAGATGCAGCGCGCAGCCAATATTGGAGGTCACCAGGATCCTCGCCGAAGCGCGCGTCGCCTCCTCGACGATCTCCCGAGCCAGCGCCACGGCCGTCCGGGGGAACCGGAACATGGCCACGCCAGCCGCCCCGCAGCATCCGGCGGCGCGGGACTCGACCACGCGCAGGTCCGGAACCTTCTCCAGCAAGCGAATCGTCGCGCTCGTCTCCCGGAGGACGTTGCGGGCGCTGCAGGGATGATGCAGCAACACGGTCGCGCGCAATGACCGAAACTCGAGCCGCTCCCGCCGCTCAGCCAGATACTCCATCACGTCGCGGTGCTTTTCCGCCCAGCGCGCCGCCTCGGCCCCGCCCAGCAAGCGCGGATACTCCCGAAACTCGGCCGCGCACGCGGTCGCGACCGAGACCACGCGGTCGAGCGCGCGCGCGTCGATTCTCTGGACGTTGCCGCGCGCGGTCGCGTCCGCCCGCGCGGCCTCTCCCTGGTGCCGGTCCAACGCCCCGCAACACCCTGCCCCTTCCGCCCACACCACCTCGGCGCCGCAACGCGCGAGCAGGCGCGCCGCGTCGTTGAGCGTGGCCCGGTCCACGGTATCCGAGACGCACCCCGGGAACAGCCCGACCCGAGATCCACCGGTGGCGCGGACGCGCGCGCGCCGCGCCGCGATGGAGTCCGGCAGCAAGCCCAACAACGGTCCGCCAAGCCGAGCGAGTCCGCTGGAAACGGCCAGCCGCAACCCGAAGCGCGCCAGAGCGCGACCGGCTCTCGAGCCGAACAGCCGGGTCCACCACGGCCTCCGCCCCGGCCATCGCGCCCGGGCCTGATCCATCAGCCGCCCGAACGGGACTCGAGCGGGGCAGACCGTCTCGCAGGACCGGCACAGCAGGCAACCATCCAGACGCTCCTGGAGGACCGGGCTGACGCGCGCGCGTCCGCTCGCCAAGGCCGCGATCAGCTCGACTCGTCCGCGTGGGGAATCCGCCTCTCGGCGGTGAACCCGCCAAGTCGGACAATGCGGCAGACAGAGACCGCACTTCACGCAACGGTCCGCGTCGGCCCGGATGCCGGATTCGGGGGGCGTCTCGTTCATCGCGCGAACCTTTGCGTATCCTCGACGCCATTCTACGGGGCGGCTGGTCGGAACCGCGCCTCGCGGCCAGAAGGCGCCCGACCGAGGTCGGCCCCCCACATGAAAATCCGAGCCGGAACAAGGACGGAGGAAGGACCCCACGCCGCTAGGCGCAGCCCTGCTTATGCACATGTTGTCCACCCGTTCTGCCCCACGAAACGCGCCGATTTAGTCCCCTTTTCCACATTTTGTAGCGTTGACATAGAGTGAGATATACTATATCTTGCGAGTCCGGCGGCGGTGGCCGTCGGCGCCCCGCGTCCGGGAAACCCCGGGCGCGGGAAACCATAATGATAACAACGCGAAACTCATATGACCGCCACGCCCCCTGAACCCGGACCAGCCAAAACGCCCGCCCCCACCACGACCGACATCGCCACCGGCGCGCCGCGCCCCGACGAGCCCACCGAGGCCAGCCTTCGAGCCGCGGCTCCCGGAACCTACCGGGTGATTCGCCGCAACCGCCAACTGACGCCCTTCGACGAATCCAAGATCCAGGTCGCCATCACCAAGGCGTTCCTCGCCGTCGAAGGCGGCACGGGCGCCGCCTCCAGCCGCATCCATGAAGCGGTCGAGAAGCTGACTCGGCAGACCGTTCGCGCGCTGACGCGCAGCCACCCGGAAAACGGAACGTTTCACATCGAGGACATTCAGGACCATGTGGAGCTGGCCCTGATGCGCGGCGGCCACCACAAGGTCGCCCGGAAGTACGTCCTGTACCGGGAGGAGCGCGCCCGGGAGCGCGCCGAGATCGAGTCGAAAGAGCCGGGCGCCCGCCCGCCGGTGACATCCCTCCGGGTCAAGATGCCCGACGGCTCCCTGCGCCCGCTGGACGTGAAGCGCCTGCGCGCCCTCGCCGAGGAGGCCTGCCAAGGCGTCGAGGATGTCGAGCCCGGCCCCGTGGTCGAGGAGGCCTGCCGCAATCTGTACGACGGCGTTCCCGAATCCGAGGTCGACCGCCAGCTGACGATCAGCACCCGCAGCCTGATCGAGAAGGAGCCCAACTACACGTTCGTCGCGGCGCGCCTGTTGCTGCGCGACCTGCGCCAAGAGGCGACGGAGTTCGTCTACGACGCGCCCATGCGAACGCGGGATACGGACGCGGGGATCACGGTCGACTACGCCGACTACTTTCCCCGCTACCTCCGCCGCGGCGTCGCGCTCGAGCTGCTCAGCCCGCATCTGGCCCAAGAGTACGATCTGGAGCGACTGGCGACCGCCATCGAGCCGGAGCGCGACTTGCGATTCACCTATCTTGGCCTGCAGACGCTGTATGACCGCTACTTCATACATTCGGACCACACCCGTTTCGAGATGCCTCAGGCCTTTTTTATGCGCGTCGCCATGGGCCTGGCCGGACCCGAGGTTGACCGCGAGGACCGAGCCATCGAGTTCTACCACCTGCTGTCGACCTTCGATTTCATGAGCTCGACCCCCACTCTGTTCAACTCGGGAACCCTACGCCCGCAGCTGTCCTCCTGCTACCTGACCACCGTGCCGGACGACCTGGACGGCATCTTCAGCTCCATCAAGGACGACGCCATGCTGTCGAAGTTCGCCGGCGGGCTCGGCAACGACTGGACGCGGATCCGCGCCATGGGCTCGCACATCAAGGGCACCAACGGACGCTCCCAAGGCGTGGTGCCGTTCCTGAAGGTCGCCAACGACACGGCCGTCGCCGTCAATCAAGGCGGCAAGCGCAAGGGCGCCATGTGCGCCTACCTCGAGACCTGGCACCTGGACATCGAGGAGTTTCTGGAGTTGCGCAAGAACACCGGCGACGACCGGCGGCGCACGCACGACATGAACACCGCCAACTGGGTCCCGGACCTGTTCATGAAGCGCGTCGCCGAGAACGCCGAGTGGACCCTGTTCAGCCCAAGCGACGTCCCTGACCTGCACGATCTGGTCGGCGAGGACTTCGAGACCCGGTACGCCGAGTACGAGGAGATGGCGGCGAGCGGGCGGATCCCGCGCTTCAAGAAAGTCCGAGCCAAGGATCTGTGGCGAAAGATGCTCGGCATGTTGTACGAGACCGGCCACCCCTGGATCACCTTCAAGGACGTCTGCAACCTTCGCTCCCCCCAGCGGCATCAAGGCGTGGTCCACTCGTCCAACCTGTGCACCGAGATCACGCTCAACACGTCCGACGACGAGATCGCGGTGTGCAACCTCGGCTCCATCAACCTCGCCTCCCATACCGACGAGAACGGGCTGATGATGGAGAAGCTCGAGCGCACCGTGCGCGTCGCCATGCGCATGCTCGACAACGTCATCGACTACAACTACTACAGCGTGGCCAAGGCGCGCCGCTCCAACCTGCGCCACCGCCCAGTCGGCCTCGGCCTGATGGGCTTCCAGGACGCGCTGTACCGGCTGCGCCTCCCCTACGCCAGCGACGAGGCGGTCGAGTTCGCCGACCGATCCATGGAGGCGATCAGCTACTTCGCCATCTCCGCGTCCATCGATCTGGCCCGAGAGCGGGGGGCCTATCCCAGTTTCCAGGGATCGCTGTGGTCCCAAGGAATCCTGCCCATCGACTCGATCCGGAACGTGCGTCAGGCGCGCGGCGACGATCGGTTCTGCCAAATCAACGCCGACTCCACGCTGGACTGGGACCGCCTGCGCGAGAAGGCGCGCGGCGGGATCCGGAACTCCAACACGATGGCCATCGCGCCGACCGCCACCATCTCCAACATCGCCGGCGTGACGCAAAGCATCGAGCCCATCTACCAAAACCTGTTCGTCAAGTCCAACCTGTCCGGCGAATTCACGGTCGTCAACCTGCATCTGGTGCGCGACCTCAAGAAGCTAGGACTGTGGGACGACGTGATGATCAACGACCTCAAGCATTACAACGGAGGCATCCAGAACATCGCCCGCATCCCGGACGAGATCAAGCGCCTGTACACCACGGCCTTCGAGCTGGATCCGAGATGGCTGGTGGAGGCCGCCGCGCGCCGGCAAAAATGGATCGACCAAGCGCAGTCGCTGAACCTCTACATGGCCACGCCGTCGGGGCGCGACCTCGACAACCTGTACAAGCTCGCCTGGGTGCGCGGCCTGAAAACCACCTACTACCTGCGCTCGCTCGGCGCCACCCACGTCGAGAAGAGCACCGGCGACGCCCGCGGACAACTCAACGCGGTCGCCGCGAACGGCTCCTCCCCCGGCGCGCCCTCGTTCTGCTCCATGGACGAGGACTGCGAGGCCTGCCAGTGAGCCTCCCGATCACAATCGCACCATAGGAGAACCTCCATGACCGCCACCACGAACTCCTGGAACGACCCACTGTCTCCGTCGGACTCCCCGCCTCCCGCGCGCCCCTTAGACCCGGAAGCCGGCTTGCCGCCCCCTCCGAGCGCCGACCGCGAAGATGCCTCCGGGGCCGGGGCCACCGGCCTGGAAGCCCTGGAGATGGGAGCGGCCCGCATCCAGGTCGACGACAAGCGGATCATCAACTGCCGCGCCGACCTGAACCAGCTGGTTCCCTTCAAGTACGCTTGGGCCTGGGAGAAATACCTGGCCGCCTGCAACAACCACTGGATGCCGCAGGAAATCAACATGAGCGCGGATATCGAGCTGTGGAAGAGCCCGGACGGCCTGACCGAGGACGAGCGCGTGATCGTCCAGCGCAACCTCGGGTTCTTCTCCACCGCCGACTCGCTAGTGGCGAACAATCTGGTGCTGGCCGTGTATCGGCACATCACCAACCCGGAATGCCGGCAGTACCTGCTCCGCCAAGCCTTCGAGGAGGCCATCCACACGCACGCCTACCAATACTGCGTGGAATCGCTGGGACTGGACCAGGGCGAGGTCTTCAACATGTACCGCGAGCTTCCGTCCGTGGCCCGAAAGGCGGAATGGGCGCTGCCCTTCACCCAGAGCCTGGGAGACCCCCTCTTCCAGACCGGAACACACGAGAACGATCAGCGCCTGCTGCGCGACCTGATCGCGTTCTACGTCGTGTTCGAGGGAATCTTCTTCTACGTCGGCTTCTCGCAGATCCTGTCTATGGGCCGACGCAACAAGCTGACCGGCGTCGCCGAGCAGTTCCAGTACATCCTGCGCGACGAATCCATGCACATGAATTTCGGGATCGACGTCATCAACCAGATCAAGATCGAGAACCCGAAGCTGTGGTCCGGAGCGTTCCAGCAGCGCATGATCGATCTGGTACTGGAAGGCGTGGATCTGGAGGTCGCCTACGCCTACGACACCATGCCGCGCGGCATTCTCGGGATGAACGCCCCCGTGTTCGAGGAGTACGTCAAGTTCATCGCCAACCGCAGACTGGCCCAGATCGGCCTGCCCGACCAGTTCCCCGGAGCGAAAAACCCGTTTCCATGGATGTCCGAGGCCTTGGATCTGAATAAGGAGAAGAACTTCTTCGAGACCCGGGTGACGGAATACCAGACCGGAGGCGCGCTGAACTGGGACTAGATCTCAGTCACGCACCGCTCTGACGCGCGCGTCGCCGGCGCGCCAAACCTCGGTCCATGTTCGACCCGCCTACCTGGCGCGACGCCCAGCCCCTCACCCTCCGCAACCGGGTCGGCCTTTGGCTCGGGCCGCTGGCGTTCGTCCTGATCCTCGCGTTCGCGGACATCGATCCCGGAAACCCGACGGTCACTCGCATGGTGGCCATCACCGCGTGGATGGCCATCTGGTGGATCAGCGAAGCCATCCCGATCGCCGCCACCGCCTTGATGCCGCTGGCTCTGTTCCCGACCATGGGCGTCATGCATGGCCGCCATGTCGAGGTCTCCGGGAAAATCGACTTCGGGAGCGCCGCGCTCGGCGACGGACTGACCCCGGGGGATCTGAGCGTCAGCCTCCACAGCGTGGCCGGGCAGTACATGGGCTGGGTCACGTTTCTCCTGCTGGGAGGATTCCTGGTCGCCATCGCGGTGCAGAAATGGAATCTGCACCGGCGCGTCGCGCTGGGCATTCTTCGGATCATGGGAAACCGACCCGACGCCCTCGTGCTCGGCTTCATGCTGTCGGCCGCCTTCCTCTCGATGTGGCTATCCAATACCGCCACCACCATGATGCTGCTCCCGATCGCGCTGTCCGTCTCCCTGCTCCGCGAGGAGTTTCGCGCAACCCAGCCCAGCGCCGGGGCTTCCGCGCATCCGCGCGAGAGAAATTTCTCCCTCGCCCTGCTGCTGGGACTCGCGTATTCGGCCTCTATCGGCGGCATGGCCACGCTGACCGGAACGCCGCCCAACGCCATTCTGGTCGCTCAGTTCGGGCTGCTGTACCCCGAAGCGCCACCCATCTCGTTCGCCTCCTGGTCGATGATGGCCATGCCTTTCTCGCTGCTGTTCCTGGGATGCGCCTGGTTGCTCCTGACCCGCGTGGTCTTTCCACTACCGCCATCGGACCAGTTCGGCGAACGCGACTCGATCCGCCGCCAATACCAAGATCTCGAGCCCATGAGCCCCGAGGAGAAAAAGGTTCTGGCGGTATTCGTCACCTTGGTCGTCCTGTGGTTCACTCGCAAAAAATTCCTGTTCGGTGGTGACTCGTCGGGAGGATGGAGCCATTATCTCGACGCGTTTCTAGCCCGGCTGGACATCTCCGCGATCGGCCCGATGCTCGACGATGGCACGGTTGCCATCGCCATGGCGCTTCTTCTGTTCGCGCTCCCCGCCCGCTCCGCGCGAGGCCGGCTTCTGGACGCGGACGACCTGGCCAAAGTTCCTTGGGGCGTGCTGATTCTCTTCGGCGGCGGACTGGCTTTGGCCAAGGGCTTCGACGTGTCCGGGCTCTCCGCCTGGGTGGCCCAGGAATTCGAGACGCTTCTGCGCGACAGCAACCCGCTCGTCGTGGTGGCGAGCACGGCCGGCTTCATCACTGGTCTGACCGAGCTGACCTCCAACACGGCCACCACCGCCACGGCCATTCCCATCATGGCGAGCCTAGCGCAAGGCATTGGCGCGCACCCTCTGCTATTGCTGATCCCAACGGCCTTGGCCGCTTCCTGCGCCTTCATGCTGCCAATCTCCACTCCGCCCAACGCCATCGTCTACGGATCGCGGAGAATTCCGATCATGAAGATGGTCGCCGCGGGGATCTGGCTTGACATCCTTTCGGTCATCATCCTGACCGCGCTGGTCTTCAGTCTCGGCGATTGGGTCTTCGGATTGCTGGGCGAAGTTCCGAGCTGGTCCTCGCGGTGAATCACCGAACCCGTTCCCTTCGCGCCTCGGAACCGTCGCGTGCGAAGTCGTTTTGCTGATTCGGCGATTCCGCGTATAGTGCCGCCCATGCCCGCTTTGGCCAACCGAATCGCGATCGTCACCGGGGCCGCTGGCGCGCTAGGTCAGGCCACGGCTCGACGTTTTCAAGAACGTGGCGCGACCGTCGTGGCCGTGGACCGCGAAGCCCAACTACTGAAAGCAATAACGGCCGCCACGTCCCTCGTCTGCGACCTGACCGACGAGGAATCCACGCACGCGACCTTCGAACGGATCCACCAAGCCTACGGGCGCGTTGATATTCTCGCGAACGTCGCCGGAGGTTTCGCCATGGGTCCGCGAGTCGAGGAAACATCTCTCGAAGACTGGACGAGCATGCTTCGGACCAACGCCCTTACCGCCTGGCTGGCATGCAGGCACGCCTTGCCCATCATGCGGGCGGCGGATTTCGGGCGGATCGTCAACGTAGGCGCCCGCGCCGCGAGAAGGCCAGGTGCGCGAATGGCGCCCTACTGCGTCTCGAAAGCGGCGGTGATCACTCTGACCGAGGTTTTGGCCGCCGAATGCGCCGAGACCGGCATCACGGCCAACTGCGTCCTCCCCGGCACCATCGACACCCCCCGCAACCGAGCCGATATGCCGGACGCCGACCACTCGAAATGGGTGCCTCCCGAGGATATCGCCGCCGCTATCGTCCACTTGGCCGATCCATCCAGCCGCTCCATCAACGGCGCTATCGTTCCGGTCTACGGGCGTAGTTGACGAAAGCGAGCCCCGAGACTCCTCAAGGAGAGCGCCATCCTCCACGGCGGAACGGATGGCTATCGAATCAGAATTCGCTTGACCGCGTACCCGCCGTAAAATTCCTGTCCAAGCAACGACAACACGCCATTCTTCCCATACAGATGCAAAGCTCCGATGGCGATGAACGAATTCCCCCTTTGGAGCGGCCCCTGCATGTAATGCGCCATCACGACGCTTCGAATGTCGATCGCATGCTTCAGATATGCCTCGCGGTGCTTCCGCTTGCTCGGATCCTTGTCGATAAAATCTGTCGAGAGATCCATCATGGCCTGCAAATCCTCTCGCCCATAAGCTTGCACGATCTCCTCCATGGTGTCGCGCATCTCTGGAAACGCGCGCAGCTTGTCCTTCAGCAAAGAGACTTGCGAGTCCATCGGCATCGCGTAGAACGCGGCCAGCAGTTCTTCCGGGCTTTCGATCTGATACAACTCCTTGTTCTGCAACACCGCGAGGTCCAGAAGCTTTTGGTCCACGATCGGCCCATGGTGCTCCGACTTGATCGCGATGCTATGGATCGCGGCCCATGGCTTGACGCGACGGGCGAATTCCTCATCCACGTAGTTTCGCCGGAGGATCTCGTATACTTCCCGCGCCAACTCCTTGCCCGCGACCTCAGCGAGCGTCTGCTCGTCCGGCAGCATCATGCGCCCGCGAATATTCTGAAGCCCATGGTAGGGATTCCATAATTCGCTCCCTGGAAACGCCTCAATCGCGTAGCCCGAAGACTTAGCAAACACGTCCATAACCCGTTTCGGGACTCTCGTGACGCGCTCATCATTGCTGTGGATCGTGCCGAGAATGTGCCCGGCCACCCTGCCATCCTTGCTCACCTGCCAAAAAACGCCTTCCGAATATGGCGCCGGCCTCTGAGTCACATAGGCCGATCCTGACAGCAAAACAAGCAACAGCGCGAACAGCGCGGCCGGAGTGAAACGGTCGGACATCTTGCTTAAGGCGCGAGAGGAAATTTCCACGAAAGTCTATCACAGAGACTTCGCCTCTCTCCACTCAAGTTTCGCGCTCGCTCGAACTCGGAAGCGACTCCCTCGCTCCATAGCGAGTTATCTCTCACGCGCTATTTCTATCCGCGCGCGCTCACCACTGGAGGGAGGCGCGCAAGGCGATCCGGCTCTCGTCGCCGGTCTCCGCCTCCAGCGCCAGCGCCAGCGTCTCGCCACGGCGGTAGCGCGTCCCCAGCCGCAGCAGCGCCAACCCGGACTCCTCCACCGACAGCCCCGCGTACGGCGTCGCCAGCCCCGCCCACGGCCCCGACAGCCCCTGACCCACCTCCGCCTCCAGCCGCGTCCGAGCCTCCGCCTCCCCCAGCCTCGCCGACGACCCCTCCCGCGCGAACAGCCGCGCCAGCCCGCTCCCCGCGTCGCCCCGACCCAGCGACAGCCGCAGCGACGGACCCCGACCGCTCGCCTCCGGCGTCACCGACATCCGCGCGCTCGCGCTCCACTCGTCGCGATCCGCCTCGTGCGCCACCAGCGCCCGCGTCCGAAGCTCCACCGACATCCGACCCGTCCCGTCCAAGTACGACACGCTCGCCCCCAGCTCCGCCCCGGCCCCGTCCGTCGCGTCGCCCCCGTCGTAGCGCGCCCCCGCCTCCAGCGCCGGCGTCAGCCTGCCCCCGTCCTCCAAGACCCGCTCCCGCGACCCCTCCAGCGCCAGCCGCACCCGGCTCGCGTCCACCGACAGCCCCTCCAGCCCGTCCTCCGCGTCCGTCCGCGCCCGCGCCAGCGAGCCCTCCCCCCGCAGCGCCAATCGCAGAACGTCTCCTCCCGCGCCCGAGCGCTCCGACAGCGTCCGCCAGCCCCCCGCCGACGCGCTCCGCGTCCGCAAGTCCGCCTCCCGCGTCGCCTGACCATCCTCCCGCACCCGAACCTTCCCGCGCCCGTAGCTCGCGCTCGCCCACAAGCTCGACCCGTCCTCCAAAAGCCACGCCATATACGGGCGCACCGACGCCAGCCGCGTCTCGTGCCGCCCCCGAACCCCGTCCGCCTCCGTGTCCAGATCGCCCTCCGCGTAGGACGCCGCCACCCCCGCCAGAACGTCCGGGCGCGCCCGGAAGTCCACCCCGGCGTGCGCCGACCACACCTCCCCGTCCCAGGACACCCCGTCCTCCGACCCGTCCAGCGACGACAGCGCCCCGCGAACCCAGACCGACGCCACCCGGCTCCCGTCCGCCCCGGTCAATCCCGTCGCCAGCGCCGTCCCGGACAACGCCGCCCGCCAGTCCAGCCCGGCCCCGTCCGCGCCCGCCCCCGACGCCAGCGCCGCGCCCAGGTCCAGCGCCTCCGGCTCCACCCCCGACGCCGCGAGCTCGATCCGCCGCGCGATCACCCCGGTCGCCTGCGCCACCGCCGCCGCCAGCGCCTGCGGCAGCGCCGCCGCGTTCACCCGGCTCGCCCGCGCCGCCGCCCCCAGCCGGTCGCTCACTATCCCGTCCGCCAGAGCGTCCGCCCCCACCGCGTAGCCCGTCCCCGACAGCAGCTCGACCCGGTACGCCTCCTCCCCCTCCGACCCCTGATCCCCTGCCGTCGGGATCAGCACGATCCCCGCCATCCCCGCCTCCGCCCCGAAGTCCGCCTGGAAGTCCCGCGGGCCCAGCCCGCCCTCGACGTCCTCCGCGTCGAAGCCGCTCTCCTCCCGCGCCGACAGCCTCAGGCGAACCGTCAGCATGCCCGTCACCGCCTTGTCCGACGCCACCGTCAGCCGGATCGCCTCCCCCTCCGCCGTCACCGACGGGTCTGCCGATAATTGCAGGATCGGCGTCGTCTCCGACACCGACACCGACACGTCCGACAGCGTCGCGTCGTCGTAGCCCCCGCCCGCGGTCGCGTGCGTCAGCGTCACCGCCACCTCCGCTTCCGCGTCCTCATCCGCCGCCGCCGACACCGTCACCGTCACCGGAACGTTCCAAGTCGCCGTCGTGAACGTCAGGCTCGATGGCGCCGCCGACACGTCCCCCGACGCCCCGCCCACCGTCACCGTCACGCTCGCCGACGGCTTCGTGTGCAGAACCACCGTGTACGAGCCGCTCCCGCCCTCCACGACCGTCAGCTCCGTCGGCGCCACCGTCCCCCCCGGATCGTCCTCCTTCACCGACACCTCCACCGTCCCGACCGACACCGAGCCGTAGCCCCTGCTCGTCGCCACATGCGTCAGCCGCGTCGGCGGGTCCGTCATCGTGTCGTCGTCCTCCTCCACCGCCGTCACCGTCACCGTCTGGGCTGTCGACCAGTCCGCCGTCGTGAACGTCAGACGCGACGGCGTCGCCGTCACCTCCGCCGTCGTCCCGCCCACCGACACCGTCACCGCCGCCAACGGCTTCGAGCTCAGAACCACCGTGTACGAGCCGCTATCCCCCTCCTCCAGCTCCAGCTCCATCGGCTTGAGGGTCACTCCCGGCAGCGGCATCGGCGTCGCCTTCACCTGGTCCGACCACGACGACTGCACCCCGGGACGGACCGCGGCGAACAGGCGAAACGTGTATTTCGTGCCGTTCGTCAAACCCGTCACCTTGACGCTCGTCCGGCTCCCGCCCGTGAGCGTCGTGGTCGTGCTCCAGCCGCCCGAACTCTTGTACTGGTAACCCCAGCTCGTTATCGGAATGCCCGACAAGGCGTTCCAGCTCAGGGTGGCCGAGGCGTCGCTCCCCGCCGCCGTCAGAACCGGCTTGGGAACAGTATTCGTCGGCGTCGCCTTCACCTGGTCCGACCACACCGACTGCGCGCCGCTGCCGGTGCGGGCGAACAGGCGGAACGTGTATTTCGTGCCGACCGTCAGACCCGACACCGTGTGGCTCGTCGCGCTGCCGTCATCAATCGTCTTGGTCCCGCTCCAGGAGCCGCCATCCGGCTTGTACTGGTAGCCCCAGCTCGCGACCGTCACGCCCGACAAGGCGCTCCAGCTCAGGGTGACCGAGGCGTAACCCGCTTCGGCGCTCAGCTCCGGCTTGGGAACCGCCGCCGACGCCGACGGCGTCGCCTCCACCACCGCCGACTGCCGCCCGTTGCCGCCACTGTTCCGCGCCCGAATGCGGAAGCGGTACTCCACATCGTTGTCCAGACCCGTCACCGTGTGCCGCACGGTGGCCGCGTCCGAACCGGAAATGGCGGTCCAGCCGCCCCAGCCGGCGGCGCCCTTCTTCCGCCGCACCTGATACCGCGTGATCGAATCGTCGTCCGGATCGGTCCACGACAGCGTCACCCGCGTGTCGCCCGCCTCCGCCAACAACCCCGTCGGGGTGGCGGGGACGGCGGTGGTGCCGTCGTCGTTGTCAGTGATGGTGAGGATCAGCGTGTTGCTGTTCTGCGTCCAGCCATCCGAACGTGCCAGCGAGTTAGGGACAAGCCTTAAAGCGACGGTTTCCCCGGTCCCTTCATCAGCTGTGTCGCCCAGAATGCCAATCGCGAAACTTCCATTCGTCCCAATGTTAACATTTACGAATGCGTTGTCGCTGAAGACGCCGGGATAACAGATATCCGCACCGCTGGACGGAGCGCTGCAAGAGGTCGTGCCAACATTGGTGTTGTCGGTTGCCGTGCTGCTGCCAGCAACAAACTCAACGTTAAACCCCACTCTAGTTGGCGTGCCCTCCCCGAGCTTGACGTTGATCGTCACATCCTTCTTGCCGGAATCGCCCTCGGTGATCGTGGTTGACGCGGTCGATATGGCGACGGTCTTGGCGGCGCGGGCGTTTTCGGGCGCGGCGAGCGCCACCAGCGCGAAGAAGACGAAGGCGAGTCCCGCCGTCAGGCGGCGAGCGACTCTCCCGAGACCACCCACAGCCTCAGCACCCCATATAAGGGGGGGGGGGGGGGGGGTATGAGAGTTAGGCAAAGATTCCGCCTTAATCACAAACACTCGTCCGACCAATCCAGTGCTGATCGCCGACATTATAGCCCAGCTCGTCAGGCGCGCCATCATTAACGAGAATCACTTCGCATGATCAGGGAGGATAGCCCTCACAAGAGCGTCGATTTCCGTCAACGTCCCGTCCTCCGCGAGTCGTGCGCGAACGCGCCGGGAGGCGGCGACTTGACCAGCGGGCAGATCCATCGCCCCTACAATCTTTTCCGCCCTCGCCGCCAACGCGGCTAGCCGCTGATGAGCGCCATCACCCGCCTTCCAAGCCGGTATCGGTACCGCCCGCCACGGATTCTTGTGAAAGTCGCGACCACTGGCGCGACAGGCTCGAAACGCTTCTTCGAGAGCGGGCGCGTTCAATACGGCCACTAGATAACGCGCTTCCGCGACGGTTCCCATAGAACGCCGATATAGCTTTGAGTCCACTACGGCCATTCCCTCCGGGACACGCGCGGCGCGCATCACGTCTCCAGATGCCGGATAAACTACCAAATAGGCGCGACGAGCCTTCAGTGGCAACTGGGCTGACAACTTGCCGCCATAGTCGATTTGCTTGATCAGGGTGCTCGGGGTGTTGCTGCCAAGCCCTCTGCGCTCGCGGTAAAGATCATCAAGCTCGGTCCAGAACGCTACCTTTCGAGCGACTTCCGTAGATAGCAACTTTCCGTCTTCGCCACGGGGAATTATGACCGTCTCCAGCCCTTCGGGCGAAAACCCGAACGGGAGCAACAGCTTTGATGTCAGCAACGGGGTCAGCCAGCGTTCCGGGACCTCGCCCTCGCGAGGCCGAACCATATCCCACGGGGGATGGTCCGAACGCGCCATGGTCACGGTCCTAGCTTCGGACCGGGCCCCGGCCCCCACCATCGCCGTCTTCGTTAATACTTTTGGAACGACTGTGGCACCCTGCCGCCAGTGGTCGGCCGCATAGTCAGATGGTAATCGCGGGATCTGTCGGGGCGCGACCCAGCGCAACAAAGCCCAAGTCTCGTCCAACGACGAGGACGCGCCAGGCGTGGCACCGACGCTCTCCGCTTTCAGCGTTTTTCCGCCAACATCGCCACCGGGAATGCCAGACACCCGCCGAATCTCGAAAAGCGCGCAACAACGCCTCGCATCACCCCCGCCAAAGACTTTCACGTCTGACAAATCAAGGGCCTGGGCTAAAAGACCGACGTGCCAATCGCGAAACTTCCTCCAGTTCCCGGCGCGAATGGCGGCCGCCTTGGTCACCCATGCGGCGGGATCGGAACCTGGGTCGTTCAGATACGCCATGCGGGCATGGCGTATGAACAGTTGCGCGATGTCGAAATGCGGAGCCTGCTTCCCGCCTGTCCAGAGATCAAGATGGCCCGCCTGTTCATCTTTGCCGGCCATGCGCTCCAACGCGCGTTTTCTCTCGGGAACCTGGATTTTCGCCAGCTTGACCCAAGGCGGATTGGCGACGATGCGATCAACCTTGCGCCGCGCCAGCCGATCCGGACCAAGAACGTTGTTGATATACCAAGTCCAGACCGAGTTACCTTCTCTCTCGATCGCCTCCACGAGATTCTTGTGGCATTCAGCCACCATTTCGCGATTCCCTTCGTTATCAACCGCCAGGCCGATATCGGCCGGCAACGCGCCGCCGCGCGCGGCGGCATCCACCATGCGACGGAGCATGTCGGGAAAGTCCGCGTGTTCCGTGAACGTCCTTGGCAAAACGATTTCATGTCCATACGGAGTCCGTATCAGGATTTCCCCATTACGCGGCTCGAACAGGGTGCGCTCGTCGGTCTGCCGCAACATCAGCGCGTCGCCTTGATAGATCGACAGCGCCATGCTCGCGGCGGGCGGCGTGGCCGGCAACGCCCGCAACAACGTGGCGCGACTGAACTCCACGGCCACCGGATGAATGTCGATGCCATGCACGAGCAGGCAGACGACCTCGGCTCTTTGTCCCGGTTGCAGGTCTCTCGCCGCCTCACAGGCCAAGATGCGCCTCGCGCAGTGGTAGAGAAACGTCCCCGAGCCACAGGTCGGGTCCAGAACGCCAACGCCATCCATCCGGTCACGACCGCGCGCCGTGATGAGCGCGGCGGTGACCGCTCGCTCGCACCACTGCTCATCCAGGACCTCGCCCACCATCAATTCGGCGAGCCAGTCCGGAGTGTACACTTCCCCGAAGTCGCGGCGGTCACCGCGATCCACGAAACGCTCGTAGAGCGGGCGTAGCACATCGCCTGCCGTCCGCCGCCATTCATAGGCATGCGCGCGGTCGAGCAAGTCCTGCGCCCAGACTCGCCCGTCCTCAATCTCGACGATCCATGCCGGAAATCCATCGCCCAAAATCTCAACAGGATTGGGCCGGGCGTTTGGGTTGAACAGCGTATGCGCCACGCCTCGGGCGAGGGCGACCAAGAAACAGTGGGCGGTGAACAGCCGGATTCGGGCCGCGTCGGTTTCCGGAGCCATGCCTGACCCTCGGAGCATGTCCAACCATAGCCGCATCTTGGTATCGGTAGCCCGCCGAACGCGCTCGCCTACTAGACTCGCATGCACCTCCCGCAAGTCTTCCAGAGACCCCGCGAAGAGCGGAACCGGGTCAGAAGGAATCCATGGCCTGCCAACGGGCTCCACGTCAAGAATCGGTCCGACGCGAAGCACTAATTCGTCGCTAGTGCTCGGCCGAAAACTGTCGAGCACAAGTTCTGGCACGGTCTGGCGAGCATGCGGAAACCGCCACGCATGCCAGACGCGGCCATCCGTCACGATACCAGTCCAAAAGAGATCCGGTTGCTCCTCCAGCGGCGACCGGTCAAGCTCGTCCTCCATCTCCGCGGTCAGATAGCGCTTGAGTTGCTCGAACGGAGTCTCGCGGATTTGCGCTCGGTGCGGATCGTCCGCCAGACCGGCAGTCTTGGTCTCAATAAATACCCGCCGGTTCGGTAGGAAAATATCGGCCAAACCACCCCTCGTCCTGAAGGTCAGGAGATTCTCGATACCCAAGCAATCCAGAAGCCGCCCGATATCCTGCCGGACACGATCCTCTGGACGGCTTGGATTCGCGTCCAGCAATCTTCGCGCGGCGCGAATCGAGTCTCCACCGAGGTCGCGCGGCACGGAACTCACGCGACGCCGCCCCAGCGCGCCTGTCGTTCTGCCTGTCCGGTCGCGCCGTGCGCGAGCGGGAGCGGACCGATCTCTCGGACGTTCGAGCTCATGGATTAACGCTCTCTTGATGAGTTCAGAGAAAGCCGGGGAAGTTCCTGTGGAATGATAGCAGAAGAAGCCCCAGAGAAGACGAAGACGAGCCCATGGCATAGTTCGCAAGGTGGAATCCCGGGAAGACACGGCTCCACAATCCTGTTCGCGCGAGACTGCCGCCATACGCCCTCGGCAAACGGAGGCGATCAAGAGCGCATTTGGAGCCCGCACCGAAATTCCGGCAAGTTGCGCCGGGACGCATGGCCATCCACCGCAAAGAGACGAGTCAGGACATACGCCATCCTCGGCCAACGCATGACGCGAGTGGAAGATCTTCTGGAAGGTCTCTGCACCCGGCGGTCGCGAGAGTTGAAAGCCTGACAGAGACGAATATCCTGGAAAACGCCCGATGCCGCCTTGGAAATCAGCGTCAGTGCATAGCGGATCGATTCCTTGCCGAGAATGGCGAGAGGGCTCGTGGTCAAAGTGAAAGTGACCGCTTTCGTCACGCCAATACCCCCGTCACGGTCACTCGCCCAAGACGCCAGTGGAAAATTGACAGCGCTCCGGGAGAGGGTTATAGTTCCAATGAGATCGTGAACCTTCCTAACGAGAGGATTTATGGGATCATTCGCGGAGGCGGCCATGCAGCGCGCGGAGGACATGCGTCGCCATCTTACTGAGAAAGCACTTGAGGACATCGAGTTTCGCAAGAAGCTCGTGGAAAACCCCAAAGGCGCCATCGCCGATGAATTTGGCGTTGAGGTGCCGGACAACTTCGAAATCAAGGTGCATGAGAGTGACATGCACACTCTTCACATCGCCCTGCCAGTTGGCCCGGAACTTGATGAAGAGCAACTCGAGATGATCGCCGCTGGCCTGTGCTGTTGCCTCTGATCCCGAAACGCTCGCCTGTCCTTGAGGCAAACGGACCGACATGGACTTCATTCTGACGAGACCAGCTACGCGAAATCAACTCCGCAGCGACAAAAACCCCGAAAGAATTATCGCTTGATCGACCCAATGGCCAAACCCTTGGCTTTTGAGGTGACCATCGTTCGAACAACTTTTCTGCGCGATAAGAACGTATCGATCACTCGCGCTCTCGTATCTGGAGCCATCGCCAAGACATGCTTGGCCAACCCACCGGCGTGTGGTCTCGGTCAATTCCCTGCCCCAGCCTCCCGCCATTCGCGCTCGCCACGCGACTCACCGCATGGAAAAGATCTGAGAAGTGACCTCACTCCCGTAACGGGAGAAAAATCCGACTGATTCTCGCCAGACTCTCGAATGGCCAATAGCATCTCGTCGATAGCGTCGTAGCGAGATTTTCTGGTAGCCAGACGTGGATCCGACTACAGCAAGTCGCGTTGCGCCGGCTCTTCCGCATCGGAATGCGAGACCAGATTCGAGACCGTCACTCCGAGCAGCCGGACCGCTTGACCTGGCCTCGTGGCGCGACGCAACAAATCCGGCAGAACGTTCGCCATCTGCCGATACGACGCCAAAGGCCTGGCGAACGAGTGGCTTCTGGTCACTTGCGTGAAATCGCTGAATTTTACCTTGACCGTGACCGTCTTCCCGGTCAGCCGCCTCTCCTGCAAGTCCAGCGCCACCTCACGCGCTCGCAACCTGAGCGCGCGCGACATTTCTTCCAGATCCCGCAGATCCCGCTCAAACGTCGTCTCCGAACCCAGCGATTTTCGGGGACGGTCTGGCTCCACCTCGCGGAAATCCATTCCCCTCGCCGCCTGATAATAGTATTCGGCATGCTTCCCGAACAGTGGCTGAAGTCGCTCCAGCGACCACTTTCTGAGGTCGGCACCAGTCTCGATCCCGAGTTTCTTCATTCGCGCCGCCGTGACCGGTCCGATCCCAAAGAACTTTCGGATTGGCAGACGCGACGCCAGTTTCGGGCCCTCTTCTGGACGCACGACGGTCAGGCCATCGGGCTTGTTCATGTCCGAGGCGACCTTGGCGAGAAACTTGTTGTACGAGACTCCCGCCGAACCGGTCAGCCGGGTTCGTTCCAGGATGCGGCGCTTGACGTCTCGCGCGATATCCGTCGCTATGCCGCCGAACAGGCGGCAACCCGTCACGTCCAGATATGCCTCATCCAAGGAAAGGGGCTCGACCTTGTATGTGTAGCGACGAAAAATTTCCTGGATTTCCGCGGATACGCTCCGATACAGGTCAAATCGCGGCCGTAAGAAAACGACTTCCGGGCATCGTTTCTTGGCCGTTCGACTCGCCATCGCCGAATGAATGCCATACGCCCGAGCCTCGTAGTTGCATGTCGCCACCGTGCCGCGGCATTCCGGGTCGCCGCCAACGACCAAGGGGTGGCCACGTAGCGAGGGGTCTTCCCGCGTCTCGACAGCCGCGTAGAACGCGTCCATATCGATATGGATGATTCGGCGCGCGTGGGGATCGCTCGCGGAAGCCATGACTCTCGCGCCAAACGAGATTCACCCGGAAGAAAACCGGGCCCGCAGCGCTTCCCGGTCGAACCACCAGTCCGACGTGACCGCGTCGAGGACGCGCGCCATGCGCTCCAGCAACACGTCCACGTCGTCCAATTCGTGCATCCGCACCCAAATCCCGATCTCCTCCTCGCTGGTAATGCCCCGATGTCGCTTCGCCACTTCCGCCACTTGCTGCCGGGCTAGAAAGACCAACCGGTCGCGTTCCGCCCCAGCCGCTCGTTTATCCATCAGAAAATACGCCAGCATCGCGACCACGGCCGCGCCATCCGACTGCGCTGGCGTCTCCTCCACCAAATGACGCGACATCCGCCAGGTCAGCTCTGGATCCACCGGACAGGCTAGCGCGAGCCAGAGGCCATGCCCCAAGGCCTGCGTGGATTCCGGACGTTCGCTCAGAAACATGATTTCACAGGCCGAGACCGCCGCCCCATAGCGTTCCAGCCGAACGCCTTCATCAAGACTTTCCCGGGCCATCCGGAACGCCGCCTCGAACTCGCCGAGATCCAGCGAGACTCGGGCGAGATCCAAGCGCGCGTCAAGCCGCTCCGACGCCTTGAGATCTGGCCGGCGCAACTCTTGCCCCAGCGTCAGCCGGCGTTGTTGCAGCGTCGCCTGCCCGGCTTCCGCGGCCGCGTCGATCAGGCGGTCGCGCAACCGGCGAGTCTGCCCGGATTCGCTCATGCGCTAATTGTACGCGGAGCTCCCCGATCAAAAAAGAAACGCCCCCTCGAGAGGGGGCGTTTCTTGACGAAATGAAGGATCGACGCTTATGCGTAACCCGCCACCTTGTTGATCGCCCTGGAGACTTCCAACTCGCCCTCGGAGGCATCGTTATCATCCCACTTCTTCAGCTCCATCTCCATGAACTTGTGGAACACCGGGGGAACCAGCGCCAGCGCGAACAGGGTGAAGTATCCCATGCCCGTGTTCGGCGCCCCAACCTCGTCGAGCTCCCAGAAGTGCGTCTCGCCACGATCATGGTGGTCCGCCTGGCGGCCAATCTCGATGAAAAACCAACTGGTGAACGCCGTGCTGTTGTCCCAGCTGTGGCGATAGTCGATGGGTTGGCCCTTCTCCCGGATCAAGCCGTAGTGCTCCAGATAGTTGAGCGCCTCCAACTCGAAATTCGAGATCATCCAGATCAGCAACATGGCGCAGATGCCGAGCCAGCCGCCCGCGAGCCAGAACAAAAAGATCGTCGGCAAGCTCATCGCGTAGCCTCGGATCCAGCGGTTCTGCCAAGACAGGAACGGCACGCCCAGACGCTCCAAGCGATGCTTCTCCATCGTGTACAGGAACTTGCTCTGGCCAAAATAGGATTTCGGCAAGTGGGCGTAGATGCTGCGCCCGCGCGGCGAAGTCGCTGGATCATCCTCGCAACCGAGCTCCAGGTGATGGTTGTACACATGCGCGTAGCAGAAGTGCGACGACCCGGACAGCGCCATCATCCAGCGAGCGATCACGAAGCTGAAGCCCTTGGTGTGCGCCAGCTCGTGCCCGTAGATGATGCCGATCCCGGCGAAAATGCCGGTCGAGACGACCGCGCCAATCAGCTGCATCCCGGTGATTCCCTCCTGGTAACTCAGCCCCAGGAACGTGCCGGTTCCGATCGGAACGCCGGTCACGTACTGGTAGATCCGCCAGCAAATGGCCAGCTGCAGCAAGACGAAGACGCCCAGCATGCTGTACATGACGCCGTTCTGAAGAGCGGGCACACCGTAGGTGTCTCCTTCCTCGTCAAATCCCGCGCCCATGGTGCGTTGCGGCGTAGTGGTGTCGACCAGAATGCCGATGCCCATCAGGGCGACGCCAACCCAGACCCACGGGCCACCCGCCACCACCCCGAACAGCGCCGACAGAATCAGCAGCGGCGCGAGGAAGTAGCGCACATTGATAAACAGCTTCTTCACAATTCCTCCATATGTAGTAAATATCGAATATCGTGGGGTCACGATCTCTTGGCGGTAAATCTACCATAAACGCCACAGCGTCAAACTTGGAACGCCGCGACTAATCCAGTACAATAGTTGTACAAAACGCCACGTTTTCCCGAATTTCTCTATACAAAAGGTGGATAGCCGAGCGATGCCCGATTCTCCTCTTCATCCTATTCAGGTCGCCGCGCGCCGCTCGGGGCTAAGCGCTGAGAGAATCCGCGCTTGGGAGCGACGCTACCGGGCGGTCACGCCGGCGCGCGCGGGAAACCAACGCCGATTGTACCGGGATGAGGAGATCGAGCGCCTGCGCCTGCTGGCGCGCGCCATTCAAGCGGGACGACGCATCGGGGATATCGCGCGATTGCCGTCCACCGAGATTCAAGCCATGGTGGAGGGAGACGAGCGGGATATCGGTCCGCCGCCCGTCCTGATATCCTCGCGACCCCGCACCGATGCCGTCATGGAATACTTCGACCGATGCCTTGAGGCGGTCGACGCTATGGATCCGGAACGGCTCGCCAAGGCCTTGAATGACGCGGAAGAGAATCTCGCCGAGCTGTTCGCGCAGGAAGATCTGATCGCGCCGCTGATCCAGCACATGCGGGAGGAGTGCCGCGGCGGGACTCTGCGCGCTGCGCAAAAGCGAATGGCGGAAAACGTGATTCGCGGACATCTTCTGAGCTACGCCACGCGCTTAGGAGCGAGTTCCACCTTTCGCGTGGTCGTGGCGGGGCGGCAGCCCGGCATGGACGACCTTCCACTGTTGCGCCTCGCCGTCGCGGTTCGGGCCTACGGCTGGCAACCGATTTTCCTAGGCGCCGGACTGCCCTCCGACGAAATCGCCTACGCCGCCAAGCGCGGCCAAGCCCTGTGCACGGCCATCGCCGCCCACCCGGTCGACGACGCCTTGCTGCCCAACGAGTTGCGCAAACTTCGCGGCGCCCTCCCCGAAAGCCATCCTCTCTTCCTGCACGGTCCTAACCTAAGTCTGTTCAAGGCGGTCCTCGACGAGACCCAGATCATTCCAATACGTACGTTCGGAGAATTGCGGCTCGCCCTGAACCGGATGCGGCTGGCCGCCCAAGACGGCGCCAAGTTCGCTGATCGACCTTCCTCTATAGAATAGTCAGGCGCGCTCGCCATTCGCCATTCGATACCATGAACTCTCCCCACAGCTTTTCCTACGAGGAACTCCTCCGTTGCGCCCGTGGCGAGATGTTCGGCGAAGGGAACGCGCAGCTACCCAGCCCGAACATGCTGATGCTGGACCGCGTCACGCACATCAGCGAGCAAGGCGGAACGTACGGGAAAGGCGAACTCATGGCCGAGCTCGACATTCGCCCGGACCTCTGGTTCTTCCAATGTCACTTCCCCGGAGACCCGGTAATGCCCGGTTGCCTAGGCTTGGACGCCCTGTGGCAGCTGCTCGGATTTTTCTTGGGGTGGCGGGGCCATCCTGGGCGAGGCCGCGCCCTAGGAGTCGGCCGAGTCAAGTTCTCCGGCCAAGTGACCCCCGAGAACCACGTCGTTCGCTACCACATCCATCTCAAGCGCCTGGTCACCCGATCGCTGGTGATGGGTATCGCCGATGGTCTGGTGCAGGTCGACGGACGCGACATCTACGCCGCGAAAGATCTTCGGGTTGGACTCTTCACCACGCTGGAGCAATTCTGACATGCCCGCCTCGCTGGCTGGCCACGAAATCGTGACCGTTTCCCGGCCTTTCATGGCCCGCCCGATACGACCGCGGCCTGACTGCGCGCACACCACGGCCTACCAGTTCCTGGATATCGAGGAAGACGAGGCCCTGCGCCAAAGCCTGCTCGCGAACTGCAAGCGCCTACGATTGAGCGGTAACGTCACCTTGGCTACCGAAGGCATCAACCTGAGCCTGGCAGGATCAAGAGACGCCGTGAGCCAAATCGAGAGATTTCTGCGGGAGGAAAGTCCTTTCCAGGATCTTCGGTTCCGTCGCAGCTATGCGTCCAAGGCCCCTTTCTCCCGGCTGATCGTCCGCTTCCGGCCATCCCTTCTGCCGATTCGCGCGGAGATGCCCGTCGCGAGCCGCAATCCAGGCGCCCATCTCCCGCCGGAACGCCTGCGCCAATGGCTTGACGAGGACCGTCCGATCCGGCTTCTGGACGCGCGCAACGACTACGAGACGCGGCTGGGCCGCTTCGCCACCGCCGAAGCCCTGCCCTTGCGGCAATTTCGCGATTTCCCGGAACGCGCGCGCGCGCTGGTTCCCGACGAGCGCCCGCTCGTGACCTACTGCACGGGCGGCATTCGCTGCGAATTGGCCAGCGCCTGGTTGCGCGAGCGGGGCCACTCGGAAGTCTGGCAACTGTCCGGCGGCATTCTCCACTACCTCGAGCGATGCGGAAACCGCCACTGGAGAGGAGAGTGTTTCGTGTTCGACGACCGCTTGGCCGTGGACGCCGATCTGTGCGCGACCTACCCCCGACTTTGCCGCGACTGCCAGAGACCCATTGAGGAGGCGAGACTCGGACGATGCGAGAACTGCGGAGACGCCCGGCTTGACGCTGACTGACATCTGCTGCAATCTGACTCACGAATCGTTCGCTGGCGATCAGGAAGCGACGCTTCAACGAGCCCGTCAAGCCGGAGTGACCCGGTTCCTTCTGGCCGGCGCGGACCTTGCCGAGAGTCGAGAATGCGTCGCGCTCGCGCGTCGCCACCCGGATTGCTGGGCGACGGTCGGGGTGCACCCGCACCAAGCGCGGGAGTGGAACCCCGACGACGCGGAGGTCCTGCGCGAATTCCAGCGAGACCCGAAAGTCATCGCCATCGGCGAATGCGGTCTGGATTACCATCGGAACCTGTCACCCCGCGAGGCGCAACGAACCGCGTTCGCGAAGCAGCTGGAACTGGCGGGAGAGCTGGGCCTGCCCGCGCTCATGCACAATCGAGACGCGGATGAGGATTTCTTGCGTGTCTACGACCGCGCGGACCCGCGCCCGCCGCGCGCCGTCCTGCATTGCTTCACTGGAGACCGGCGCTTGCTGCATGCCTGTCTCGAGCGCGACATCCACATCGGCATCACCGGTTGGTTCTGCGACGAGCGCCGAGGACAGTCGCTAAGGGATTTGATCGACGAGATCCCGCCGGACCGGCTGATGATCGAGACGGACGCGCCTTATCTGCTGCCGCGCACGCTTCGTCCACGCCCCCGAACCCGCCGCAACGAACCGATGTGGTTGCCCCATATCGCCGAGAGAATCGCCACGGCGCGCGGCGCCAGCCTGCAAGAATTCGCCCACCAGACCCAAGCGTGCGCGCGGGCGTTCTTCGTGTTTCCCGATTAGCCCGCGAGCGTTCGGGCATTCCGGCGATACGTCACGCCAGATAGAGGGTCGCGGGAAAATATCGTGAACGCTCCGATATCAACGATCAAGAGAACGCGCCCCTGAATCCCCTCTTCAGAGACAGGCGAACCGCATCTGACCGAAAACAGTCCGGATACGAAGACTCTGGATAACGGGAAAGCTCGCCGCGACGCAAAGTCGAGCGGCGCGTCACGCATCCTATTGGAGCCCCATGTTGATTTCGGGCTAGACCTCAGCCCAACGGCGCACGAGGTTGTTGTACACTCCGGTCAGGCGAACCAGATCCGGGTCAGTTTGATCGCGACCCTTGGAAAGAGACTGAATCGATTGATCCAAATGGTAGAGCATGGCGCGCTCCCCCGCGTCTTGGACCATGCTCTGGATCCAGAAAAACGAGCAGGTCCGAACGCCTTTCGTGATCGGTAATACCTGATGCAGACTGCTCGACGGGTAAAGCACCATGTCGCCCGCTGGGAGCTTCACCCGTTGCGCGCCAAAATCACCTTCGATCATCAGTTCCCCACCTTCGTACTCGTCAGGCCCGCATAAAAACAACGTGGCTGACAAATCGGAGCGCACGACCACGTTCGCGCCTTCGACCGACATCACGGCGCCATCCACATGAACGCCATAACGCTCTCCTCCAGAATAGCGATTGAATTTCGGCGGATAGATCTTGTTCGGAAGGGCGGCGGACACGAACTGGGGATGGTTTCCCAAAACCCGAAGAATATGATTTCCCAGCGAGGTCGCGACCGGGGACCGCTCCTCCAATTGCCGGTTGTTCTTCACCGTGGCTGAAAGCGACCCCGCGGTAGATCGGCCGCTGACCCAATCGGCGCGATCCAAATGCTTCCGGAATTGCCGGACCTCGTCCTTCGATAAAACGCTTCCGATGGTCAATAACATCGCCGCTAGTCCTTCCCTCAAAGCGTCCAGAGCGTCTCTCTAGCGAAAAGACAACCGGCGTTAATGTCGCGCAAGCCGGAACAGCCCGCCAAGGCCATCGCCAGTTCCAGCTCGTCCCGCATCATTTTCAGCATGTGCGCCACTCCAAGGCTGCCCGCCACGGCCAAAGCGTAGATCTGCAAGCGACCGACCATCACCGCGTTCGCCCCCATCGCGATCGCCTTGAAAACGTCATAGCCGGAGCGAATGCCGCCATCAAGCAGCAATGGGTAACCTTTCCCGACCGCGCGACGAATCGTAGGCAGACAATGAACGCTCGCGGGCATGCCATCCAGGGCCCTGCCCCCATGATTGGAAACCACGATGGACTGAACGCCCATCTCCACCAAGCGCTTGGCGTCTTGGGGGTGCGATACGCCTTTCGCTACGATAGGCAAGGAAGTCCGTCGCCGTAACCACGCGAGGTCGTCCCAGGTCGGAGCCGACCTCATCACGCCCTGGAAGATCACGCTCGCTTCTGGATCAAGAGAAATTTTCGGTCCGGGAGGCAAGCTATCGAGATTAACTGGACGAACGTGATCCGGCATGGCGAATCCCTTCCTTAAAGCGCGGTAGCTTGGGGCTTGGGCCGGCGCGTCCAAGGTGACCACTACCGCCTGATAGCCCGCCTTTTCCGCTCGCTCAAGTAACGTTCGCGTAGCGGCGCGGTTATGCTGGAAATAGAGTTGGAACCATTTCGGCGCGGTCGTTCGATTGGCGATCTCCTCAAGGGGTTTCGAAGCCATGGAGCTCGCGACCAGACCGGTCCGCTGGGCATGGGCGGCCGTGGCCGTGGCCAGTTCGCCCTCGGCATGAACCAGAGTCTGGAATCCTATCGGGGCCAGCAGAATGGGATGGTGGAAAGACTGTCCCAGCAAAGTGGAGCATGTCGACGCGCCCTCGGGGCGCCAGAGAACGCGGCTGTGAATCTCGATCTCGGCCAGCGCTCGAGCGTTGGCCTGCAAGGTTCGCTCCGCGCCGCTCCCTCCCGCGACATGAGCGAAGGCGGACTCTTCCATGAACTCTGGAGCCAGTCGCTCGTAATCGGCTGGAGACGCCAAATCGCTCGCGAGGGTCGTCAGCGGCGCGCGCTTGGACCCGCGAGAGTTCGACCTTGTCCGCGGCGAGCGCGCGGGGAGAGCTCCGCGCCCCGCTTCGCTCCGACTCTCGGCTTCCCTCATCTCGTCAAAAATCGTACGCCAAGGTCACGTAGCCGTTCCGGCGTTCGCCAAGGTACACGAAGCTCCCGCTGCGGTACGCCGCGGTATAGATGTCCTCATCGAAAACGTTGTTGACGTTCAGCCGCACGCTGAAATGCCGGCCAATCTTGTAGCTGGCGAAGATATCGGTCGACATGTAGCTCGGGACCTTGTAAGTGTATCGGTAGGTGCCGTGCGCGTTACTCCGGTAGGATGCCGCGGCGTCGGGCTGTCCCACGTACATCTCGCCCTTGTAGGTGACGGAAACGCCCGCCGCGGCCTGTTCCGTTAGCGCGTAGCGCAACTGAAGGTTCGCGCTCTCGTCGGCGAAATTGCCGAGATCTTTCCCGATGTCGTTCGGCTTGGAGCAAGTCGTCTGCCCGGTTCTTCTGCTCGTGCTGCAGACCTCGTTCACCCCATCGCGATAAGAGTCCCGAATTTCCGAATTCATGAGCGCGGCGCTGAGCTGGACGCTCAGGGCCTCGGTGACGTTGCCAACCAGAGAGAACTCCACTCCCCGCACCCGATTCTCTCCGGTGTTGTAGGAGCCCGAAGTCTCGTAGGCGTTCGCCGAGGCCGATTCCATAACGTCATCCTTCGTGATCTGGAACGCCGCCACGGAAGCGAGCAGCTTGCGGTCCATCAAGTCCCACTTCATGCCCAGCTCGAAGTTCTCGGTATCTTCCGGATCTCCCAGCCCAATCGTCTCCGAGTCTCCGCAAATGCCTCCATAGCCGCAATTCCCTCCGACATCCGACTCCCCGCCATTGATATTGCTGGAAGTGCTGTAGGTGACATACACCATGGCGTCATCGAGAAATTCGTAGCTCAGGCTACCGTGGTAATTCCAAAGCTCGTCCGAGTACCGGTACGTGACCGGCGTCTGGCTGCCGAAAGGCAGCACCGTGTTCTTGTAGTCGAAGTCATCGTAGCGAATTCCCGCGAAGACGGTCAGTCTGTCGGTCAGGTCGAACGTGTCCATCACGTAGGCGGAGACCGTCTCTACGTCGAAGTCAGCGTTGGAATTTCCCTTGCGGATCGTGCCCGACCAAAGCCGGGTGGGATCCAAACCGTCCGCAGCCGCCTGCCGATACTGCAACGATGGACCGAACGCGCCATCACGATCCACGTAGCATGGCTCGGAAATCGCCTCGTCCGCGTCCTCGTCCCAGCATGCCGTGTCGATGTCATATCTCCCGTTCAAGACATCCTCGTTCGTGTATTCGACCCCGAAAACGAGGCGGTGCTCCCGGCCCGCGATCTCGGCATCGTGAAAAAGATTCAACTGGTTGCCGAAATAGTCGGCCTCCTGCCAGCCATTATGCGAGCTGGTGACGCCCCGCGTGGTCGCGTTGGAGTTCACGTAGCCGTTTTTGGTCTCGCCATAGCGCATTCCATTTTCCAGCCGCAACGCGTCGCTGAACTCATAATGCGCCTTCAGCGTGGCCGCGTTGACTTCGGTATCCAGAAAATCGCGATCCCGCTGCACGTAGGTCGGCGGATTCTTCTCAGGCGTTCCGTCCACGAAATACGTGCCCAAATCCGGGATATCCTCCGCATTGAGGTGGTAGTAATCCGCGATCAGCTTCAATCGGTCCGTCGGCAGCCAGGTCGCGGAGAGCAACGCGCCCAAGCGCTCCTCGTCCGCGGGCCCCCGGTCAGGGATCTCCTTGTAGCTGTGCAGGAAGTTCACGCGCGCCGCGAGCGAATCGCTGATCCGCTTGTTGCCGTCAACGGTCACCCGATGGTACTCGTCCGTGCCCAGCCCTCCTCTCACGTTGATGAAATCGTATTCCGAGCTCGCCTTCTTGGTGATGGAATTCACGGCTCCGCCCGTCGAGCCCCGGCCCGCGAACGTGGAACTCGGTCCCTTGGTGATCTCGATCTGTTCCGTCGCGAAAGTCTCGCGGGTCGTCATGCCCGGATCGCGCAGGCCATCGACGAAAACGTCGCTGCGCGCCTCATGCCCGCGAATGATGTAGCGGTCGCCGAAGGCGTTGCCGTTCTCGCCAGTACCGATGGTGATGCCAGGAATGAAGCTGAGCACGTCCCTCAGGTCGGATTTTCCGGACTCCTCGATGCGGGTCTGCGTCAGGACCTCGATGGTCTGAGGCGTTTCCGCCAGTGGCTTGACGTGGCGCGAATCTCCAGATGTCCTCGCCTTGTAGGGCGCGCCGGCTTCCGAATAGGG
Organism: uncultured candidatus Poriferisulfidus sp.; assembly: GCA_965116025.1. Taxonomy (GTDB): domain Bacteria; phylum Pseudomonadota; class Gammaproteobacteria; order Poriferisulfidales; family Poriferisulfidaceae; genus Poriferisulfidus. The sequence goes on from OZ220480.1 coordinate 2,001,432, forward strand.
GTTGGTATCGATCGTGCGCTCCTCGATTCTTAGAGTGTCGAGAACCACCGCCTCCTCGTCTTGCGCCGCGGCGAAGCCGCCGAACGCCATAGAGAGGCTCAGCGCCAAGGTCGTCTTCGGCAGGATATCGAAATCTTCCGCGTTCCTGTTTTGGGGTTGATTCTTCATGAATTATCCTCTTCAAGTTAATGGTTGGTGATCAGCGAATATTCCACGGGAACCGAGATCGTCAGCTCGTCGCGATCCATGTCGGCGGGAATGCCCGGCAACGGAGCGGCCCGCGCCAATATGCCCAGCGCCGCTTGGTCCAAGGCCGGGAAGCCAGACCCTTTCAGGATCCTCGAATCCAGAATCTCCCCGCGTCGATTTATGGAGAACCGCAACGTGACCGTCCCCTGCTTCTTCGCTTTCTTCAGGGCCGCGGGGTATTCCTTGTGGCGGTTCAGCCACGTCATGAGCCGGCTGAAATAATCCTTCACGCTCCCGCTTCGAGAGCCTGCCCTCTCGCCATCCCGAACTCCACTGCCCCGAATCATGGCGGGGCGCGTCCTGGACGCGATCTTCGTCGGCGCCACTTCCTGGCGCCTTGGCGACGCTCGGGTCGCCAAGGGCTCAGGCGCGTCTTGAAGATTCCGCGAAAGAATCTTCCGCCGTTCGGGGAGGACGATGTTCGGAAGGCTCGGCGGAAGTCTCGGAATCTTGATGGCTGGGATATCCAGCGGCTCGGGGGCGGGCCGAACGTTTTCCTTAACGACCTCTTTCCGAGGAGATGAGGGCTTGGCCCCAGTCACTCTCTCCGGAGGCGCGGGGGAAGCATCCACGGGAGATTCCTCGACCGCCTCAGGCTCCTCTTCCGTCGCCTTCCTGAGCATATCGGCATAAGAGCCAAGCGTCCCCAGTCCCACTTCCACGCCCGAAGCCCCCTCTCCCATTCCGCCGAACCGATCAAGTGAGTCGCTGAAGCCGACCATCGCCATCGCGACGAGCAGATGCAGGCTCGCCGCCAGCAGAAACGCCACGAGCCAGAGATGCGCGCTCATACGCCGGGCGCCGCATGCGCGGGTCTGCTGAACAAGGTGATGGTCGAGATGTCGCGCGCGCGCAGAGCCCGGAGCAGACGATCCAAGTCCGCCGCTTTCGCCCGACGGTCCGCTTTGACCAAAACGCGGTCCAGGCCACCGCCCACCGTCAGCGTCTCGGCATCCAGGGATTCGATCTTGATCGGACGATCATTCAGACTGATGGCGCCGTTCGCCGCCAGCGCCAGCGTGACCGAAGCGTCCTCCAGAGCCTTCTCGCTATCGGAGGTCGGCGGCTCAATGTCGCCCCCATAGGTCCGCTCGATCTGTCCAGCGACGAGGTAGAACACCAATAGCAAGAACACGATGTTGATCATCGGGATCATGTTGTCGTCCTGATGGCGTCTGGAGCGAGACGAGCGCGCGGCTCCCTCGACGAGAGGGTTCGATAGCATCGACACGGAACTCACCGCTCCTCCGCCGGCAACGCGCCACCCAGAATCGGTTCCAGCCCAAGCCCCTGCAAGCGCTCGATCGCGGACACGATGGTCTGCACGCTCGCGCGCGGCTCGCTCAGCAACACGAGGGGCCTCCCCGCGTCGAGGCGCTCAACGTCGCGGGCCGTGAGCGTCGCGTAGCGCTCGACCAGGAGATCGTCGCCACGCAGTTTCAGGCTCCCAGACTCGCCCAGCACGAGGATCTGCGGATCCAAGCGGTCGCTTCGCGCGCTCACGTCGACGGCGGGGGAACGGAAATCGATCGCGCGCCATCGCTCGAACGTCGAGGAAAGCATGAAGAACAGCAGCAGAATGAAGACCACGTCCACCAGTGGAGTGAGGCCAATAGAACGGCCGCGCGAGCGACGGGGCTGGATCTCGCTCATGCGCGGCGAACCTGATCTTGGACGAGCGACCGGCCGCTCGCCGCGCGCAACGCCAGCGCCTGGTCCAGATCGTCACGCATTCCGTCGGCGCAAATCTCGACTTTCCGCTCGAACCAGTTATGCGCCAGCATCACGGGAATCGCGACGGCCAGCCCGACCGCCGTGGTGAGCAAGGCCTTCCAGATACCGCCGGAGAGGGTTGACGGATCGACCCGAGATCCCGCGGCCTCCATGGCCTGGAACGCCTCGATCATGCCCAGCACGGTGCCGAACAGGCCCAGAAGCGGGGAAAGCGTGAAAATCACCTCGAGCAGGCGCAGATGGCCGCGCAACCCGTTGATCGCCTCGCGCGCGATTCGCGTCGCCTCGGACCTGATGTCGTCAGCGGACAGGCCGGGGCGCTCAAAAAGGTCCAGAGCCCTAACCAGAACGGAAGCGGACAGACTCCCGCCCCGTGCTCGCAGGCTTTGGATCGCCCGCGTCCAGACTCCTCCTTCCAGTAATTCCCGCGTCTCCGGCGACATCGCCCGGGTCGCGGGTCTCGCCCGGAAGAACTGCCAGAACTTGGCGAAGCAGACCGTGAGCGCGGCGATGGAGAAGACGCCGAGAAGCCATACGACAGGACCTCCCAGCGACAAGAACCGGATCAAACCGTCAACTAGAACTTCCACGGACCCTTGCCCTCCCTGGGCGAAATCACGCGCGCACTATACCATAAATAATAATCATTATCATTTGCAATATCATTATCAGACTATTGAGCCTGGGCGGGAGCGCCCGACTCCACGCTACCTCCCGATCAAACGCGCCGCCGAAACGCTCCCGCGAACGCGCGTCCAGCTCGCGCCAGCCGAATCCTCGCCCGCGCCGAATTAGCGCCATCGCCCAGGACGCATTTGGTTTAAAATGGATTCCCCATTCCGCTTATATCCGCTCTCATGGAACACCATCCCGTCATAGCCCCCGGCATCGGGGACCGCGCCAAGCGAGCGACCGTCTACGCCCCTTGGGACCGCTCGCCCATCGCCACGGTGGACATCATCGATGCCGACCAAGCGGACAAGGCTCTGCAGACCGCCTTCGCCATCTATCAGGACAAATCGCGCTGGCTGCCCCCCGCGAAACGCATCGAGATTCTGGAAAAAACCGCGCGCCTCATGGAGGAGCGCGCCGAGGAGCTGGCCGTGGAGGCGGCCCGCGAGGGAGGCAAGCCCCTGCCGGACTCCCAGGTCGAGGTCGCTCGGGCGATCGACGGCATGCGCAGTTGCGTGGAGACGCTGCGCACCGAGGCGGGCCGGGAGATCCCGATGAATCTGAACGCCGCCTCGGCCCACCACATGGCGCTGACCCGCAAGTATCCGATCGGCGTGGTCCTCGCGTTCTCCGCGTTCAACCATCCGCTCAACCTGATCGTGCACCAAGTCGGCCCGGCCCTCGCCACCGGTTGCCCGGTCATCGTCAAGCCCGCGCTCGACACGCCCCTGTCGTGCATGCGCTTCGTGGAAACGCTGCGCCAAGCCGGGTTACCCGATGGCTACGCGCAAGCCGTCAACCTGGGCGACCACGCGGTGGCCGAACGAATGGTCTCGGACCCCCGAGTCGCGTTCTTCAGCTTCATCGGAAGCGGCGAGGTCGGATGGACGCTCCGCTCGAAGCTGGCGCCCGGCGCGCGTTGCGCGCTGGAACATGGCGGCATCGCCCCGGTGATCGTGGCGGCGGACGCCGACATCGACGATGCCCTGCCCCTGATGGCCAAGGGCGGGTTCTATCACGCCGGGCAGGTCTGCGTGTCGGTGCAACGGGTCTACGCCGACCGAAGCGTGGCCCGGCGCGTCGCCGAAGGACTGGCCAAACTCGGCGACGGCATGAAGGTCGGCGACCCCACCGAAGCCGACACGGAGGTCGGCCCCCTGATCCGCCCGGCCGAAGTGGACCGGGTGGAGACCTGGGTTCAGGAGGCCGTGGACGCGGGGGCGGAACGAATCAGCGGCGGGCGACGACTCTCGGACACCGCCTACCAGCCGACCGTGCTGCTGAACCCTCCGGCCGACGCCAAGGTCAGCGCCCGCGAGGTGTTCGGGCCCGTGATCTGCGTGTACGACTTCGACGACATCGACGACGCCATCGCGCGCGCCAACGCCGGACCGTACTCGTTTCAGGCCGCCGTGTTCAGCCAGAACATCGACACCGCGCTGCATTGCTATCACCAGCTGGAGGCCGCCGCCGTGATGGTCAACGACCATACCGCGTTCCGAGTCGACTGGATGCCGTTCGCGGGGCTCAAGCAGTCGGGCCACGGCGTGGGCGGCATCCCCTACACCTACGAGGACATGCAGGTCGACAAGCTGATGGTCGTCCGCTCGCCTTCCCTCTAGAGACCGGAACGCGGCCCGCTCCTCACCATGCGCCTGACCGCGGCCGAGTTCCGCGCCCTCCCGCACAAGGCCGTCACCCTGCTCGGCATGTCGGGCGTGGGCAAGACCCGGCTATCCGAGCGCCTCGACAAGACGCGGTGGTTCCACTATTCCGGTGACTATCGGATCGGCACGCGCTATCTCAGCGAGAACATTCTCGACAACCTCAAGGCGAAGATGATGGAGGTGCCGTTCTTGGCGGACCTGCTGCGCTCGGACTCCATCTATATCTCCAACAACATCACCGTCGGCAATCTGGAGCCGGTCTCGACGTTTCTCGGAAAGCCCGGGAACCCCGACCTCGGAGGCCTGTCGCTGCGGGAATTCAAGAACCGACTGCGACTCCACCACGATGCCGAGATCGAGGCCATGCGCGACGTCCCGTCGTTTATTCGCAAAGGACAGGAGATCTACGGCTACCCGCACCTCGTGAACGACGCCGGCGGCAGCCTGTGCGAGCTGCGGCGCCCAGACGTGTTCGAGCTGCTGGCCCAACATACCCTGATCCTCTACATCCATGCCGACGACCGACAAATCGAGGAGCTGTGCGAGCGCCAAGCGAAAAGCCCCAAGCCCCTCTACTACCCGGAAGCCTTTCTGGACCAGTCGATCAAGAGTTTTCTGGGCGAGCGCGGGTTACGAGATTTCCAGGAAATCGATCCCGACGACTTCACCCGCTGGGCCTTCCCGCGATTGTCACGGGACCGCCTGGAACGCTACCGGAGCATCGCGGACCAGTACGGCTACGCCGTGAGCATGGACGAGATCGGGGACGTTCGGAATTCCGACGACTTCGTCGATCTGATCGCCCGGGCCATCACGCGCGCGGACTAGTTTCCATGCCCCTGCTTCGCCTGCAGGACGCGCCCAGCCTGGACCGAGTCTCCCGAGAGGGCGCCCAGGTGGTTGAGCGCGTTCCAGAGGACGCGATTCGTCTGGACATCGGCTTGCTCAACATGATGCCGGACCGCGCGCTGGCCGCGACCGAAAGGCAGTTCCTGCGACTTCTGGACAGCCATGAGCGACGTTGCTGCGCCATGCGCTTCTTCACTATCGAGGGGATTTCCCGGGGAGAGACGGGCCGCGACCATCTGCGGCGACTCTATCGCGACCGCTCGGAGATCGGCGACGCGGGTCTGGACGCCCTGATCATCACGGGCGCCAACGTCACCGAGCCCGATCTGACGAGCGAGCCGTTCTGGGAGGATCTCGCCGACGCGCTGCGACTCGCCGACCGGCTTCAGATACCCGTCTTCTGCTCCTGCCTGGCCGCGCACGCGTCCGCGCTAATCTTTCACGGGATCGCCCGCCGCCACCTGCCACGCAAGCGCTGGGGAATCTTCGACCACTCCGTCCTCAAGCCCGACCATCCCTTGGTCGCGCGCCTGCCGAGCCGGTTCGAGATGCCGCACTCGCGCTTCAACGAGATCCCGGAATCGGATTTGCGCGCGCGGGGCGTGGACATCCTGGTCTCGAGCCCGGTCGCCGGCGCGCAAATGGCGGTGGAGCCAGACGGTCGCCGATTGTATTTTCAGGGGCACCCGGAATACGAGGCCATCAGCTTGCTGAAAGAGTACAAGCGCGAGATCCTGCGCTATCTTTCCAAAGAGCGTGGAGATTATCCTCCGATGCCCGATAACGCGCTCAACGAGACGGCGGCCGGTCTCGCCCGGGGATTTCGGGAACGAGTCCTGTCGCTCGGTGGCGGAGCGGAACGAATCGGGGAATTTCCGGAGGAAGAGCTGGCGACCGGGACGCGCCATACTTGGGAAGACGTTTCCCGTCAGCTATTTCGCAACTGGCTCGACTCCCTTCCGACGACAAATCAGGCCATCAGTCCCCACTGACCGATCCGGTACAGCCCGCTCTGCAGAAAATACACCCCGAACAGGGCCACCATGGGCGATAGGTCCAGCATTCCGGTATCTGGAAGAACGCCGCGGATTCGCATCAGCATCGGGGTGGTCAGGCTACGCGCCAGACTCAGAAACGGGTCCGCGGCCGCGGAGAACCGGACCCAGCTGGCTATCACCACGACGATCAGGGCGACCAAGTAGACGTTTAACGCCATCCCGAGGACCCGGGTCAGGGCGTACAGCGCGATTCCTGGGTACGACGCCTCCAGCCGCGCGGCCCCGCCGACGTACATGCGAACCAGTTCCAGCGCCAGCGCGATGACGAGCAGGGCGAGGTCCCAGTCCCGGACCGGCGGCACCACGCGCCGGACCCAGCGGTGCGGCAGATCGGTCACCCGCGCCAGAGCCTGCGAGACCGGGTTGTAGAAATCCGCTTGGTGGTAGGTCAGTAGCAGCCGCGCCAGAAAAGCGTACAGGTACAAGGTCAGGGCGAGCTGGAGGATGGCTTCCATGTCAGGCCCGGGCGTGCTCGTCGCCCATCTCCGCGGCCCGATTCCGCGCCGCCTCCATCGCGTCCCGAACCAACTCCCGGAACCCCGCCATCTCCAAGACGTTCAAGGCGGCCTCGGTCGTCCCGCCTCTCGACGTCACCTTGCGGCACAGCTCGTCCAAGGAATCTTCCGAGGAGACCGCCAGTTCCCGCGCCCCGCGAGCCGTCTCCAGCACCAGCAGGCGAGACTGGTCCTCGTCCAGGCCCATGTGGCGGGCCGCCTCGACCATCGCGCGCAGGAACAGGAAGAAATAGGCGGGACCGCTGCCCGAGACCGCGGTGGCGACATCCATCAGGGACTCGTCCTCGACCCAGAGGATCTTTCCCACTCCCTCCATGATCCGGCCCGCCAGCGTCCGTCGCGCGCCGTCGACATCCGCGCGCGCGTACAGGACGCTCATCCCGGCCCCGACCAGAGCCGGCGTGTTCGGCATGGCGCGCGCCACCGGGCAATGCCCGCCCGTCCAGCGCGCCAGATCGTCCGCGCGCGCGCCCGCCGCGACGCTCACCAGCAAGGGCCGGTCCACCACCATCCAAGGCGCGAGCTCGGTGGCGGTCGTCGACAACCGGTCGGGCTTGGTCGCGAACAGCACGACATCGGGAGACGACTTCGAGTACGCCAGCGAGTTCTCGTAGTACAGCCGCGTCAGCCCGAGGCCCGCGGCCAGCGCCTGATGCGCCCGCGGATCGGGATCGGACACCGTGATATCGTCCGCCTTCCAGCCGGACCGGACCAGCCCGCCCGCCAGCGAGCGACCCATGTTGCCGCCCCCGATCAAAAGGATTCTTGGATTCTCAGGCATCCACCATTCCCGCCCGCCGCGGAGGCAAGCTCCGATTCTCGCATTATAGAGGGCGAACGCGCGCGGGAAACGCCTCCCGCGCGTCGAACACCGGACCATCGACGCATACCCGCTTCATGGCCACGCCATCTTCCTTCACGATCTTCACCGCGCACCCGGCGCACCCGCCGACCGCGCACGCCATGTATTCCTCCATGCATACTTGGCACGGCAGGGCGAACTCCTCGGCCAGCCGGGCCACCGCCTCCAGCATCGGCGTCGGCCCACAGGCGTAGACGGCCACCCGCCTGAGCGCGTCGGGAGGCTGAGACTCGAGCCATATCCGGGCGAACGCGTCCACATAGCCGTCGTGGCATCCAGCATAGCCCCGGGTGGAGCATAAGCGAGACGCGACTCCCCAGTCGTCGAGCAATCCCATGCAGGCGATCACGCCATCCGGCGCGCCCGGGACCAGAATGGTCGAGGGACGGCTTTCGAACGGAAACGGGATCTCCGAGCCCATCACCACCAGCGGCGCGGAGCGATCCCGGATCTCGCGGGCGAGAAACAGAATCGGCGGAATCCCGACCCCGCCCCCGATCAGCAACGGCCGATCGCGCTCCGGATCGAACCGGAAGCCTCGTCCGATCGGGCCAAGCGTCGGCAAGGTCTCGCCTTCCCGGACTCGCGCCAGAGCCGCCGTCCCCGCTCCCACCACCTTGTACAGAAACTCGACCGTCCCGGCCTTCCGGTCGCTCCACAGGATGGAGAGCGGGCGGCGCGTCATGCGGCCGCCTCCAGGAACCTCCAGATGCGCGAAGCTCCCCGGCGTCGCGAATTCGGCGATCACGGGAGCTTCCAGCGTCAGGGCGTGCTGGTTCGCCTCCAAGTGGCGCGCGCGAAGCGCGCGCGCGTCAACGCTGTGAATGGGAACGCGAGACGCCGCCGTCACGCCGCGCCTTCCCGTTGATAGACGACCGTTCCCCCGCGGACGGTGGCGCGCACCTGATCGTCGAAACGCCATCCGTCGAACGGCGTGTTCCGCCCCACGCTCAGCATCGAGTCGGCCTTGAAGGTCCAAGGCTCGCCCAAACGAACGACGCTGAGATCCGCGGCCGCGCCGACCGCCAGCGTGCCCGCGCCACGGCCCAGAATGGCGGCCGGGCCCGCCGTGAGCAGCTCCACCGCGCGCGCGCGGGAGAGAACCTCCTCGGACACCAGCTTCATGGTCAGCGGCAGCAGGGTCTCGATACCCGAGATCCCCGGACGGGCTTCGGGAAACGGCGCCATTTTCGAATCCGGGTCCAGAGGCTGGTGATCCGAGCAGATCGCCTGGATGACGCCGTCGCGCACGCCCTCGCGCAGGCGCTCGCGGTCGCGCTCGGCGCGCAGGGGCGGAACGACCAGCGCGTTGACGTCGAATCCGCTCACCGCCTCCTCCGTCAAAAACAGCTGATGCGCCGCGACGTCCGCGGTCACGGGAAGCCCGGCGCGCCGCCCGATCTCCAACATGTCCACCGCTCGCGCGCAGGACAAGCGGCAGAAATGAACCCGCGCGCCAGTGTCCTGCACCAGCGCCGTCATCTGCGCGAGAGCGGCGGTCTCCGCCGCCGGCGGAATTCCCGGCAGTCCCAGCCGTGCCGCGAAGGCGCCCTCATGCGCGCAGCCTTGGCTCGCCAAGGCATGGTCTAGGGGATGGTAGAACAGGGTGAGGTCCTGGCTCGCCGCGTATTCCATGACCCGGCGCAACACCAGCAGGTTCGCGTAGGGGCGCCGCCCATTGCCGACCCCAACGCAACCCGCCTCGCGCAACGCGCCCAGGCTGGCCAGCTGCGTGTCTCCTAGTTCCTGCATGGCGGCGCCGAGGACTTCCAAGCGCGCGAAGCCGGCCTGCCGCGCCTGCTTCATCAACAGCCCCACCGCCGCCGGCGAATCCGGGATTGGCTGCGTCTCCGCCCCTGAGCAGACCGTGGTCACCCCGCCCGCCGCCGCGGCCCGCGTCTCGCTCCGCGCGCTAGCGCGCCGCTCGCCGATCGGGCTCAGGCAGACCGCGAGGTCCACCACGCCCGGCATCACCAGGCAACCCCGCGCGTCCACCACCCGGTCCGCCTCGAACTCCTCCATCGCCGACCCCATCCCGACGATCTTGCCGCGCGCGCAAAACACGTCGCGAACCGCGTCGACCCCGCTCGCGGGGTCGACGACGTAGCCCCCACGCACGGCCAGTCGCGTCACCACGCCCGACTCCGCATCACCATGGACAGGATGGCCATGCGCACCGCCACGCCATTGCGGACCTGCTCGAGAATCGTCGAGCGCGGGCCATCCACCACCGCCGAATCCGCCTCCACCCCGCGGTTGACCGGCCCCGGGTGCATCACGACTCCATCGTCCGCCAGCAAACCCACGCGCGCCCGGGTCAGTCCGTAGAGCCGGTAGTATTCGGTCTCGTTCGGCACGAAACTGCCATGCATGCGCTCTTTCTGCAAGCGTAGCAGGATCACGGCCTGCGCTCCCTTCAGTCCCTCTTCCATGGACCTCATCGGCACCACGCCTAAGCTGGCCGCCTCTCTTGGCAGCAAGGTCCTCGGCGCGACCACCCGGATCTCGCCCACGCCCAGGGTCCGCAGGGCCTGAATCTCGGACCGCGCCACTCGCGAGTGCAGGATATCCCCGACGATGACGACCGTGATCGCGCCGAAATCCGGAAAGCGCCGGCGCAGCGTGAACATGTCCAGCATGGCTTGGGTCGGGTGCGCGTGCCGACCGTCGCCGGCGTTGATGACGCTGACGCGCTCGGCGACATGGCGGGCGATGAAATGCGCCGCCCCGCTTTGGTGGTGGCGCACCACGAACATGTCGCAACGCATCGACTCGAGATTCCGCAACGTGTCCAGCAGACTCTCGCCTTTGGTCGTGGCCGCGGTGGCCAGATCCAGATTCAGAACGTCGGCGGACAGGCGCTTCGCCGCCAGCTCGAAGGTGGTGCGGGTGCGGGTGCTGGCCTCGAAAAACAGGTTGACGATGGTCTTGCCGCGGAGCAGCGGAACCTTCCGCGCCGCCTGATCCGAGGCCACGTGGAACGACTGAGCGGTGTCCAGAATCTCTTCCAGCAGGGACGCTGGCAGTCCCTCGACGCTCAGAAAATGGCGCAAGCGTCCCTGCTCATCGATCTGGCTCTGCGCCGCCGGCGGCGCGCGAAACAGGGGAGTCTGGACCGGGCTCACCGAAGCGACTCTTCCAGCAATGAGCCGCTGGATCGCGTGATCACCAGTTCCAGAGGCTCCGGACCCCGCAGCTTGACTCGGTCTTCCGGTCCCAGATCCAAGCGCGTCCCGACCAGATCGGGCGCCACCGGGATTTCCCGACCCGGGCGCTCGACCAGCACCGCCAACGTCACCGAGGCCGGGCGGCCGTACTCGAACAACTCGTTGAGCGCGGCCCGCGTGGTGCGCCCGGTGAACAGCACGTCGTCGACCAGAAGGACGTGCCGGTCGTCCAGCGAGGCTGGCATGCGCGCTGGCTTCAGCGGGCGCGGCGCGGCGCGGCCCACGTCGTCACGGTGGTAGCTGACGTCCAGCGTTCCCAGCGGCTCAGCGACCGCGCAACGCGCCCGCAAAGCCTCGGCCACCCACACCCCCCCGGTATGGATGCCGACGAAGACCGGCAGGGCGATCCCCCGAGCGGTCAGGAAGGACTGAACGGAATCGCCCAAGCGGGCGAGCGCGGCGCCGACATCAACTCTCTCGCGCGACGACATGCTGCTCCGACAGCCAAGCATTCAGGATATAGGCGGCCGCCATCTTATCAATCTCGCCCGAGACGAGCCTTCTCTGGAGGCCGGCCCGACGGCGCGCGCGCGAATCGGCGCGCGCGCACTCGGAGGTGTAGTCCTCGTTGACCCGCGCCACCGGCAAGCCGTAGCGCGCGGCCAATCCGGCGCGAAAGCGGCGCAACGCGCGCGTCAGGTGCCCGTCGGCCCCGACCCGCGCCTCCGGCTCGCCCACCACCAAGACGCTCGGTCGCCACGTCCGAACCAAGCGGTCGATCCCCGACCAATCCACCGAGCCGCGGCGGTTGGCGACGACCTCCACCCCGCGCGCGGTCGCGATCTTCAGCGAGCCGACCGCCACGCCAATCCGGGCGAGCCCGAAATCGAACGCCAGCGCGACTTGGTAGTCGTCAGGCATGCCCGCGTCCGAAATACAGGGACGATTCGTCCAGTCCCAGCTGCTTGAGCGCCTCTCCCCAGCGACGTTCCCAGGGCGTTCCGAACAGCAACTCCGGCGACGGCTCCGCCAGCCACCATGAACCGATGTCCATCTCTCGCTCCAACTGTCCCGGGAACCAGCCGGAATAGCCCATCGCCACCAGCAGGTTCTTCGGTCCCTTCCCGACCGCGCAACGCTCCAGCAGAGCGCGAGACGCGGTGACCCGGATGCGGCCGTCGATCTTGGCGCTATCCGAAAGCTCGCGGCCCCCAGTGTACAGTCCAAACCCCAAGTTCGGCCGCACCGGCCCGCCCAGGAACACCGGCCGGCCGAGAGCTTCCGGATCTTCCGGCTTGATCTTCATGTCGAGCAGCAGATCCCGCAAGGTGATGTCCGACGGGTGATTCACGATGAACCCGATCGCGCCATTCTCCGCGTCATGCTCGCAGACCAGGATCAGGGCGCGCCGAAAAAATTCGTTCTGCAAGTCGGGAGTCGCCACCAGCAGACGTCCGCGCAAGGTTTTCACGGGCGAAGCCGCTCCCTCGCGGGCTTTTTGGTCGGGGCCCCGAACACCCAGCGGCGACTGATTCGCAAACGGTCGCGATGGGCTCGAAGCTCTTCGGGGAACGGCGCGTGCGGCCGCATGCGAGTCACGACGTCCCGCGCGGCCGCGGCCAAGGGCTCCGGCCCCGGCTCGATCTCGATCCGCCGAACTCCGCCGCGCGCGTCCATCGTCACATGCACCACCACCTCTCCCTCGAGATCCCGCGCCACGCTCTCCCCCAGACGCTCCGCGCGCGCCACCCACTGGCGCGCGTATTCTCGTTCCAAAGTATACGCCTCCGGCGCCCTCTCCGAGCCATGCGCGGCGCCCGGGGCGGAGCGAAGGGAAAAGGGCCATGGCGGAGCTTGGCCGGTCTCCGCCAGCCCCGGCCAGGCCGCGTCTCCCGCCCAAAGCGCCTCGAAATCCGGCGCCGTCCCGGGCGGTGGGGACGTGAGCGTCACGCCCAGAATCGCCATGCCGTGCGCGGCCAGCGCCAAGAACAGGCAGAACGCCAAGCGCTCGGAGTCGGGAATCGCGGGCGTCAGCGGCCGCATGGATCAAGTCTCCAGCCAGCGATCGGCCACGGCGTCCCAGAAGCGCGCCGCCACCGCCCGCCCGGTCGCCCGCTCCACCTCGCGGACGCAAGTCGGAGACGTGACGTTGATCTCGGTCAGCCACCCTCCGACCACGTCCACTCCCGCGAAGCACACCCCGGCGTCCCGCAAGGGCTTCCCCACGCGCTCCGCGATCTCGCGGTCGCGCTCGCTGGCCGGCTCCACCCGCAAGGTCCCGCCTTGAGAGAGGTTGGCGCGAAAATCCCCCTTCTTGGGGACGCGCACCGCGACGTCCGGGATTAGCTCGCCGTCGATCAGCAACAGACGCCGGTCGCCCTCGACCACCTCAGGGAGAAAGCGTTGCGCCATCGCGGGCACGGAGCCTCGCCGCGTGACGGTCTCGATGGCCTGGGCCAGGGCGGGATCTCCCGGGCGCAAGCGGTACACCTGATCCCCTCCCATGCGGTCGAGCGGCTTGACGACGATCTCGCCATGCCGCGCCAGGAACCGTTCCAAGTCGTCGCGGCGCGCGCTCACCAGAAAAGGCGGCGCGAGATCCGCGAACCGCGCGATGGAGAGCTTCTCGTTGACATCGCGCAGCGCGTTCGGGGCGTTGAGAACGAGCGCGCCAGCGGCGCGGGCCTGGTCCAGCAACCAAGTGGCGGCGATGTACGCCAGATCGACGGGCGGGTCCTTGCGCATCAGCACCACATCGAACTCGGCCAGAGCCGCCTCGCGCTCCTCCTCGACCCGGCACCAGTCAGCCCGGTCGGAGACGAGAACCTTCCGGACGCGAGCGAGCGCGCCGTCGGGACCGCCGCTCAGGTCGGAAAGCGTCGCGACGTGCAGCTCTGCGCCACGCGCCTGGGCCGCCAGCATGAGCGCGACGGTCGAGTCTCGCTCTGGACGGATCCGCTCAGGCGGATCCATGACCACGGCGACGCGGCGCGGCGCGCTCACGCGCCGTCCCCGCTCCCAAACGGACGATCAGTAGCGATAATGATCGGGCTTGTAGGGCCCGCGCGCGTCCACGCCCAAGTACTCCGCCTGCTCCGACGTCAGCTCGGTCAGATGGACGCCGAGCTTGTCCAAGTGCAGACGCGCGACCTCCTCGTCCTTGTCCTTCGGCAAGGTGTGAACGCCGGGCCCGTAAGCGTCCGGCCGCCGCCACAACTCGATCTGGGCCAGCACCTGGTTGGCGAACGAGCACGACATCACGAAACTGGGATGCCCGGTCGCGCACCCGAGGTTGACCAGCCGCCCGCGGGCCAGCACGATCAGGCGCTTGCCGTCGGGGAAGACCACGTGGTCGACCTGCGGCTTGACCTCCTCCCAAACGCAACCGTCGAGCGCGGCGATGTCGATCTCGTTGTCGAAATGCCCGATGTTGCAGACGATCGCCTCATCCTTCATCCGCCGCATGTGCTCGAAGGTGATCACGCGCCGGCAGCCGGTCGCGGTGACGAAGATATCGGCCTTCGGGGCCGCCTCGTCCATGGTCACCACCGGCAGGCCCTCCATCGCCGCCTGCAGCGCGCAGATCGGGTCCACCTCCGTCACCCACACGATCGCGCCTTGCGCGCGCAGGGACTGGGCGCAGCCCTTCCCGACCCCGCCGTAACCGGCCACCACGCAGGTTTTGCCCGCGACCATCACGTCGGTCGCCCGCTTGAGGCCGTCCAGCAAAGACTCGCGGCAGCCGTACGTGTTGTCGAACTTGGATTTGGTGACCGAGTCGTTGACGTTGATCGCCGGCACCTTCAGCTCTCCTTTCTCGTGCATGGCGTACAGGCGACTGACCCCCGTGGTCGTCTCCTCGGAAATGCCGCGCACCTCCTCGAGCAACCGAGGATAATCGTCGTGCATCACGCGCGTCAGGTCGCCACCATCGTCCAGCAACAGGTTCGGGCGCCAGCCGTCCGGCCCCTCGATCACGCGGTAAATGCACCGCAGGTACTCCTCCTCGGTCTCTCCTTTCCAAGCGAACACCGGGATTCCCTGGTCGGCGACCGCGGCCGCGGCGTGGTCCTGGGTCGAGAAGATGTTGCACGACGACCAGCGCGCCTCGGCTCCGAGCGCCACCAGCGTCTCGATCAGCACCGCCGTCTGGATCGTCATGTGCAGACAGCCCGCGACGCGCGCGCCCTCCAGCGGCCGCTCGGCCTCGTACTTCGCGCGCAACGCGACGAGCCCCGGCATCTCGGCGCGCGCGATCGCGATCTCGCGGCGCCCCCACGGCGCCAGCCCCAAGTCGGCGACTTCGTGGTCCGGGCGGATTTCGGTAACGGACTCGCTCATGCTCATGATGTCATTCTCCCAGCGCGGCGCGCAGTTGATCCAATCGGTCCAGCGACTCCCACGGAAACGCCCCGTCCGGATAGCCGAAATGCCCATGCCCGGCCGAGTCCCGGTACCGAAACCCGCGGTCCTCGTCCAGCAGGCCGAGCATTTTAACAATCCCGCCAGGCGACAGGTCGAAGACCTCGCCGGCCAGCAGCACGTCGGCGACGCGCCCTTCCGGGACGCTCCCGGTCCCGAACGTGTCCACCCGGACCGATATCGGCCTGGGCCAGCCGATCGCGTAGGCCAGCTGCACCTCGCAACGCCGGGCGAAGCCGCCGCCCACCACGTGCCGGGCCACGTAGCGCGCCGCGTAGGCGGCCGAGCGGTCCACCTTGGACGGGTCCTTGCCGGAGAACGCCCCGCCTCCGTGACGCGCCATGCCGCCGTAAGTGTCGACGATGATCTTGCGCCCGGTGAGCCCGCAATCGCCAACCGGCCCCCCGATCTCGAACTTTCCGGTCGGGTTGATGAGCGTCTGGAAGTCTTGGGAACGCAGGTCCGGAGGGATCACCGGATCGATGATCTCCTCGCGCACGAGCGCGCGCAATTCCCGTTGCCTCTCCAGGGACGAATATTCCCGGGCGTGCTGCGTGGAAAGCACGACCGTGTCGACCGCCACCGCGCGGCCGCTCTCGTCGTAGCGAAACGTGACCTGACTCTTCGCGTCCGGGCGCAGCGCCTCCCTTCCCGGTCCGGAGCTCCGGACCTCCTCGTGGCGGCGCATCAGCTCGTGCGCGTACTGGATCGGGGCCGGCATCCAGGTCTCCGTGTCGTCGCACGCGTAGCCGAAGATGATGCCCTGGTCCCCCGCGCCCTGCTCCTCGGCGTCCACGCCCTGCCCGATATCCGAGGACTGCGCGCCGATGAGCGTCAGAATCTCGCACCGCGTCGAATCGAACCCGACATCGAGATCCTCGACGTACCCGATCTCCCGGATCACGGAGCGGACGATCCGGTCGTAGTCCTCGTCCTCGAGCCGCTTCCCCGGGGCCAGCGACAGCTCGCCCGCCAGAACCACCCGCTGATCCTTGACCAAGGTCTCCACGGCCACCCGCGCGTTGGCGTCTCGCGCCAGCGCCTCGTCCAACACCGCGTCCGAGATCTGGTCGCACACCTTGTCCGGGTGCCCCCGGGAGACGGCTTCGGATGTGAAAAGGCTGTGCTGGCTCAACGGAGCGTATCGTCGCGCGGTTCGCGCCCATTCTACAATGCTGGCGAAAGCGGGTAAAATCCGCTTGGTCAAAATCCCTCAAGGAGATATCGAATGGCGACCGTCACCCTGCACGGAAACGAAGCCCGCCTGGAAGGCGCCCTGCCGGAGGTCGGCGACGCGGCCCCGGATTTCACGCTGGTCGACCGCGACCTCAACGAAGCCACCCTCGGCACGTTCGGCGACGCGCGCAAGCTGCTCTCGATCCTGCCCAGCTTGGACACTCCAGTCTGCGCCAAGTCTTCCGTCCAGTTCGACGAGGAGGCCGGAAAGCTGGACAAGAAGGCGGTGGTGCTGGTGATCTCCTCGGACCTGCCGTTCGCGATGACTCGCTTCTGCACCGAGCGCGGCGCCGAGCGCCTGGTCACCTTGTCGATGATGCGCAACCGGGATTTCGCGCGCGACTATGGCGTCCTGATCGCCGACGGCCCGCTCGCCGGGATCACCGCGCGCGCGGTGGTGGTGCTGGACAGCGGCAACAAGGTCGTCCACACGGAGCTGGTGCCCGAGATCGGGGACGAACCGAATTACGCGGAGGCGATCGCGGCGCTACGGGGGTGACCCTGGGTCGCGCGCCAGCGGACTTTGCTATACTCGCAAGCGAACGCGCCAGAAATTAACCCGCTTGATCGTGGACTTGAAGAATCCTTCCGCCGAAACCGCCCTCGCCGCGCTCGAGCGGAACGTCGACGCGCTGGTCACGCTTTGCGACCGGCTCGTCAGCGCCAACCAGTCTTTGCTCAAGCGTTGCGACCAGTTGCAGGAGCAACAGCGCGACTGGCGCCGCAAGAACCGTCAGACGGCCAGCGCCATCGACCATGTGCTGGCGCGACTCCGCCCCTACGCCCGAACCGAATGAGCATGGCCACCGACCAGATCAACGTCCGCCTTCTCAAGAAGACCTACGAGGTCGCCTGCCCCCCCGGACAGCGCGAATCGCTGGATCCGGCCATCAAGCGCCTGAGGAGCCAAATGCGAACGGTTCGCGAGATGGACGCCAACGCCAGCATGGAACGCGTCGCGGTCATCGCCGCGCTGAACCTGAGCCACGACTTCTTGCGGCTGTCCCGGGAGCTCCCGAGCGATCTTCCCAAGCGCGTCGAATCGTTGTCCACACGGATTCGGAAGTCCTTGGACCGCGCCAAGAAAGCGAATCTCTCATGATCAGCTCCGCTCTCATGAAT